>JAFGKZ010000026.1 GCA_016928315.1 Calditrichaceae bacterium
ATATCTGTTGAATAAAAGTGAGAACAGGCTTTTAAACCAGTGGTTTTTATAACCTGTTTCAATAGGGTTTATTGTCTTTGTAATTATGTGATAGGGGACTAATATGAATAATTTATTAAAGAAAACATTTACATTTCTCTTAATTATGTTTGTTTCAGCTTATGTATCACACTTATCTGCACAGGGTGCCGGTAGCGGATTGGATTTTGAATCTGGGGCAACACAATTTGTGCTTACAGGCTCTCATTCTTCTTTACAAATTGCGGGAGACCTGACATTGGAATTTTGGCTAAATCCTGAAACAATTCAAGATCAGGTTTTAATTTTTCAGGGGGCAGCAGGAGAGACAGAAGCAGCCAATACATTATACTCGATTCGAATGAGTCCTGCTGGTACCATAACTTTAACATTCGAATATGGCGCCGGTGTAGATGAAATCGCGACTTCTACATCAACTATAAGTGCTGCCAGTTGGACGCATGTTGCAGTTGTTCGCGATGCCGCCAATACACAGGTATTGTTTTATTTGAATGGTATTTCAGAAACAGTTGGTTATACAAACAATGCAACTGGTGGTTCCTCATCAATTGGTGCTTTAGGCGCTGCGTATGTGGGAGCAGCTGTTCTTCCCTACGATGGAATTTTAGATGAAGTTAGAATCTGGAATGACGTTCGTAGTCAAGCTGAAATACGCGATAATATGAATAGGGTATTGACGGGAACAGAATCTAATTTGATTGCCTACTGGCCGATGGATGACGGTTCTGGTCAGGTTGTAACCGATTACCAAAGCAGCGGTAACAATGATGGTACATTGGGAGCTACAAGTGGATCAGGTACGGATGATCCAGCCTGGGTTACATCAGCTGCGCCAATTGGTGAAAATTCCGCTTTTGTAATTACAACAGATCCAACTTCAGTTGGTCCTGCAGGCGGCGATGTTACGGTTACCATTACCTCAACGCCTGACGCCTCTAATAATTTAATGGTTTATCAATTTGGTTCGGTTTCAGGTGCACCGGTTACTTCTGGTGAAACTTTTCCGGGAACTTTTGATAGACGGTCAAATTTAGTTTGGGGAGTGCAGGAAATAGGCGATGTTACCGCAACCTTGATTTTTGATTACAGTAATCAGGTCGGAGTTGGCGACCCAAGTACCGTTGAACTACTCGTTAGAGACGACGCTAATGATCTCTCATGGACTGAGGTTACTGAATCTAGCAGAGATAATGTTGCAAGGACGATAACATTAACCGGAGTTACTGATTTTTCTGAGTTTGCTATTGGCGGAATCATGCCTGATAATCCCTTGCCTGTTGATCTGATAACTTTCACGGCAATTGGCAAAAATGGTTCAGTTCTATTAAAATGGGAAACCAGTTCAGAAATCGAAAATCAGGGATTTGAAATTTACCGTGCAATATCTGAAAATGGGGTTTATGATTTACTCGCCAGTTACGATAATCATGCAGAATTAGAAAGCAAAGGCAGTTCTTCAAGGGGTTATAAATATTTTTACGCCGATAATGATATAATGCCTGGCCAAACCTATTATTATAAACTGGTTGACGTTGATTATAATGGATATCGCACCGAACACGGCCCTGTTTTGGCAATATTCTCTGAAGCTAATCTGGAACAAGTTGCCGATGCGCAATTAAACGATAATTTTAGGTTATCACAAAATTATCCTAATCCTTTTAATCCCCAGACGACAATAGAGTTTACATTACCGGAAAATTTGTTTGACAATCCTCAAATGGTTACCCTGTCAGTTTATAATATTCAGGGGAAATTGGTAAAGAATTTATTACACTCGATTGTTAGTTCCGGACAATATAAAATATTTTGGAATGGATCAGACGCAAATGGCAGGGAATTAGCGAGTGGTATATATATTTATCAATTACGGGTTCCTGATTTGAATATTTCCCAATCAAGAAGAATGATGTTTTTAAAATAGTTTTCTGATTGAGGAGGGTGTAATTTTTTTCACCCTCCTTCTTTTCAACTTTTCACTTTCCTCTGCAATTTTTTTTACGATTCATTTGTTAAACCTATAATACATGATTTTAAATTGGGGGACTCATGCCGAATTCTGGATTTAAAAAAATACAATTATTATCGCGTATTCCGAGGTTTCACACTTTTTATCGTACCGGAATGTTTAACCCGCCAATGCCGGTAAACATTACTATAAGTCTTCTTTATTCCTGCAATTCCCGTTGTATGACCTGTAATGTTTATGAGAAAAAGGTAAAAAGATTAAAAGTTGAGGAATATGAAAAAATCTTTAAAACACTTGGTCAGGCGCCTTTCTGGTTTACGATGAGCGGTGGTGAACCATTCCTGCGTAAAGACATCGATGAGGTTTGTAAAATTGCTTATGAAATGACCCGGCCGGCGATTATAAATATTCCTACCAATGGCAGTTTGTCCGATATCGTTCCCGAGAAAGCAGAACAGATTATTAAAAATTGTCCCGAAACGGATGTAATTATTAATTTATCGCTGGATCAGATCGGGGAAGAACATGATAAAATTCGCGGCTTTCCCGGAAATTGGGAAAAAGCAATGCATACCTATCGCGCGTTAAAGGAATTAACTAAGTATCCAAATTTTACAATTGGTATTCATACAGTCATCTCAAAATTTAATGCAAACAAATTTCCGGAAATATACAAAGAGCTTATTAAACTTGAACCGGATTCCTATATCACGGAAATTGCGGAGAACAGGGTTGAACTTGGAACGATGGATATTGATATCTCACCAGATACGGATCAATATTACAAGGCGATTGATTTTTTAATTTCGGAGATGAAAGAGAAAAGACTGGTTGGGGTGGCTAATATTGCCCGGTCTTTCCGGTTGGAATACTATCAAATGGTAAAGAAATTTCTGCAGCAAAAAACCCAGATAATCCCGTGTTTCGCAGGAATCGCTTCGTGTCAGATTTCTCCGGATGGGGATGTTTGGCCATGCTGCATCCGGGCGGACTCGATGGGGAACCTGAGAGAAAATAATTATGATTTTAAAAAGGTATGGAATTCAGAAGCCGCAAAAAAAATCAGAAAAAGTATTAAGAACAGAGAATGCGCTTGTCCGCTTGCAAATGCCAGTTATACCAATTTATTGATATCTCCATCTTCTGTAGCTAAGGTGATAAAAAACATTATTTAATTTTTAATCTCTTTCAATTCTTGGACATTGGAATTATGATCAATGTAAAAATACTCTAAAATTAAATGTATAGGTCGAAACGGTTTAAATTTATTCTCATATTTGTTGTATCCATTCTTTTCATTTTAGCGTTTTCAGGAGGATTCAAGAATCAATTTATAAGATCAGTAGGGGAATTGTGGAATTTAGGGCATATATTTCTCTTTGGCCTGCTGATTTTTTCTATTAGTATTACATGGGATAAATATCAAAAACTCTCACTATTAAAACGCCTTGTTTTAATCATATTATTAACAGCTTTTCTTAGTTTATTAATCGAAGCCTTTCAATATTTATTTAAAAATGGCAAGCCTGATCTTATTGATGTTCGTCGGAATTTTATTGGCGCAATAGGTTGTTTTTTACTAATCACGCCATCAAAAAAAATGACTCTTTCTATTTTAATGAAAACAGTTGCAGTGATTGCCATATTATTGGAAACAATTCCTGCAGGAATTGCATTATTTGATGAAATTATCGCCTCAAAACAGTTTCCTGTACTTGCTGATTTTGAGAATGATATAGAAATATCCCGGTGGCACGGGGATGCCTCATTTATAAGAAATTTGCAAATTTCCAAACATGGGGAAGCTTCGCTTTACATAGTTTTTGGAACAACAAAGTATTCAGGTCTGGTATTGGATTATTTTCCAAGAGACTGGTCATCGTATAATATATTGAAATTTGATATTTATTATCCGAAGTCTGATTCTTTAATTTTTACCTGCCGTATCCATGATGAACTACATATAAAGGGTCAGCAGTTATATGCTGATCGTTTCAACCGTAGATTTAAACTTCAGTGCGGCTGGAATGAAATTGCAATTCCTATTAAGGACATTGAAAATGCACCGAAGACGCGGAAAATGAATATTTGCAAAGTACTGAGTATAGGTATTTTCACCGTCCAATTACCGGAACCTAAAACAGTGTATCTTGATTATGTCAGGCTTGAATAATAACAAGATATTTGCTTATTTTTGGAATAAATTAAGACTCATTATTCCAATCATGCTAAAACTTAATGTTTGATTGAAGAATCCCGAAAGGTATTTAAATGAAAATTCTTGTAACAGGAACCGCCGGCTTCATTGGCTATCATACGACCGTTAAATTATTAAACCAGGGCAATACGGTAATCGGGCTTGATGTCATTAATGACTACTATGACATTAACCTAAAATACACTCGTTTAGCTAACCTTGGTTTCGGTAAGGATAAAATTGAGTATAATAAACTAATCAAATGTGATCCGGCTTCTTCAAGCAATTTTAATGATTCTTATTTTATCCAATTAAATCTAAACGACCAGGATAATATTTATAAATTATTTGAAAAAGAGAAATTTGATTATGTTATTAACCTTGCAGCCCAGGCTGGTGTTCGCTATTCGTTAACCAATCCCCATGCCTACATGGAAAGCAATATTCTTGGATTTATGAATATTCTTGAAGCCTGCCGTCATAATAAAGTGAAACATCTGGTTTATGCCAGCAGCTCTTCAGTCTATGGACTGAATGAAACGATGCCGTTCTCGGTGCATCATAATGTTGATCACCCGGTGAGTTTGTATGCGGCCAGTAAAAAATCTAATGAATTGATGGCCCATACTTACAGCCATTTATATGGTATCCCAACTACCGGATTACGTTTCTTTACGGTTTACGGCCCATGGGGAAGACCCGATATGGCCCTGTTCATTTTTACCAAAGCTATTCTGGAAAATAAACCGATAGATGTTTACAATCATGGCAACATGCAGCGTGATTTCACTTATGTGGATGATATTGTTGAAGGTATTATTCGTGTAACCAATTGTGTTCCAACGGGAAACAAAGCATGGTCAGGGGAGACGCCGGATCCCGGAACCTCGCCTGCGCCCTATAAAATTTATAACATCGGTAACAATGCTCCGGTTAAATTACTGGACTTTATAGAGGCGATTGAAAAGGCCTTAGGTAAAAGAGCAAAGAAAAACCTAATGCCCATTCAGCCTGGTGATGTTCCTGCAACCTATGCAGATGTTGAAGATTTAATAAAAGATGTAGATTATAAACCCTCTACTCCAATTCAACTGGGAATTAACAAATTTGTCGAATGGTTTAAAGAATATTATAAGTGACATTAACCTGAAAAAAACTATGAACAACAAAATCGTCATTCTGAATTTATTTCAGAATCCATTGATGATATGTTGTGCTGCAATTTATTATATTCTGAAGTTCAAAGTTGGTTATACAAAATAGGAAATAAAATAAAAACATAATCAGACTTTATTTTTCTAAAATCAATGATTATCTTAAACCAAATTATCCAGGCATTACAATTATAACATGAAAAAGATATTTTTTTCTTTTTTCTTTTTTCTTTTTTCTTTTTTTTGTTTTGCGCAGTCTCCCTATGAAAATGCGGGCACAAAGAGTAATTTATTTACACGATTTGATCTTTCACCAAGGGTCTCTGCTTTAGGCGGAACGTTCGCGGCAATTGCCAATGATGAAAATTCCTTGTTGTATAATCCAGCCGGATTATCAAAATCCCGTCTTTCTGGCGTAGCATTTAATCATACCCAATGGTTCTTAGATATTCGCGCTGAAAATTTGCTTTTCTTATATAAATTGAAAAGCGATTTTGGTATGGGAATTGGCATATCGTATATGGGCATGCCAAATATTCAAGAGACGGATGAAACTGGCCTTCCAACCAGTGATGAAATTAATGTTTCGAGCAGTATCATTCAATTAGGTCTTGGGTATAAAATTTTTCATGGTGTAATGATTGGCATCGGCTTTAAACATTTTAATGATAATTTGGCCGGATTTTCTGCAAGTGGCTTTGCGCTTGACGCCGGGATTTTATTTGAAACTATATATCGCGGCTTGAATTTCGGTTTTGCTGTGCAAAATATTGCCGATAAAATGAAATATGATTATTACAATGAAAAAATTCCTATGAATTTTCGTGCAGGCGTTGCGTATAAAATTCCAATGCAGGAACTAAGATTTGCATTCGATTTGGTCAAATCAATTGATCAGGATTATCAGTATAATCTGGGCATTGAGTATGTTGAGAAAGATTATGTGGTCTTGCGTATTGGCAATCAGGCAATGGCAGAAAAATTATTTACGCCTACTTTCGGACTGGGCGTCAATGTGAAGAATAAATATCTGGTTGATTATACTTTGATCAATCACGAATCTTTTGGACTTACACACCGGGCCGGTGTAACATTTCGATTTAATCTTCCCCCATTAATTCAAAACAGAAAGCCTGGTCTTAATCGATATACGACGAAAGTTGTTATGGCGCCCCGTGGTTTAAGATATGAGATTAAAAACAAAAAAATGATAATTAAATGGCAGAGTATCCCCGGGGCAAAATATAATGTTTATGCAAAATCAGAAAAAGATGGTCCGTGGCAGAAAATAAATACTAAACCACTATTCAGCGCAGAAATGGAATTTAAACGACCCAAATTAAAAACAAAATATTATCTAACCGTGACGACGGTAATCAATAATATTGAAAGCGCATTTGAAAATGAAATAGAAATTAAAATTCACGAATAAATACAAAAAAGCAATAGATATTAAAAATTAAATGCTGGAAAAAAAATTCATAAGACAACTGTTTTGTATAAAGAAATAAATGAGATTTAATACTAAAACTATTTTACTAATTTTATCCTTCCTATTTCTTTCTTCATTCGTTATTGCGCAAACAACGCGATGGCGATTGGTATGGGATAAGAATACGGAAACTGATATATCACATTATGAAATATATCGGAGTATCGGTCTCTCGGGCGCTACACAATTGCACCCAATATATGCGACTGTATCGCACCATGATACAAGCCATTTTGATGAAAACAATAAAATGGAGTTAATTGATGATTATCAGCTTCAGAAGGGTATACGTATTTACTATCGGTTAAAAGCGGTTAATAATTCGGGATTAAAAAGTGATTTTTCGGAGGAAGTTGATGCTGCCATACCTTACATTGGCGGGTATGGAAGTAAAAACTTTCCGGATACCTTATTTATTTCAGTAGGCAGCCCTTTCGATCCGTTAGAATTAGATGAATATATCTTTGATCCTGATAATCAAAATAATGAAATAACCTGGGATATTAATATCTTAGGTGATAACATTTGGGGTATGGAAACTACAGTGAATTCAATGACGCATGTCGCCTCATTCGAGAGGACTGTCCTTGATTTGCCAGGTTCGATGAAACTTTTATTTACTGCAAATGATGCAACAGGATTTTTTGATATCGATTCCGTCGTATTTACCGTGACCTCTCTACGGGCGTTGGATGACGCTTACTTATTCTATATAAATGAAGACAGCGAACTCAAAGTGCTGGATAATGATTTATATGCTGAGACGAATGAACCAAAAATTATTAGTATTTTCCCTCCTGATTTTGATCGAGCTAAAATTTCAACTGATAGTACAAGCATATTGTACACTTCTCCCGAAGAAACAAATATCCTGGAATCGTTTTGGTATACAATTAAAAACGTATCTAAAGAAGACTATGCAGAAGTTCGCATTGAAATAATTAAACTGTTTGCTCAGAATGACAATTTCAATATTACAATGAATGAAGAACGAATTTTAGAAGTAACCAATAATGATACCTATATACCCAACACAATTTCTATAAATACTTTTACTGTTCCCCTGCATGGTTCGGTTGAAGTTTTGGCCGATACTTTAATTAAATATACGCCTGATGAAGATTATTTTAGTCCCGATGAACCAGATAGCTTTAAATATATATTAAACAGTACCCGGACGTCTGCCGATACGGCGACTGTTTATATTAGTATTGATACGACTGTACATACGAATTTGCCACCTGCGGTTGATATTCCGGATTTTATCAGAAATTTTGGCCAAGAATTTTCTATTTTAAATTTGGATCTTTACGTAACCGATCCGGATAATTCTGATAATGAGATAAATTGGCTACCTGCAGCAGGTCATGTTGAACTAGACGTGACAATTAACAATACAAATAGAACTGCGGCAATATATAAGCCAAATGCATCATGGACAGGTTCAGAGAGTATTGTTTTTACAGCAAGAGATCCGGATGGTCTAACGGACAGCGATACTGCAACCTTTACTATATTATCCTATTCAGAATCTCAAGCAGGTTTAAAAATTACGGCTGGTCCCATCCCTTTGCGCTCAAGTCAGGGAGCAAAGGATATAACATTTAGAAATCTGCCAATCGGTGGCGAATTGATCATTTTTGATCTCCTAGGATATCCGGTATTTAAGACAGATATAACAACATCAGAATATCCCTGGATAACAGTGAATCAGCACGGGAAATGGGTGCGATCGGGTGTGTATCTTTATGTTGTAAAAAATGATAAAGGCAAAATAGTAAAATCGGATAAAGTAATCATTATTCGTTAAGCAGCATCGTTTAAACAATATCAATTAAATATTTATTTGCTGCACTCTTGTAATATTATAAAAAAAGTCTTAAAATTTATCCATGTTTTGCCGACAACTCCATTAAGACTATCAAAGGAGAAAATATGGCTGGTGAAAGACATATCCTCGTAGTAGATGATGAGGAAGAAGTACGGGATACATTATACAATGTTTTAAAAAGTCTGGACTATAAACCGCATGTTGCTGCTAGCGGTAAGGAAGCTCTGCAAATTTTGAAAAAAGAAAAAATTGATGTTGTACTTTCCGATTTGTACATGCCGGAGATGGATGGTATCGAGCTTCTGAAAAAAGTGCGTGTTGAAAATAATAAAATAGTATTCCTGATGATCACGGCGCATCCTACTATTGAAACAGCCGTCGAGGCCATTAAGAAAGGCGCGTATGATTATCTGACCAAGCCATTTCATATTGAGGAAGTGCGTTTGAAAATCAATCGTGCGCTCGAAAAAAAGGGATTGTACGGTTCGCTCAAAATGGCCAATGGCATTATCTGGGCGCTGCTAATTTCAATACCGATTTGGTTGATTTTAGGTATTATATTGGCTTCAGTCTTTTCTGATTAAATTTGTTTTATAAATATATTTTACTTATAAAGGGAGCCTGGCTCCCTTTTTTTTTTAGAATCAATTGAATAAACAGGGAGTACGCGATGGCAATAAATGTATGCACAGTACAACTTTCTATAAAAACAAAAGGCTACACCGATATTATTAATATTACGCCGGGTGTCCAAAAATTTGTTGATGATAATAATTTGGTTGAAGGCCAGATTTTAATTTTTATCAATGGAGCCACCGCAGCGATTAGTACCGTTGAATATGAACCGGGCTTACTGCAGGATATTCCTGAAATACTGGAGAAAATAGCGCCCATGAATAAACGCTATCATCACGATGATACCTGGCATGACGGCAATGGTTATGCGCATATCCGATCTACTCTGATGGGTACCTCATTCACAGTACCCGTTGTTAATGGAAGACTGGTACTTGGTACATGGCAGCAGATAATACTACTGGATTTTGATAATGGACCAAGAAACAGAAGTGTTACTTTACAGTTTATTGGTGCAAAACAATAACCAATGCTCATTTAGAAAATATGTTCAATATAAAGATAGATTTATAGTTATAACCATGATCAATTTTAAATACTAATATTTTTTGTTAATTTTAGAACACTTGTACTTTAGATGTTTAATCAAATATTCTTTAAATACGTAGCGGCCTATAAAGGCCTTCCTAAAATGGCCTGGCTGCTTTCGTTGGCAATACTGATAAACCGCAGCGGCTCGGTTGTTTTGTTTTTTCTGGTACTTTATCTAACCAGTCAACTGGACTATTCTGTAAGCGATGCAGGCCGTATGCTCAGTGTTTATGGTCTGGGCTCCCTGGCAGGCTCCTATCTTGGCGGCTGGCTAAGCGATAAAATCGGAGTTGCCCGGGTAATGATAATCAGTCTGATATTAAGTGCAATTGGGTATATCGTTTTATGCTATATCAGCGATCCCTGGGTTATTACCCTGGTTTTATTTTTTGTTGCTATTGTTGCAGAAGCCTTTCGGCCGGCCAATAATACGTCAATGGCCTTAGTCTGTTCGCCGGAAAATCGCGCACGGGGATTTGCATTAAATCGCATGGCTGTGAATCTTGGAGTAACCATCGGGCCGGCTATTGGCGGATTTATTGCATTACTGAGTTACAGTTTACTTTTTTGGTTTGATGCCATAACCTGCCTGGCAGCTGCCTTATTTCTTTTTCTAATCTTTAGAAATATCGAATTTACTAATGTATCAAAAGATAAAGTGAATAGTTCACAATTAAAGAGTCCATTAAAAGATGGTTTCTATTTAATTTTGTTATTTATCCTGTTTCTTACCGGAATAATATTTGTTCAGTTAATGAATACCTGGCCTATATATTTAAAATCATTCTATAATTTAATCGAAAATCAAATTGGTATTCTGTTTGCCATCAACGGTATTATGATCGTTTCAATGGAATTGCCGCTAATTCACACGCTTGAGCGAAAAAGTACTTTAAAAATAATGGCAGTTGGAACAGTCCTGTTTGCAGCAGGATTCGGCATTTTACCATTATCAACAACGTATTGGTTTGCAGTCATTACAGTTATCATATGGACATTGGGTGAAATGCTGATTTTTCCGCTTGTAGCCGGATTAATAGCCAATCGTGCGTCGGATGATAATCGCGGACAATATATGGGATTATTCAGTTTCACTTTTTCCCTGGCCTTTGTATTTGGCCCGGTCCTTGGCAGTTGGATATATGATAACATCGGACCCCATCAACTCTGGATTGGCTCTGGCGTATTAGGGATTCTGATTACAATCGGATTACTAATACTGGAAAAATTCCAATCAAAACAATAATATAGAATTTTTCCGATACGCATTTTTATCGGGGGTATATCGCGATATGCCCCTGCAATGTAATATATTCTTCGTGTCCTTTGTGCCTTCGTGTGAAAAATGGATGAAAAATAATTACTTGAATAATGTATGATTTCTTTGGTAATATGTATAAACTTTTTGAATAATAATCCTCAAACAGGGAGATACTGATGAGCTCAATTACCTTCTGGGGCGCTGTAAAAACGGTTACCGGATCACGATTTCTTTTAGAAATAGACGGGCATAAAAGCCTTGTGGATTGTGGGATGTTTCAGGGGCCAAAAAAAAATCGGTTAAAAAACTGGGAACCATTTCCGGTTAATCCTGCCGAAATTGAGCGTATATTATTAACACATGCACATATCGATCATAGCGGTTATATTCCACGCTTTTGCCGCGAAAAATTTAATGGTAAAATCCATTCCACTTATGAAACCAAAGCGTTGTGTGATATTATGCTGCGTGATAGCGCCCATATCCAGGAAGAGGATGCACGCTGGGCCAATAAGGAAGGTTTTTCCAAACATGAGCCGGCTTTGCCGCTATATACGCTTGAAGATGCAGAACATGCTCTGGGTCTGTTTAAACCCTTCCATTATGGCGAAGAATTTTATTTAAATGATTCTGTTCGTATTAAATTTAAAGATGCCGGACATATTTTAGGTTCTGCATTCATCGATATTAAAAGACTGAATGGTAAACATAGTAAGAAAATTGTATTCAGTGGTGATTTTGGCCGGCCTGACCGCCCGGTCTTGCGCGAACCGGTTCAGGTGTATAATGTGGATTACCTGATCCTTGAATCCACCTACGGTGATCGTCTGCATGAAGACAGCGAACCTTATGAAGATTTAGTGCGAATCATTAACGAATCGGTGAAGCGGCGCGGGGTGATTGTTATTCCGGCATTTGCTGTTGGACGAACACAAACCTTGTTATATGCTCTGCGTGAGTTGGAAGAAGATGGTAAAATTCCTGAGCTTCCCATTTATATTGATTCCCCTATGGCGATCGCCACAACGAAAGTATTTGATGAACAAAAAACCGGTTTCAATTTAACAGCCCGCAAACAAATTCTGGAAGGTAAAAAAATATTCTTTCCCAAAAAATTGCATATTTGCCAAAGCGTAACTGAATCCAAGGCAATCAACAATATAACTGAAAAAGCTATCATTATTTCATCCAGTGGCATGGCAACAGCCGGCCGTATTCTGCATCATTTAAAAGCACGGTTACCTGAAAGGCAGAATACGGTTCTTTTTATTGGTTATCAGGCAGAAGGAACGCGGGGGCGCACCATTCTGGAAGGGAATTCCACAGTTAAAATTCATGGTCAGCAGGTGCCGGTAAATGCTAAAATAGAAAATATCTCCGGCTTTTCAGGACACGGTGATTATTCGGAAATATTGGCCTGGCTTTTGGCTTTTAATAAACCTCCGGAAAAAACATTTATTGTCCACGGCGAAGAAAAAGCATCGCAGGCTATGGCCAATCGCATTCGTAAACAGTTTGGCTGGAATGTAATCCTGCCGGAATACGGCCAAAGCTATGAGATTGATTTTTAATCTGATATTGTGAAGCAACTAACTGATCATATATTTATAGCCGTATCCATTATAGATTTTGGAGTTCTATATGAGCATTTGCAAACCTGTAAAAGGTTATTAATTTGGAACCGCTCCTGTATTTTTAACAGCGAATCGGATTTTTTCAAACATTTCCAAAGGCTAAAAAATGATAATATGTTATGTTAGCAATTAATAATTTTAAAATCCTAAATACCAGCGCCTAAATAAGATTAAGTGTTTGAAAATGATAAAATTAATATTGAAATATTAAAAGCATTCCTTTTATTACGATTCACTAATTTACAAAAAGGTTATATTTTAATAAGTTTATCGCATGCAATTTTTTAGGACTCAATATAAAAAAATAATAGCCAAATTATCGCCGCAGGCTATTCTGGTTTTAAGCTTTATCGTTGTGATTTTGATTGGAACATATTTATTAGCCCAGCCTTTTTCGGTGACTGGTTCAGGGTTAAATTTTATTGATTCACTATTCACCGCGACATCGGCCGCCTGCGTAACCGGATTAATTGTGGTTGACACCGCCACCTGTTTTTCATTTGCAGGTAAAATCATAATTCTCTTATTGATTCAATTGGGCGGTTTAGGAATTATGACTTTTTCAGTTTTTTTTCTATTTTTTTTAAGAGGTCGGTTTGGCATTGGCGGCAGGGAGATTATTCAGGAAACTCTGGCTTTCTTTAACACCATTAACCTAAGAGCTCTTTTAAATTCAGTATTTTTATTTACTTTTACCTTTGAAGCTGCGGGCGCTCTACTCTTATTTCCACGTTTTTTAATGGATATGCCGCTTAAGGATGCGTTCTTTAATGCTGTTTTCCATTCCATATCTGCTTTCTGTAACGCCGGATTTAGTAATTTCCCTGATAGTTTAATGCGATACCAGTCCGATTTTTATATTAATATCATCATTATGCTGCTGATAATCAGTGGGGGGCTGGGTTTTATAGTTATTTATGAATTAAACAGAAAAAGAATCGACGGCATTAAATTCAATCGTTTATCGCTTCACAGCAGGATTGTTTTGATCTATACCTTATCTCTTATCTTGATTGGCATGGCGGGTATATTTGTATTTGAATATTATGTGTCAATGAAAGAATCCGGTTTGTTTACCAAAATTATTGCATCGTTATTCCAGTCTGTGACAGCCAGAACAGCCGGATTCAACACCATAGATATTGGTGCAATCTCTATGCCGTCTATATTTATTCTAATAAATTTAATGTTCATCGGAGCGTCTCCGGCTTCCTGCGGCGGAGGTATAAAAACCGCCACTTTAGCAATTGTTCTTGCATTTATTCGGTCCAAACTAAAGGATCAAAAAAATGTAAATCTATTCTATAATTCACTGCCGTTAAAAGTTGTTACAAAAGCTATTGTAGTCATGGTATTTGCCCTCATTGTTGTTTTATTATTTTCATTTCTTATCTCGGTTACGGAATTAAACATTAAATCTTTTGCGGATAACAGTGAACAATTTATACGGATTGTTTTTGAGGTTGTATCAGCCTTTGGTACTGTTGGGTTGTCAACTGGAATAACGCCGGAAATGTCCTCATTGAGCCGGATATTTATTACTGCATTAATGTTAATTGGTCGCGTGGGGCCGTTGACGATAACGATAATTTTTACACAAAAAAAAGAAATAGATATTCAATATGCCGAAGATAATATTTTAGTAGGATAGTAATTATGAAGAATATAGCTATTATTGGATTAAGTAGTTTTGGATTTTATTTATGCAAATCTTTAAGTGCAATGAAATTCAATTTGATGGCAGTTGATATTAAAGATGAATTGATAAATCAGGTTAAACCTTATGTGCGTAAAGCCGTTGTCGGCGATGCAAAAGACAAAAATTTCTTATTGCAATTGGGCATAAAGGATTTTGACATTGTAATCATATCTGTAGGCAATAAAATTGATGTGAGTATATTAATTACTCTTTATATGAAAGAATTGCAGATCAAAGAAATAATTGCCAAAGCCGTAACTGAGGATCATGCAAAAATTCTGGATCGGTTAGGCGCTACTAGAATCATTTTTCCGGAGCGGGATATTGCAGAGAGTATGGCGCATTCGCTCTCTTCGCCCAATATACTAAAATTTATCCCCCTGACCGAGGGATATGGCTTAATTGAAGTGAGCCCGGGTAAAGAGTGGCTGGGACATAAGCTTAAAGACCTGGACCTTCGCAATAAATATCATATTCAGATTGTCATGATAAGAGAAATGATACCGGACAGGGTAATTATACCTGATGGCGAATTTGTAATGAAAGATAGTGATATTTTATATATAATTGGTAGTAAAGAAGATATTTCCATTTTGCAAAAAAAAATAAATCTGTAGATTAGTTATGGTTTGGATATACAGATGGAATTAATTCAGGTTATTAGCTTAACAATTTTTGCGGGTATTATCTCGCAGCTCCTTGCTTATAGATTCAAACTGCCTGCTATTGTTCCCTTAATTGTTATCGGTTCATTGCTGGGATATTTTAAAATACTCGATCCGGAACAATTTGGCGAGGGATTTCATACGGTTGTCCAATTAGGCGTAGCTATCATCTTATTCGAAGGCGGTTTGCGCCTGAAAGTAAAACAATTCAAAGAGGCACCCAGAGTTATCCGCAATCTTGTTTCAATTGGCGTTCTCATCACCTGGATGTTATCTGCATTAAGCGCCTATTATCTGATTCCTGCACTTAATAATCAGAGTGGATTTGAAATTTCATTATTGTTTGGGGCATTGGTAACTGTATCCGGTCCAACAGTGATCATTCCATTGTTGAAGGTAGTAAAACCGAATAAAAAAATAACGACGGTGTTAAAGTGGGAAGGCATTTTAATCGATCCAATTGGCGCTCTGCTAGCTGTAGTTTTACTTACATTTCTGATAAATGCTGGCTCTTCAAGTGTGGATTCTATTGTCAAATCATTTCTTTCCAGTTTATCCATTGGCCTTGTTTTTGGAGCCATAGCCGCTTTTATTATTTACAGACTGCTTAAATATGAGAAACTCATTCCAGAAGAAATGAGAAATCTGGTCGTTTTAACTATGGTTTTTGTAGTATTTTCCTTATCCAACTGGATGCAGCCGGAAACAGGCATATTGTCTGTAACTGTGATGGGATTTGCTCTTGGAATTCTGAACCCGGATGGTCTGAGAGAAATAGAATCGTTTAAAGGGCAGCTAACCACCTTAATGGTTTCAATTCTATTTATCCTTCTCGCTGCCAGTCTGGATATTGAAGCCATATGGTATCTTGGTTTGCCTGGTCTGTTTGTTTTATTAGTGGTTTTATTAGTTATCCGGCCTTTAAATGTTTTTCTATGCAGTATTGGCTCACAATTAAACCTTCGGGAAAAAACATTTGTCTCATGGATATCGCCGCGCGGGATTGTTGCCGCAGCCGTAGCTTCCCTGTTTGCTTCAACCTTGTCAGCAATACCGGAATACTCCTATCAGGCGGGCTATATCGAATCACTTACTTTTCTTATAATTGGAGGTTCGGTTTTTTTCCAGGGAGCTACTGCCCGGATGGTAGGAAAATTATTAAAAGTTATTGAACCTGATCCGAACGGCGTAATTATAATCGGAGCTAATATGCCCGCTCGTCAGCTGGCCAAATTATTAATTGAAGAGAATGTTGACGTTATACTGCTCGATTCAAATAATGCTCTTATCTCAAAAGCAAAAAAAGAAAACATTCCGGCTGAAGCGGCCAATGCTATTGCTCAGCAGACTATAGATGATTTCCAAATCACAGGTTATGGAAAACTATTAGCCTTTACCCCAAATGAAAAAGTTAATATTCTTGCCTGCCAGCTATGGGCACAGGAATTTGGTAAAGATAATGTATATCGGATCAATGTCGGCGAAGAGGAATTTTTACCTTCCGATCAAACAAAACTTAGTGGCGAAGGTCATGTGGTATTTTCACAAGATATCACCCAACAATGGCTGCAAACTCATCTGGGTACTTCCTGGATCATAGATAAACAAGAAATAAAAAGCAAAGAACAAATTCAGCAGGTTTATGAAGATATTGAAAATAATGAAATCTATCCTTTGGCAATCATCGATAATAGCATGATAAGCTTTTATAGTCAAAATATAGAAATTAATGAAGATATACGTTTACTTTTTCTTAAAAAAGTACAGAAAAAAATAGCGGCTAAAAAGAAACAAGCAAAAAGTAAAGAAACGTAAAAAAATGCATCACGGAATCAATTCAATTTACGCAAAAATTAATAGCAGGATTGGAATGTGAAAAACATATTAAATGTAATTCTTGTCAAAGCACTTTGGATTATCTTCAGTATAATTATATCCACAAGCGATATGCTGGAATAAAAATACCTTTAAAACTTCTTGTTAGTTAAATGAATACCATTCTAATTATCTTAATAATAATATTTATCATACTCATACCTGTTACCATTTTCCTTTACAAATGGATTCCTTCCCGAGATAGAAAACGGATGATGGTAGATCTTGGTTTTAGTGAAATGAGTTTTATTGAAACCTATATCTCACATAAAATCAGAAGATTGATGTCTTTTACTTTAAAACAAAAAAATGTATTTCGGTTTTCAAGCGAAGGCGCTCAGTTCGTGATCATCTTTACCAATCAGCCGTCATTGTTTATCAGACACGAAACCTATTTTTTAACCGTCATTTCAGAAAAACTTCATCTGCCAAAGTTTACGCTGACATCAAAATTAAATATTACTGATCGATTGGATTCCATCATGAGCTCAACGATGGATCAATTGGCTGAAGCGGAAGCAGGCGATAAAAAGCTAAAAAAAATTGAGTTAAAAGACTATCCTGAACTGAACAATAAATTTGCACTATTAGGGAATGATAAAAATTTAATTAATCAATTTTTCACTGCAGAAAAAGCTGAAAAAATTACTCAGGTTAAAAATAGATTTGAGCTCTTTGCTGATCATGATTTGTTTACCATAAAACTGGATACTTATCTATACAATGAAATCAGTGAAGAAGAAAAAATGCGGAGAGCAATAAAGCTTGCCCGAAGAATTTATCATATCCTTATAAGTTAGTAAGTGACTAAAATGCACTAAAGTGCCTAGAGTTAAGAACGATTTAATTTTCAAATATAATTTTTAGATACTCCACTCTGTTCAATATTGCTACCTGCATATCGAATCTGATTTATTTGCATGGATGCCAATGTCGCTTCGGGACTAGTCACTGCCAATTCGCTGGCAGGTTGAAAATGAGCCAACTGGCGTGTGAATCCGCCTGCTGCGGACTGCTAACTGCTGTTTCTACACCCACCCTCTCAATCGGCACGCTTCCGCCAATCGGGCAACAGCCACAATCATTGCGGCTAATCTCGGATGTACTTTACGCTCCCGGATGGTATTTTCCACTGTATGGAAGGCTTTTGTCAATATCCGGTCCAATCTGCGATTGACCGTTTCTTCATCCCAGAAATAGGAGTAGCTGTCCTGCACCATTTCAAACAAAGAAACCGTTACACCACCGGCGTTGGCCAGAATATCGGGTAGGACATGAATATTTTTTGAATATAAAACTTCATCGGCTTCGGGCGTGGTTGGACCATTAGCTAATTCACATACAATTTTTGCCTTAATACTATTTGCATTATTTTTATTGATTGCATTTTCCCGGGCGGATGGATAAAGAATATCTGCATTAATTTCCAATACTTCTTCACGATCGATAGATTGCGCTTCTTTAAAATCTATTACAGAGCCAGTCTTCAGTTTATGAATCAACAATTCTCTGGGATCCAGCCCTTTTTCATTGATAATACCGCCCTGTGAATCGCTGGCGGCGATAAGTTTTCCCCCGCCAAAATAAATTGGATGCGATAGAGCAACACGCTGACCTGCGCTTCCGAATCCCTGCACAACATAGTTTCCCTTTGGATCAATTTTATATACTTTGCAGGCTTCACGCACAGCAATCAAACCGCCGCGTGCGGTTGCATCACGTCTTCCCTCGGTTCCGCCAAGCGGTTGCGGTTTATCGGTAACTACGCCAGTTTGATGTTTACGGATAATCGTTTCATATTCATCCATCATCCATGCCATAGTTTGCGGATTAGTGGATATGTCCGGTGAAGGGATATCTTTATCAATACCGATAAAATCGCATACGGCTCGTATATAAGCCCGGGATAAATATTCCAATTCTCTCTGGGACATTTCCCGTGGATTGCAGCAAACGCCGCCTTTGCCCCCGCCCAGTGGAATATCTGCAACGGCCGTTTTCCAGGCCATTAAGGCGGCAAGTGCGCGCAGGGTATCAAGGTTTTCATCCAGACTAAAACGGATACCGCCCTTCGCAGGCCCGCGGGCAAAATTATACTGGATGCGGTATGCATGAAATGTTTTTACTTTTCCATTATCCATTTTTACAGGCAATGTAAATTTATACTCACGCTGGGGCCATTTTAAATGCTCAATAATATCTTCATCCAGCTTAAGATGGAGACCAGCCTCTTCAACCTGTTTCTGTGTAATTTCAAAAGGATTGTAAGAATCGTTCATTTCTTGTCTCCATTTTTTTTGGTGTTTTTGTCTTCCTTTTCTGTAACGTCTAAGATAATTCTGTACCAGCATTGTTTGCAGGTTAAAACCCGATCAATGCTTAAAATTACCTGTTCCCATTGCGTCAATTGAACCCCGCAATGCGGACATTTTTCAATTTTTATTGAATCGGATGCTGCACTGGATTGTGTTTTATCATCGTTATTCAATGTTTACCTCCGGCTTAAGAATTATGCCTTTGTTTTCCTGTCCTTTTACTTTTATCATCAGGGGTCTTTCCAGGCGGGTATGCGATGTAAATTCTTTTCTGCTTTGATGCGGCAGTTTTAATAACCAGTCCCAGTCAAAAAAACCTTCATCCTTAAAAGAGTTAACAGTAAAATAGAAAACCATAAATGTTGTCAGATTTTGAAAAAAATGTGAACCCTGCGATGGAGTCACAATAAAATCTTTAAAATTGGTTTCAACAATTGCTTTAGCTCCCGAAATATGATTCCAATCCACAGGAATGCCCAGCCAGGGATCAGCCGAACCCCAGCGGCCTACGCCAACCAATAGGTAAGGTCGTTTTTGTTCCGTTAACTCAATATTAAATTCATGAATTTCCCGGGCGACCTCCTTACTTTTGGATCGATCGAATGTATTGTGATTCACATAAACAATATCCTGAATGTCATCAATAATTCCATGTCCAAGCACGCTCGAACTTTCGCATAACAGGCCGGATGGATCAACAACGTCAATATCAAGGTTGTCCATTTCGCGTTTTACAACAAGAGGGCGCACCTGCAAAAATCCAAATTGTTTTTTCTCTTCTTTTGCTACATTTAAATCAACGGCAAATTCTATCTCGATAGGCGTACCCATACCCCAGGTACCCATTTCCAAAAGTAATTCTAAAATTTGGGCAATAGGAAATTGTTTATGTTTTAATATGGAAGCAAAGGTTACCAATCGGATGCCTTCCCGGGATATGCCGTCAGATATTCTATCATTTTCAGCGGAATAAGTTGAGCCCAGATAGATTAATGTCTCATCTTTTTCGGCGATTTCCAATGGGTATTCCTTTACGCGGACATCGTAAACATCAAATTTATCTTCGCGATGCTCATCGATATCCAATGCATAAAATTGAGTCTGACAATTTTTTAAGGTCTCTTTGATTGTGTTAAATTGTGGTAAATAGGTCGGATGCTTGGGCGAAAATTTGACGCTGCTACCTCCCTCAACAACCATTTTTCCGAGACCCAGCGCCATAGCCACAATGCCATCATTAGCTTTTTGCGGAGGAATAGGATAAAAGTTATATGATTTTGCCACGCCGGAGAATGTCGGATAAAAGCGATTCTCATATCTGGTTCCGATTATTTTTTGTACGATCACCGCCATCTTTTCATCTTCCAGACGGTAGGTGGTCATCTTAATATACTCTTTAGCATTCTGATAAAATGTGGATGCATACACCCGTTTTATGGCATTGAGTAATTCGTTTAACCGGACAATGGGATTTTCATCGCAATTAGCAATCATATAGGTTTGGTAAACGCCGGCAAAAGGATGATATTGTGAATCTTCTAAAAGGCTTGATGATCGAACCGCCAGCGGTTCATTGACCAAATCCAGAAAAGCGGCAAGATCAGCCAAAATCTCTTCAGGAAATTTCCTTGCCTCTAAAAATTTTTGAATAATTTCAGCATCATCGGGACAATTAAGAGCAAATTCCTTCAAATGGTTTTCTTTTAAAAAATCATCAAATACTTCCGTACCAAGAATTACGCCGGGTGGTACGTGTATATTTATATCTTCAAAACGATTTTGAATCTGATAATTATTGATTAAGATATTAACAAAACTAAGACCTCTGGCTTTTCCGCCCAAAGAACCCCGGCCAATGCGCGCCAGATCAGAATTAGGATCAAACAATTCCTTTTTAAATTCCCAAATAATACCTTTTTTTCTGAACTTGCGGTAATCTCTAAGGGATGACAATAAATCCTGCCTTAACTCTTCTACCGAATCAAAATCCGTCACTTTACGGGGGCGAAGCTTATGCGCCAGCCAGAATTCTGTCCGTGCCTTTAACCAGTTAGAAAAATGATTGCGCTCGGCATGATAGACAATACTTTCATCCGGAACTATTTTTATCTGTTCTTCCAGAGAGAGTAAATCAGAAGCGTGTCCCACAACAGATGTATCCTTGGTTCGAAAGATAAATTCACCGAAGCCAAATTGTTCATTCATAAAAATTCTTAATTGCTTTGCAGAATCAGGACAATTTTTACAGATAAAATGACAAGCAAATTTTTCTGCTTCCGCTTTATTCTTGATATCATTGGACTGTAAAAGTATGGACAGATCCGGATTTTCTTTATGAACGGTTTCTGCAAATTTAAGTCCGGCGCTCCTATCCTGTTTCTGGTTGCGGGTAAAATTAACATCCGCGATGATGCCCAGAATATTTTCTTTATATTTGGTATAATAAGCCCAGGCTTCTTCATAGGTGTTGCAATGCAGTATTTTGGGCCGCGCCCGCATACGCAGGTGACGGTGCGTAAGATTAATGCCTTCTGAAATTAAGGTGCGGGATTGATTGAGAATCTCCTGGTAAAGTTGTGTAAGAAAATTAGAATAAAACTTTATGTCATCTTCGATAAAAATAATGGATTGAACCCCAACGATGCGGGTATCATGATCCACATTCATCCGGTCTTCCATGTGCTTGATAATGGCAATAATAAGCCGGAAATCGCCAAGCCAGATAAAGATACGTTCAAATAGAGAGGTGTCATTTTGCGAAAGTAAATCAACCAGCTCACGGTTATCGAAGGCCAATAAAATTATGGGAAGCTCTGTGATTTCATTATTGATTAATTCAGCTAATTTTATTGCCGGCATATCATCCACATGCTGGGTGGTAATAACTAAATCGAAATTTTCCTTTTTTAAAATATTAAGCGCCTCAGCGCTGCTGGATACGCGAATAATTTCGGGTGTATGACTTAACCGGTGGTTTTGATATTCGTTGCGCAATAATTCATAGAGACGGCCGTCCTCCTCAAATATGTACAAATCGTATAAACTGCAGACTAAAAGGATGTTGCGAATTCTCCGGCGCATCAGATTCTGAAAACCCAGAAAACGGGTTCCGTAGCCATGTTCCACAAGCAGCGGTTCAAGCGCTTTATCATCAATAGAGAACGTACGCGAGTAAGGCAATGATTGCTCCTGTAAAGATAAAATTAGTTACTAAAATTATAATAGTTTTGTTAACCATTCAAATATTTCAAAAAAAAAAGCCCGAATCAATCGGGCTTAATTTATAAGGTAAAAACTGGTAATTAAACAAGACCCTGATCCAGCATAGCGTTTGCCACTTTTAAAAATCCGCCAATATTGGCCCCATTTACATAGTTACCGGGCGTGCCATATGATTCAGCTGTTTGTACACAGGTTGTATGAATACTTTTCATAATGTGATGCAAACGATTATCAACTTCTTCACGGGTCCATGGCAGGCGCATGCTGTTCTGAACCATTTCCAAACCGGAAACGGCCACGCCGCCGGCGTTGGCCGCTTTGCCGGGCCCATATAAAATTTTCTTATCCAGAAATAAATTAACGCCATCCGGAGTGGTTGGCATATTGGCGCCTTCGCTAACGACATATACACCATTATTAATGAGGTTCTGTGCATCCTTTTCATTAATTTCATTTTGTGTGGCGCTTGGAAATGCACAATGTGCGGCATGATCCCACATCGGATTATGATCGAGATCAGCAGAGATTTCAGTATAGACAGCGTTTTTAAATTTGTCTGCATATTCCTTAATACGGCCGCGGCGTATGTTTTTCAATTCCAGAACAAATTCAAGTTTTTCAGCGTCAATACCTTCTTCATCATAAATATACCCACATGAGTCAGATAGGGTAATTACCTTACCGCCAAGCTGAATGATCTTTTCGATAGTATATTGAGCCACATTTCCGCTGCCGGATACCAGGCAAGTCTTGCCCTCCAGACTCTCATTACGTGTTCTAAGCATTTCAGCCGCAAAATAAACAGCGCCATAACCGGTGGCTTCCGGACGGATGAGCGAACCACCCCAATTTAATCCTTTGCCGGTCAACACGCCTGTAAACTCATTGCGGATACGTTTGTATTGTCCGAATAAATAGCCTATTTCACGTCCGCCAACGCCGATATCACCAGCCGGTACATCCGTATTGGGACCGATATGTTTGCACAATTCAGTCATAAAACTTTGGCAAAAACGCATCACTTCATTATCACTTTTACCTTTGGGATCAAAATCAGAACCACCTTTTCCGCCGCCCATTGGCAGTGTGGTCAGGCTATTTTTAAATACTTGCTCAAATGCTAAAAATTTGAGAATACCAAGATTAACGGATGGATGGAATCGTAATCCGCCTTTATAGGGCCCAATCGCGCTATTCATTTCTATGCGAAAGCCGCGATTAACCTGCACCCCGCCCTGATCATCATTCCATGGTACGCGGAACATAAGTACACGCTCCGGTTCTACCAATCGCTCAACAATTTTTGCAGCACGATATTCGGGATGCCGGTCCAAAACTACTTCCAAAGATTCTATAACTTCTTCCACAGCCTGATGAAATTCGATTTCTGCCGGATTTTTCGCTTTTACTTCTGCCATTAAATTTTTCACATAACTACCCATAACACCTTATCTCCATTAAATTATATTGATTGTTTTCGAACCAAAACCGGATTTAATCCGGATAGACAATATGCACCAATTATTTAAACATTATATTTATACATAATTAGGCATATCTATTAGAAAGATTAACTCAAAATAATCAAGTGAAATTGGTAGAAAAATGGCAGAAATTGTGAATTAATTGTAATAAAAATTATTACAAGAAGATAAAATAAAAAAACGGATAGAATCGATCTCACCAGAGTAAATACTATCTATCCGTTTAAGAATAGCAGCTAATTTGTTTGATATTTATTTTCAGCTAACATTTTAAGATTAACAAGGCCGGATTCAAACTCACCTCCAAGCATGTTATCCATAAAGAGACCAAAATACCTTTCAACGGGGTAACCAAGTTCGGCTTCATTAATCCAGGTAATCTTTGAGCCTGCTTGCGTGGATTCAAATTTCCAGATATCTTTTGATTGCATCGCCTGCGGCGCTGTGAATTCCAGTTTGCTCTCAATATATTCACCGGGTATAATCTTCTCTGTTGTTAAACTGCCGCTTCCGATTATTTCGCCTTCCCATGACCATTTCTGGCCTGCCTGCCCAACCGGACCGCTTATTTCACCTTTTGCTGTCGGTTCCATTTTAGACCAGGGATTCCAATCCTGATAATAATTATAATCCACCACCAGAGCGTATATGGAATCGGCCGGCAAATTGATAGTTATCGATCGTTCCACATGTGATGTTGACGGCAGAAATAAAGCCACAGCCAGAAAAAGAATAATTAGGACGACCAGGAAAAAAAGTATGCCTTTTAGTATTTTCATCGTATTCCCCCAAAAAATTGTAATGATGTATTTTAGTGCTAAAACTCAGCGAACAAAGAAGATATTTCCATTAACCGGCAATCATCAGGTGGATCGAAGCTATAATTTAATCAGATTATTCTGGATGGCGTACTGGGTGAGTTCAACATTGGATTTCATGTTCATCTTTTCCAGAATACGGTTACGATAAGAATAAACGGTATGTACGCTGATAATGAGTTCTTTTGCTATTTCTTCTGCAGATTTACCGGAGGCAATCTGACATAAAATTTGTAGTTCACGGTCGGATAACGAATCATGTTTATGCAATTCATAATTCGAATCCAGCCGGTTGGCCATTTGATCAACCAAGCCGGAGCTGATATACTTTCCGCCGGATATGATTTTTTGAATCGCTTTTACCAGTTCTTCCGGCGCGCTTACTTTTTCCAGAAATCCGGACGCCCCGGCTTTTATGGAACGCAATCCATATTGTTCTTCGCTGTACATACTTAATATAAGAACCGGCAGGTCGGGATATTGCTGCCGAATAACCTTTAAAGCTTCCAGTCCGTTTTTACCAGGCATGTGAATATCAAGAATAATAATATCCCACGCGTCTTTTGAAAGCAATTGAAATAATTCGGTATAATTAGAAGCTTCACCTGTTACCTGCATGCCGCTTTGCTCCGCAACAATTTGTTTAAGCCCTTCACGTACAATAGCATGATCATCGGCGATTAAAATTTTTATCATAATCCGGGTATCTCTAAATAAATCAGGTTTATTCATTGTTTATGTTATAATGAAGCGGCCATTCCACTTTTACATTTGTACCGCGTTGATTAATGCCATTAATAGTGACCTTGCCTCCAAACACCATCGCTCTTTCTTTAATACCTAATAATCCCAGAGAATTTGGATTATTAATTTGCGCTTGGTGAATACCTTTACCATTATCGGTAATCTCTAAAACCAGCCTGTCGTCTTCTTCTTTAAGATAGATGGATACCCGTTCGGCAAATGAATGTCTGGCTGCGTTAGTTAACGCTTCCTGGGTAATTCGGAATAATGCGGTTGAATGTTTCGGATCAAGATTGATGGTTTCTTTGGGCAGAGTACAATCACATTGAATACCGGTCTGTTTTTCAAACTCCCGCGCCTGCCATTCAATGGCTGCAATGAGTCCCAATTCATCCAGAATGCCGGGTCGCAATTGTGTGGTGATCTTCTGAATGGATTTTACGGCCTGATCTATAAACTGGATTGATGATTCAACACGTTCTTGTAAGCTTGTTTGATTTGGCGGCAATTTTTTTGAAATTAATGATATCTGAATTTTTAGTACGGTTAATAATTGTCCCAATTCATCGTGTATTTCCCGCGCAATCATCGATCGTTCTTCTTCGCGGATATTTTGCAAACGCAATGCAAGGCTTCTCAGTTGTTCGCGGGATTTATTCAACTCGATATTCGCCTGGCTGCGCTTGGTTATATCACGCACAACAGAAATGATCGCAGGTCTGCCGTTATATTCAAACACATGTCCATTTATTTCAACCGGAATTTTTCGTTTATCTTTAGTGATTAAGTTAATTTCTAATAAAGCGTAAGTATCCTTC
>JAFGKZ010000267.1 GCA_016928315.1 Calditrichaceae bacterium
AAAATTTCCTGATTAATTTCTCGTGCTATGTCCGGATTTTGTACACGGGTAACTGTATAATGAAAAAGTACTTTATAGTAACGGAAATAAAATATTTCAAATGCCCGCTTATTCGAATTTCTAATTTTACCAGCGAGTTGTTTGTCGGACAAATTATCCATCAGCGGCCATATTCATTAAAATAATGTATCGTAAAGTCAGGTATTTTATTAATATAATCTGGTACTCATTATAATGTAAATTTTCATAAATAAATTATCAAGAATAATATATGAATTTGGTCTGAATAACCCCCAAAATTTTTATGTGTATTCAGGAAATGCCAGTTCCAACTGCAGTTCATTCTCGGTACCTGATCTTGGCGGATAATATACTTTAGCCACTGCAAGTATTCTTTTCAACCCCAAGGCTAATTTGTAATAGACAAACCGAAACAGATCTGCCCTTTTTTTCCGGTTAATCAATCCCAACTCCGGTTCAGTAATTATTTCCATTACCAAAGTTTCTAAACGCGTATACAAAAAAGATGCGGCCATCCACAGTAAAGCATTCAAGTTATTTAAAGCCTCATAACGTTGCAAACGAATCGCTTCTAAACTATAATCCGTTTTTATCTGGCGATGAACCTCTTCAATTTTCCAACGTAAACCGTAACCCTCTAATACGCTCTCTACAGCCAGTTGTGCTGTTTGACATGCCGGATTGTTCATTAAATACCAGCTATAACCACGATTTTGCTCTTTTAATACGACTAACCATAATACCTTCTTGTTGTTTGGCAGGCTTACTTTTACAGCTCCGCCGCTAAAGTGAAGATTACGTTTTTTATTTTTATATATGCGTTCTGAATTATAACAGTATTCTAACTTTACATTGCGGCTTACCCTTTTAAAATTTTCTTCTTTGCCATTATGAATAAGGTTACGATTCCCGTTCTGTCTAATAATATACTGATAATCCTTGGCGTTTAGCTCTGTGTATATTGTGTTACGATCCATGCCACGATCCATTACCCATATACTATCTTGTTTAGCATATAACATCACTTGGTCAATGGCTTATAATATTTTGTCATTTTGGCTGGTATTCTCAATAACCTGGCTGTATAACTCTGAATACAGGGGAACGTTTGTTAAACCGTCTTTACTAACAGCGCTGACATTACACTGCCAATAACCTGGCGACAGTTTGTCTTCACTGCCATCATGCACACGAGCCAACCCTTCCATACTTTGGGCATATTCTTTTACTATATCGGATAGGTCAAGAACAAGATATTTACAGCCTGCCATTCTGCTTTTTTGGGCCTTTATGGTACTTTGATTAATCCTGTGAGACAGACCGGCTTTTCCTAAATGATAACCTAATCGTTTGCCTACTTTTTTTATGGAAATTTTCTCTTGCAATGAACGGCCAATAGTGTTAATCTGCACTTGTCCGCCTTTTAAAAGGCCAAATAAACTTTGGTGAATGAATTTATGCTCCGGTTTGCTGTAATCGGAAAGGAATGAATGCGTAAATTGCCAAAGTTTGGTTTGAACCGCAGGTGTGAATCTTGAAACTGACATGATGGCTTCTCCTTTGTTTTATTTTTTAGACAAAATAATTTACGAAAAGAGAGGCCATCTTTCTAATATATTTTCAACTTTTAAAGAGCGTTGAGTCCTTTCATAGCAAGGGTTTATAAGATTTTTATACCTCAATTTTGAGGGTCATTCAGTAATATATGAATTTGGTATCTCTTCTCTGCATATGTAAAAAATAATTCTAAAAATTTCAAATTACTATTAATATCATATCATTAACAATATCCTGGGCTTCTTTATACTTGCCTTCAAAAATGAGTTGTCTGACTTTCGGCAAATTTTCTTTCGCATCGGGGTTATCATTACGATAAGGCTGTCCGGCCCAAACCGTATTTTC
Source organism: Calditrichaceae bacterium (assembly GCA_016928315.1). Taxonomy (GTDB): domain Bacteria; phylum Calditrichota; class Calditrichia; order Calditrichales; family Calditrichaceae; genus JAFGKZ01. The sequence goes on from JAFGKZ010000267.1 coordinate 1,924, forward strand.
ATTGAGCTGGATTTTTTCTTTGGAAGGATTTCCAAACACCATAGCGCCTAAACGCCCGTTGCCTACAGGCAGCGCTTCAACCCATTGTTTGGCAGGCTGGTTATACCATAGTATAAGTTGAGTATTTTCCTTGGCATACAAATTTAGTACTAATAGCAGATAGAACATCTTCAGAACAAATTTTATCATGATTCTTACTCACAGATAAGTTAATTCATATTAAATTGAGCTATATTTAAAAATTAAAAATATAATCTATTATCCATTTTGTTTTTAATTATATCATTTATTATCGCTAATGATGTAGCAAATTTAATGATCTACTTATTTTTAACAACCACTCCCTTTTTCAAAATAATATTTGCATATAATGCCGATTCACTTGTAGCAATTACCGCATAGGCATTTTTAGCTCTTTCATAAAAAGCAAATCGTTCTACATATTCAAAATCCTTAAAAGGTTCTTTGCTTTCCAGAATTATTTTCCGGTATTCATCCCAGATAATCGGCTTGTATGGATCACCTTTTACCACTTCCATTAATCCCACCGGTGCATCAACATAGGTATCCAGGGGAAAAAATTTTAATATGGCTTCCAAAATTTCGGGAATTCCATGTCCATCCAGACGGATCAGTCTTTGAGCAATTGAAGCGGAAGGAAAATTTCCGTCGGCGATTACGATTTCATCGCCATGTCCCATTTCCATAAGAATTTTCAAAAGATCCGGACTTAAAATATCGGGGATGTTCTTTAACATGTACTGCTCCTTTATTGACGTATTTTATTATCTAGTTCAATTGCTGCTTATACAAATATTGTAAGTACTTCATAAAAAAACGTACTTCGTTTTGAAAGTATTCTTATTTTAAATCAATCCAAATAATACATTCAAATAACAAACCACATCCTACACTCAAAAATTTAAGTATAATATGAATCATAATCCTTTTCCATATCAATATCTGACCTTAATTTTAATAGCTCCCGGAATTTCTTTTTCCGATGCAGCTACAACATACCCCCCGCCGCTTCCGGATGTAATGGCGCCGTCATATTTTGAGATATACTTAGTTTTCATCGCTTTCATTAATTTATCCGGAACCGTTAATGGAAGAATCTTTTTCCATGCCAGAAAAGATTGCGTCATTGACTCACCTAATCCGGCAACATCCTTTCTAATAATACTCTGCCAGCATAGTTCACCGGCATCGCCAAGTTGCTTTATATTTTCTTTTGTCAAATGTTTTTCCATAATCGGATCATATCCAACAGGTCGTGGTTTAAGCGGTATCAGATGCAGCACTGTTGAAAGCCATTTGCAAATTTCTTTATCAGTATTAGAGTCAATTTGTTCGGGCCAATAGTCTCCATTATAAAATAAACGGCTGATTCCCGGGTTCAACAAACCTATCTGATCCTGCGAACCTGAGACATATTTAGATCCGGGCGGATTTTCTGCGCCAAATAAAAGTTTCGCGTTCGATAAAGGATCGCCGTCCGGATATCGATCGCCCCAAATATCAACAGCAATCTTTCTTGAACTTGTTGCCATGCCGGAACGGTCGTTGAATTCAATGGTTGGCCATAATTGCGCTACCACTACGCTACCGGGATAAATACTTGATACCCACGGTTGATCCATCCATCCACCGGCAATACAAATCCGGTATGGAAATTTTAGATCCTTTTTTATTGATGAACTGGCCCGCGCCGGTAAGCCGGCTTCCGGAATACGTTCGAATACTCTATATTCTATGCCGTACCGCTTGCACAAGGTCTTCTTTTCATCAGTATGGCCGTCTGAGTTTACAATAAAAATATCCGGTTTGATTCTGTCAATATCAGGTTCAAAATCAAGCATTCCTGATCCTGAAGCAACGAAGGCTTCTTTAACATACCGGATTGAATTTACTATAAACACCCTCTCCTGCTGCGTAAAGTGCGGTTTCTTTCCTTTTAATTGCAGAAGATTGGCGTCTGTTCCCACAGACACATACAGATCGCCGTATTGTGCTGCATTTTTAAAAAAAGCAATATGACCGGCATGAAGTAAATCGTAGCAACCGCTAACTAAAACTTTTTTATTTTCAGTCAAATCCTTCTGTCCTTAATATTTATTAAATACAACGTCTTTCAAATCTTTACCCTTATTCTCAATCATTTGTTCTTTGATCCAGTCATAAGTTTTTTTTAAGCCTTCCTTCAAAGGAATAGACGGCTCCCAATTCAGGTACTGCTTTATTAAAGTGTTATCACTGTTTCTGCCTCTCACGCCCTTTGGCGCATCGAGGTCATATTTTCTTTGCAGTTTATGGTTGGCAATTTCTTCTACATAATCAACCAACTGATTGATCGATACCATCTCAGCGCTGCCCAGATTTATTGGCTCCTCTATATGGCTGTACATAATGTCAAGAATCCCTTTGATACAATCATCGATATACATAAAGCTTCTTGTCTGATGACCATCTCCCCAGATGATAATATCTTTTTTGCCGTATAATTCTCCATCTATTACTTTCCTGCAAATTGCAGCCGGGGCTTTTTCCCGTCCGCCGTCATAGGTTCCAAAAGGACCATAAACGTTATGAAAACGCGCAACACGTGTGATCAGGTTAAAATCTTCCGTAAAATGCCGGCACATTCTTTCACTGAAAAGTTTTTCCCATCCATAGCCATCTTCTGCAAGTGCGGGGTAGGCGTCGGATTCTTTTAATCCCGGATTATCAGGATCAGTTTGTTTCTCCCCATTATATACACAAGCAGAAGACGCATAGAAAAATCTCTGAATTCCCAGGTCACGAGCAGCCATCAATAAATGTGTATTGATGAGAACACTCAGCATACAATCGGCCTTGTGCGTTTCAATAAATCCCATGCCTCCCATATCGGCTGCAAGATTGAATACTTCTTCATAACCGTTTAGAGCCTGATAACAATTTTCTTTTATTTTCAAATCCAATACTAAATTTTCCACACCTTCTGTAATCTGATACCATCGATTTAGAGGTTTGATATCAACCGCGCGTACCTGGCGCCCCATTTGTTTAAGCTTATTTGCCAGGTGTCCGCCAATAAAACCACCGGCGCCTGCCACAACAATCTTCCTCATAACTTTAACTCCTTACAAATATATAATGAATGACCTCGGGGCAAGCCCCGAGGTATCGTCTTGTCATTCCGAAATTCGCCGAATGGCAAATATCCGGAATCCATTTTAGATTCCCGCTTTCGCGGGAATGACAGAACACG
>JAFGKZ010000268.1 GCA_016928315.1 Calditrichaceae bacterium
GGCGGAGCATGCCGTTGTTATCGTCCGTCCACAGCAGCGTCACATCATCGGGCACGCGCAGACCGGCTTCGTAAAATTTCTTCACTTCAGTAAAAAGGGCCCAGAGTTGGGGCACAGCGGCGGGATCGGTCTTCATCTCATCGGCAATAATCTCCCGCTGATCTGCCATAATGCTTTCGAGCAGTTTGATATCAGACTCAAGACTGCCTGTCGTAACCATTCCTTCATCACCATCGCCGCGCATCCCGATGGTAATGAGATTTTCATATTTTTTGTTTCGTGAAATCCCTTCCCTGAAAAATACTTTTAGGGCTTCTTTATTTGTGGCATAATTCCACTGCCCGTTTCCGTATTGCTCCCTGCGTTTCGTCCACTCCTTGTGCGCCCGCATCATGGGCTCGTGATGCGAAGTGCCCATAACAATGCCATATTCGTCTGCCAAACGGGGATTCTCAGCATCGTCTTCGTTGAAGGCTGAATTCCACATGGCCGGCCACAAGTAATTAGCTCGCAGACGTAACAATAATTCGAAGACTTTGGTGTAAAATTCTGAATTCATACCCCCGAATTTTTCTTCCGTCCAGCGGCCCAGGCACGGCCATTCATCGTTCAAAAATATCCCGCGGTATTTCACCGCGGGTTCGCCCGAAGCATATCGGCCCGGAATAATATAGGCTTCACTCCGTTTTTTCACCGGCACATCAGCCCACCAGTACCAGGGCGATACGCCGAGCTGCTCCGAGAGTTCATAAATCCCGTAAATGGTTCCCCGTTTGTCACTCCCGGCAATCACCAAGGCCTGTTTAATACCAGGCTTCGGATTGTCAATGGTAGTAATGACAAAACTTTCCCACTTTCCTCTGAGATCGTGCACATCGAGTTTTCCGGAAGAAGCAAGTTCATCGATGAGTGCACTCTTTCCCAAAGTACCAATGATCAGCGGGTAGGTATCAGCAATATCCTCATTGAATATATGCGGTCTTTGCCCGGTGACGTGTTCGATATCGGTTTGAAGATCACCAATGGCGCGCAGAACGCCTTTAAAATCAAGGGAGTCGCACCAAAGCCCGGCTGTCTGATTTTTGGTTACCAGAGGAAATGCCATTGTATTAGGTGAGGAATCAATCACGAAGTTCTTCATTATTCCCGCTTCGGCTTGAACTAAAGCAGTGAAATATAACAGGAAAATAAATCCATGTAAAAACAAGGAACGTCTCTTTACGCAACTACCCTGTGATTGATTTACTGTGATATTTATTGCTTTTTCCAATTTTGTAAATTCTACCTTATTTTAAATGAAATTTTCTGAACAGACCCTTGAGTTTTCTTGCAGGTTATTTGAATCATGGTAACTTTTTAAATATCCACCAGTCGAAATTTAACAAATCTTTTTCTCCCCTGAACACGAAAAACACGTCGTGAACACCTTTAATCTTATTCACGGGGGCGCTGACCACTCTCCAAATGTCGCCTTCTCCTGAGGTATTTACGTTGATAGTTCCTAAAATTGGCCCGTCAATTGTGTCGGAATGAATTTCTATTTTTCCACCATACAACGATGCTACGCTAACATCGATCGATTTTGCACCTGATGAAAAATCGACGCCGCCCATTTTAATGTAATCGCCGTCATGAATAGCTGTTACAAAGAGTCTGTCAGCAATTTTCTTCCCTTTGTCCCATGGAATGTTGCGTTCCCATTCGGTAGCAAATTCAGTTTTAAGCCCTTCGCTATAGGCCATGGTTTCAGCTTCGTTTTTAATGTATGGGTTTAAAGTTCCAATTTGTACAGTTTTGGTTTCAGCCCACCAGGGTAGTTTAATTACAGATCCATCTTCATTAAATGTCATTTTCGCAACACAAATCGAACGTCTTTCATAATGTTTCGACATGGTTTGTTTCAGAATGGCATAATTAAACCCGAACACATAATAGTTTCCTTTGTAATTAATAATTCCGGGATGGTTTCCGTTCGATCTGTCGTCAGGATCCATGATGGTACCTTTACACTTCCATGGCCCTGTCGGGCTGTCGCTCATGGCATAACCAATGCCTTCAGGACAGCAGCGGGACGCCCAGGACAGGTAATAAAGGTTATCTCTTTTCCATAACCATGGGCCTTCTGTGAATGACGCCTCATCGGGGGTTCCGGTAAAATCGATAGATGCAACCTGTATGTCGCCTGAAATAGAAATCATATCTTCATTTAACTTTGCATAATAACAGGGGCCGTTTCCTCCCCAATACATATAGGCCTGACCGTCATCATCGATGAATACTGTGGGATCGTAGTCGCCATGGTTTTCACGAAAGATTAAAGGTTTCGCCAATGCATCGGAAAATGGTCCATATGGACTGTCGGATATTGCTACACCAATGGCCATCTTACCCATATGTATGGTAGGGCAATATAAATAGAACTTTCCGTTCCTTTCAATGCACTGTGGCGCCCATGCGCTGTGCCCATCAGCCCATTTAAATGTTTTGTATGGTTCTTTGACGCCTGCAATTATACCCTGATCTGTCCAATTTACCATATCGGTAGATGTGTATAACATCCAATTAAACATTTTAAAACCAAAAGCGTCGTCTTCGTCATGGCTGGTATACAAATAAACTGTATCGTTATGAACCATTGGCGCCGGGTCGGCAGTATATTTTGTTTGGATAATAGGATTTTGAGCATAGCATATCGTTTGCAAAGCAGTTATTGTAATCATTGCAACGTATATTAATAATAAACTTTTTCGATTTTTTTTGATTAGACTATTCATTATTTTTATCATTTTAGTTTTCCAAAACTTCTCTAGTCATTCTTTGTCAGATTTCATTATTTTGATTGTCTCTTGGCCTCTTTAACAATAAAACACTCATATTTTCCTGTGTCTGTGAACATCAAGCATAGCGCCTGGAAAAACAGAACTATTTTTATCGTATTATTCAATAAGAAGAATTTCAATTCAATCTTTTACTGAATTGACTGATATCATCATAAATCCAAACCTTAGGCTTTTCTAATCTTTCCTATAAAGAATGGCTTATTGATTCATCTGTCCCGGCTGTTGTCACTAAGACAATCATGTCACATTCTAGTTTGAGCCTGCTTCAATAACAGCCTTAAATGCCGGTTTGGGCTGCAACTCGCGATCAAATAAAAGCGCGTCCTGACCCCAGCGCCATGATCTTCCGTCGCTGATGCCCCAGAAAGTCACACGATCAATGACGTCTTCGTGACGCATGAAAATTTCAAACAACGCTTTGTAAACCTCGGCCTGTTTTACGTAATTTTCCGGAGGGATGGGCTCAGTGCGACGACCAAATCCGAAAGCGCCGCTGTTCTCTCCGGTCGCCGTTACATCCAGTTCAGTGATAGCAACCTTCAATCCCAAAGAGGCATAGTTGATAATCGCCTGTTCCACGTCTTTCAGATTAGTGTCCAGATGCCAGTGTCCCTGGATGCCCACGCCGTCGATTGGCGCTCCCTCTGCAATAAGACGCCTGAGCAGTACCATGGAGCTGGCGTGTTTGCCTTTGTTCTCTACAGCGCCCTGCTCAATATTATAGTCATTGTAGTAAAGTTGGGCCTCGGGATCGGCCTCATTTGCCCACTTGAAAGCCATGGTCAGCACTTCCGGTCCGACGACCTGATACCAGCTGAAAGTCCGCAGGTTTTCCGTTGTACAGTCACCGCTGTCGGCTATAGATTCGTTGAACACATCCCATCCGATGATGCGCCCTTTGTATCTTCCGACCACGGTCATGATATGGCTCTTCAGACGTTCCATTGCCACTTCGCGACTTGCCAGCGGTCCTGTAATGCGGCTACGCCAAAATTCAGCCATACTGGGACGGGGACCGTTGGGAGCTCCTGCTCTTCCACGGGGCCTTGTTATTTTTTCAGGTTCAGTTGGAACTTCTTGAAAGAACCAGGGCGCGGTCTGCGCGTGCCACGCCAGAGTATGCCCCCAAACTTTGATGCCATTGTCCTGGCACCACTGAACCAGCGTATCGGGCGTCGTGAAGTTATACGTATTCTGTGAAGGATGGGTCGGCTGCGGTTTCATGCAGTTTTCCGGGGTCAGGATATCATAATGCGTTTTAATATTTGCCAGTTCGGCATCGGAGTACCCCTTCAGATCGCCTGCCGCGCCTATAAGGAATTTCCCGGCATACACCTCTTTTAGAACCTTTGAGGATGTCGTATCTGTATCGTTTTGACCGTATACAGTGACGGTTAATATCGCACACAAGATAAAGTTCAATACTACATGTCTGTTCATCATTTTTTCCTTCCTTTAGATATTTTTAAATGCTTTGCAGCCTGCAGCTGTACAGACTTTTATATATACTTACTTCAATTCGGTTGAAACCCTTCATCAGAACTTTATTTTGGCTAAAGATTCAATTTCTTTCAAAGAAGAAATCGGCGCCAAAGTAAAACCATATCTATAACCCTGGACACTTGGCCTAATAAGATAAGGTTCATGCGGCCATCCGCCCCAGCTATCGTCTCCGGCAACGCCCATTTGGCGATAGTCAATATGCAATTCTACCAAATTTTGAGGTTTGATGTCATTGCTATGACGAAGATTTTTATCTTTGTCCGGACCGGCGTCAAAATCTTCAACTGTATTATTCAGTGCGTTGAATTCGATAAGCGAGTCGGCGATTACCAGAAGACCACTGCCGTCATCACACGTAATAGCCATCCAGCGCACACCGGTTCGGTGCCCGTTTTCCTGCGGACGGATATACGGTACATATTGATCGGCAATTGTTGATTTATAACGTCCGACAAATGCCGAAGTATTTCGATCGCAATAATTTTCCCATGGGCCGTTTCCCAGATATTCGAGCTGAGTAAATTCGAATGGCATCTGCATTTTCATCCCAACACGCGGGATTACCGATACTTCACTATCCTTTGTAATCAGCAAATTTTCTACTTTTACTACACCATTGCCCATAATAGTATATTGAGTTTTCCAGGTCGATTTTAAGGAATCCAGGTTATAAATAACTTCCACTTGTACCACATTTCCTTTTTGATTTGTTATTACACTTGCCGCATGGGGCGTCTGTTCTGAAGCTTGTTTCCATAAACGGCAAATTTTGGGCATTTTCCAACCGTAATCGTTATCCGTCGGCGCCCGCCAAAATGCAGGACGTGGCCCGAATCCGTTAAGCAGCAGTTCTTTTCCACCACTTTTGTATGAAGTTATAATGCCGGTTTTTTTATCAATTGTTAATGAGAAATCGTCTCCTTTAATCTTAATGGAAGAACTTTCCTCATAGGTTACCTTCCCGGTTTTGGAAATATCAAATTGCTTTTTATCGGCCTCAACCGGCAATTTAAATTGTTCAGATGCAATTTCCCATCCGGCCGGCAGCAGGTTTTCTGCGACCGCGGTCTTCGCATAAATGGTCACAAAATATTCCACGCCCGGTTCTGCCACTAATTTATCGGTATTGATGGAAATCTGTTTTGACTGCTCCGGCGCAATATCCAATACCGGTAATTCTTCACTTAAAAAAGCATTACCATTGGCTGTTATCTTATAAGAAAATTCGAATTTATTGAGGTTTGTGAAACGAAATTTATTTATAATGGTAATCTTTCCGGCAGAAAGGTCATCGGCTTTAAATCCAACATTCTGATAAACATGTTTTACTTCGCGACTATGGGGCTTAATGCTTCTGTCCGGAAAAACAACGCCATTAATACAAAAGTTACCATCCGATGGGGTGTCTTTGGGACCATAGTCTCCGCCGTATGCCCAGTATTCGCCTTTTTCATTTTTAGCGGCAAGTCCCTGATCGACCCAATCCCAAATCAAACCACCCTGCAGGTTTGGATATTTTTCAATAGTTTCCCAGTAATCCTTAAGATTCCCTTCACTATTACCCATGGCGTGTTCGTATTCACAAAGGATCAGGGGACGGTCATTGTATTTCTGAGCGTATTTTTCAATATCCGATATTTTCATATACATCGGGCAAAAAATATCTGTGTTCCATTCGAGTCTTGCCTGCTCGTATTGCGCCGGTCGTGTATTATCGCGGTTTTTAATTAAAAGATATGTTTGATAAAAATTGTACCCGTTGCCGGCTTCATTGCCCAATGACCAAATAACTATTGAAGGATGGTTTTTATCACGTTCAACCATGTTTCGCGTGCGAAATAAATGCGCCTTGGTCCAGTCGGGATTATTGCCAAGACTCTTACCTTTACTACGATCGTAGCCCATGCCATGGGATTCGATATTGGCCTCGTCAATGATATAAAAGCCGTATCGGTCGGCTAAATCATAAAAGTAATCAGGCTGCGGGTAATGGCTTAGCCGTATGGCATTAACATTTAACTGCTTCATTCTTTCCATATCAAGCATGGTGGTTTTTTCATCCGTCACCTGCCCCGTATTGGGATTAAATTCGTGCAGATCAACGCCTTTAATTAGTATACGTTTACCATTAATAAGGAACAAACCATCTTTAATTTCACTCGTACGAAAGCCAATCTTCACTGAAGTTATTTCCGTGGTATTACCGGAAGCATCTTTCATGGTAAGCATTAAAGTATAAAGATTTGGGATTTCCGCAGACCATGCGCTGACTGAAGGAATAGTGGTTTTAAAATTTACTGTGCCGGTTGTATCCGTAATTTCAACGGTTTTAGTTTCAGAAGCGACACTTTTTCCTGCAGCATCTAAAATCTCGTAGGTTGCGGAGTACTTTGCTTTCTTATTTGTATGATTTTTCAGCTCAACATCGAGATCAAATACGCCGTTGATATAGTTTTCATCCAGCGTACTTCTGACGAAAAAATCGCGCAAACGCACTTTGGGCTGGGCATAGACATACACTTCGCGCGGAATACCGCTCAACCGCCAGAAGTCCTGGCACTCCAGATAGGATGCGTCGCTCCAGCGAAAAACTTCAACCGCAATCGTGTTTTTTCCGGGCTTTACATATTTGGTGACATCGAATTCCTGAGGGGTCTTGCTATCCTTACTCATCCCGACTTTTTGACCATTAATCCAGACAAACCCAACCGATTTAATCGATCCAAAGTGAATATATATCTGCTGATCTTTCCATGATTTGGGCATATCAAAATCACGGCGATAATAACCAATGTTATTTTTTTCCAAATCGTTGATGTAAGGCGGTTTAAAATTCCATGCCGGGTAAAATTCATATCCGACATTAACATAAATCGGAACCCCGTAGCCCTGAATTTCCATATTGGACGGAACCGGTATCTCTTTCCAATTGGAAAGATCGAAATCCGTAGCGGCAAAATTTTTAAGACGGTTTGATACGCCGGCCACGAAATTGAACTTCCAAATGCCATTTAAAAGAATGACATGTGATGATTTGCTTTTATCATTGAGTAAAGCATTCTGCCGATTATCATAACTGATAAAAGCAGCATGGGGATATTCTTTATTTATCCCCTGAATAGCCGGATTTTCCAATTGCGGATGCGGCGGCCGATCCTGGGCCTGAAGAGCTGATACTAAAAATATAACATATATAAGTCTAAATAGTTGTCGCATTTTATCCTCAAAGTTTAATTCTTTGTTTAAGATGTAAAATTTAACAAGACTATAACCTAACCGTGACTTTATCTCCTTTGTAGTCTACTACCTTTTCATACTTGTCAACGACTTTCATTCCGGTACTTGCTTTAGTAGATACTTTGACAATATTAAATTTGCGTGCATCAAGCATTCCGGGAAACGAACCTTTCCGCTCACCAATGGTCAACTCTTTACTGGCATCATCCCACAGAAAAGTAATCGTAGAATAAACACCCTTCTCATAATTATAATTATCAAATTCATCCTCATATAGAACAAATTTACCGTCGGCGCCTGGGTATACGCGAATTTCCAAATTATCCCATTTTTTTTCCGTGGCATATTGTACTTCAGGTCCCATCGGCATTATGGATCCCGCTCTTACATATAATGGAATGACGTCAATCGGGGCTTCTTTACTTACCTTCCGCCCACCTGAAATTTTTTCTCCTGTCCAAAAATCATACCATTCTGTGCCTTTTGGCAGATATACTTCTTCCTTTTTAACCTTACTAAAATCTTCAACATTGGTAGTATCTTTACCCTGAATATGCTTCTTTGAATACATAGGCGTGGTTACCGGGCAAACCAATAATGATTTGCCAAACAGGTATTCATTATCAATATCGAGAGCGTCTTTATCATTTGAAAAATCCATCACGAGCGCCCGGGTCATTGTGGACTGATTCGCTGTTACATCCCAGGATGCCGAATAAATATATGGCAATAAACGGTAACGCAATTTAATTGATTTTTCAATAGCATTATAAATCCTGTCGCCTTTTTTACCAAACTGATAAATTTCACGCGGGGCATCCGTACCGTGTGAGCGCATCATCGGGCAGAAAACACCAAACTGGATCCAGCGTGTATAGAGTTCCCGGTAATCAGCATCCTCAAGTTTTTTCGGATATTCCCAGAGAAAGAATCCTCCAATATCGCTGTTCCAGTGAGGTATACCGCAAAGTGAAAAATTTAATCCGCCTGAAATCTGGTTTCTCAGCGCTTTCCAGGAAGATACAACATCACCAGACCATGTATTGGCTCCGAAACGCTGTTGACCAGCAAACGCTGAACGAGTCAGAATAAATACCCGCTTGTCAGAAGAGACCGCGCGTTGATGTTCCGATAATCCACCCACTGTCATTAAAGGAAATGCATTTCGGACTTTGCGGAATGAACCCAGCCAGGTTTGATTATCTAAATCAGAAGGTTTGAAATTCAGATGATCCGGTTCAGATGAATCCATCCACCAGCCGTCCATGCCGATAGAGAAGATACCGTTATTTAAATATTTCCAGTATATATCGCGGGCTTTTGGATTATAAGGATCATAGACACGAACGCCTGAAGGGTAATCCATCCTTGGCGGCCATTTTTGCGAACCGGATTGAGGCCAGGTTTGAAAATCCATCAAGGCATTAATTTCATCCAATTCTTTGTATTGTTTTGTCTTGGGCCCAAACGAATTCCAGATGGAAATGATCATGTGCGCATTCAGATTATGTACATCATCTACCATTTTTTGTGGATTGTAAAAATCTACATTGAGAAATTCCATGGCATTCCATAAATAATTATTTCCCCAGTATTGCCAGTCCTGAATAATCCCATCGAGAGGTATGCCAAGTTCACGGTATTTTTTAACCACACCTACTGTTTCATCCTGGCTTTTATAACGTTCTTTGCTCTGCCAGTAACCATAAGTCCAGAGCGGAAACATGGGCACCTGACCTGTCAGATCACGCATACAGGCAATCACCCCATCGGCATTGCCGCCAGTCATAAAATAATAATCTATACAATCACCCACATCGGATTTAAAGGACGTGCTTTCCCGGCTGTCTTCAAAAACGGTTGGCGAGTAGTTATCCCAGAAGATCCCATAACCTTTAACCGACAGAAAAAATGGAATATAATCCTGCGTATTATTCTGCACCATATATACTTTTTGGTTACGCTGCACCATTTTACCATTTTGCAATATACCCAAACCATATATCGATTCATCTTTATCCAAAACGAATGACTGACTTACAGAATAAGTCTTAACGCCAGTATCATCGAAATCTGTAAATACGGCGCTGTCTTTCTTCTCATTTAACAATAACTTTCTCGAGAAAGTAAAAAAAGAAATTTTTCCATTTTTCAGGTCCATGTTTACCTTAATATTTTTACTTATCAGAGAAAGTTCATCACCTGACCGGCTTATCTCAAAATCGGTTTTTTCCGGTTCCAGAATAACCGAAAGGCTATTCTTCTCATAGGTTCTGCCTTCGGGTGATTTCAAGACTCGAACTATGGATGGAGTATAAAACTGAATTTCCACATCAATAGCGTTGATGGTTGATTTTATACCCAAATCTGTTTTTTGATAACCCTGTGCTTGCAAGATACCAGTCAGCACAGTTACAATAATCACAATTAGTATATACCTTCTAAACATATTTTGATCCTCCGTAAGAAATATGTTTTTCTGTTTTATTCGATCGGAAGCAGCCGGTCACACAGAAAGGCCATAATCGGGCTGCTTTTACTCTCCATTTGTGGTAGTAAATCAAAATGGAAAGCGCTGCATTAATCAATAATTTTTAAAATAACAGGATTATCGATATTAATCAACCGCCGGCCCGACTTTTACCTGATCGAATTTGGAAATATTCATCATATGAGTACTGTGTGAAACCACTTCCAGACCAATTAAATATTTCTCAGCAAAGGATTTATTAAACGTAACTTCATCCAGAAAATCCCATTGTATCCCGTCAACTGATTTATATGCTTTAAATGTCAGGCCCTGTCTGGAAAGTTTGAAATAAGCCGGCAGGGCAATGGCATTAAAATCCTTTTTATTGCATCCCTTTCCTGTACTTTCCCGCCACTGCATTGAAATGCCGTTACCGGGCGTTATACATAACATGATAAATTTACTTTTGGGATCGATCGTTTCTCTGAACATCAAACCGGTTTTTGCCCAGGGATCCGGATTCGTTTGGGAAATGATTCTTGCGGAGATAGTATTATCTTCTGACACTTCACTATTGATAAAAGCAAATTGATCACTTCCGCTCCAGATATCTGCCCCATTGGCTTCAATTGTAAAAACGCCTTTTTCATAAAAAACAGAGGCTTTGTCATTTTTGATTTCATCAAACTTCCAGGGATTTGGAATATTTGAGGGCAGAACCTTCACCTGGCATGATGCAGATAGTTCTCCATTCGCAGTCGTTGCCGTTAAATTGCAGGCGCCTGCTTTTAGCGCCTTTAATCTGTATTTGTTTACTCCGGCCAATGAAACAGAAACAATATCGTCGTCGCTGGAAGATACGGAAACCTGTATTATGGAAGGAACAACAGAAACCTGAATCAACTGGTGATTATCTTTATTCATCTCAATTAATGACTGTTCAAAGGATAATGCTGAAACCGGCGCTTTTTCTCCTTTTATTTTAACTACGACCACACCATGAGGCTCAACATTAGTTTTAAAAACATTCGTAATAGCATCTAAATCCTTCCGATTCCATAAATCACGTATTGGACTTTTAATGCCTTTTTTAAGACCAATTTCTTCCAGTGTAACAGACATTGGAACATCGGAATCAGTCAGATTAAGTAAAGCGACAGCAATCGAACCATCGTTAAGCGGTTTCTGCCAAACCTGCTTGCCATCTTCATTCTTTATCCGGGTTCCCTGGATGCCGAGCGGATCCTGATCGATAGCAATAATTTCCGGAGCGGTAAGAATATCCCTGATTGTATCATTCATAGTACTAATATTGTTTCCGGCAATGAGCGGAGCTGCCAGCATACACCACATGGCAAAATGTGAACGGCATTCGACCGGTGTGAGAGCCTGATTACCAACTTCAAGCATGTCGGGATCGTTCCAGTGTCCCGGTCCGGCATAAGGCGCTAAATCTGCATTTTTATCCAGTATCGGAACGAAACCCATGCCGCCCCAATTTCTAACACAATCAAAACAATCCTGAATATCATTTGTTGTACGCCACATGGAACCAATACCTTTTGCCCATTCCCAGGGACTGGAAACGCCCCATTCACACAAGCTCAGCAACATCGGTCTGCCGGTTGCCTTAATGGCGTCACTCATAATTTTATACTGAATGTGGGTTTCAAGTCCGTCCGTATAACACCAGTCTTCTTTAATGTAATCCACGCCCCATTCTGCGTAAGTTTTAGCATCGATGGCTTCATAGCCATAACTACCGGGTCGTCCTCCACAGGTTTTTGTACCGCAGCAGGTATAAATCCCGAATTTTAATCCCCTGGCATGGACATAATCTGCTAAAAATTTTATGCCTTCCGGGAAACGGGTTGAGTCAACTATGATTATTCCGTTTTCATCCCTGTCGATCTGCCAGCCATCGTCAATGACGATATATTCGTACCCGGCAGCGGCCATTCCTTTAGCCACCATAGAATCAGCCACGGCCATCACTATTTTTGAATTGATATCCAGTCCAAAGGCGTTCCATGAATTCCAGCCCATAGGAGGCGTTTTCGCTATATCCGGGAACTGGCTAAAAACAGTTAAATGCGAAAATAGAATGATAATCAGAATTATTTTCTTCATTACTTTTTGCCCTTAAGATTTAGTAAAATTTTCAATATTAACTTAACAAAATTATTTCATGTAACCAACTTCCCGGTAATACTTTTCCGCGCCGGGATGCAAGGGTACGTCAAAATTCTTCCAGACAGTTTTGGGATCGTATGTGTATATCCTGATAAACCATTTCAAAGCTCCGTGACGCTCATCGATGGCTTTAGCCAGATCATAGGCAGCTTGTTCCGGAGTATCATCGCGGGCAAAAATAGCTTCACCTGATCGGCCCAATGTTTTTATGCGTCGATGAATACCTCTAAGCAGACTGTTTTGGACTTCAACGAACTCTGCATCTACATTTTGTTCAGCAATGAGTTTTAACAGATCTTCCGGTAATTCTAAAAAGTAAAGATCAAATTTCTGACTTAGCGTTGTCCAATAAGCTGATTCCGGATTCATTGCCGGGCTTGCCAAAAAACCGGAAATAATATCGAAATCACCTTTTAGCGCATCCCCAATCGATACACCCATTTTGCCGCCCCAGGTCTGAATGTCTTCTGCGGTGATACCATAATATTTCAGGATGGCCATCATACTTCTATCAGTGCCCACAATTCTCACCGACAGATGTTGTTCCTTAATATATTTAAAATCTTTAATACCTGATTCTTTTCTTGCGGCAATTAGAAAATAGAACGGATCTTCAATCTTTGCAATTAAGCGCAAATTACGATAAGGTCCCTTATTAGCAAGTGTATTGTGGTAAGCGGAACTCAACATAGCGCTGGACGTTACGCCAAAGTCCACCGGCGCATCGACACGCATATTAACGCCATCTTCCAGGTTTATTTCATCAAGCGGCGGCGGATAGTCATGCCCAGATACAAGACCCGGACCATACCACCGGTTACAATTACGACAAAGAATCACAGAATAGCCATAGGGTTTCATCGCATCTTTGACATAATCACCCAGTTCTCCCCATGGGCAACCATTATCACAGGCAGCGGCCATAACCGGTCTTTTGACATCCCAACCTGTTTTACCGACATCAATGTCTTCCTGGGCTGATAAACTTATAATTAGTCCTAATACTAAAATATTTATGATCGTTGCTGGTCTTTTCATAAAATATTCTCCTGTGTTACTAATCATCCGCTTAGGCCATTGCACACAGTATAATATCTTAATCGCATTGCTACATTTTTAATCTGGTTATTGATCACTTAATTTTCAAACATTGGAGTACTTTTTAAAGTTTTAATTTCATTCATCAGTCGCCAGCCTGAAATATCTTCTTCAAAGTTTCGAATTTCTGTTGGCTGGTAATAGGTCTTGGCTCCATTTTATCACCCAGTTCCATGATATTCCCTGGTGATTCATTAAACGATGGCCATTCAGGTAATCCTTCCCCATTTGGATTTCCGGTGGAAATGAAGTTCACCCAATATGAGGACATTATTTGTGCAATCTTTTCATCTTCCTTTGTCCACGGCCGTGGTGACTGATTTAAATTGTCAAAAATATACGGTAATTCTGATGAATGGAATGTCTGATAGCGTTCCCGGGTATCGCCCGGCTGCTGGTGTACAAATAAGTATGTGTACAAATTAGTTTTGCCTGTTTTTTCGCGCTTCTTACCCCATAGATACATGGTAACCATAGACATGTCGCGTGCAAAGGCCTTCTGTGATTCCGCACATTCAGCTTCTGTTGAAACCGGGTATAATTTTAATATCTCATCCGCTTGATCACCCGCTTGTCGTTTGACACGATTAGTTAACTCTTTAGCCGGAACTTTACCATAATCCTGTCCGGCGCTTCCTTCGTCGGCAACCAGTCCTGTGAGAGTAACGATGTCATTCTGTTCACCAACGATAAAAATCTCATCTACACTCTTTGGCAGAAACCAGCCGTCAACGATGGGAGAGAAGCGGAAACCTTCTACTTTAGGAGGCGTCAGGTCAGCGGCAGGCATTGCTCGTAATTCTTCTATTGAAGAGACTTTCATTGAATCAGCAAATTTAAGTCCATTCTGTTCCGCGGACATTAAATTTTCTCTTGGGCCAAGCCGGGCATAAAAACCGCTCTGAGCAATGGCACGGACAAATAAACCTTTGGCCAGCGGCGACGCCGTCAAATAATTTACTGACATGGCTCCTGCCGACTGCCCCATAATCGTCACTTGATCCGGATTCCCGCCAAATGCAGCGATGTTTTTATTAATCCATTTAAGCGCCGCCACCTGATCTAACAATCCGTAATTACCCGATGAATTTTGTTCCGATTCTTTGGTTAACTCCGGATGGGCAAGAAATCCCATCACACCGACCCGGTAATTGATTGTCACAACGACCAATCCTTTTTTAGCCAGATGCTCTCCGTTGTATACCGGCACATTACCCGATCCGCCTGTAAAAGCGCCGCCCGGAATATACACCATCACCGGGCGTTTATCTTCCATGGATTTGGCTGCCGTCCAGATATTCAGGCGCAGGCAATCCTCACAGATGTCCCCTTTCGGTTGATATTCCGCTGTCCAGGGACCAAAGGTATCATACATTTGCTGGGTGCAGTTACAAGCATATTCATCGGCCTTTCGAATGCCTTCCCATGATTCGGGAGGCTGCGGCGCGCGCCAACGCAGTTCACCAACCGGAGGCGCGGCAAAGGGAACGCCTTTGAAGACCATGATTGATGTATCTGATCCATGTGTGCCTGAAAGCCAGCCTTGTTCAACTTGTACTTTAGGTTGATGATTTGCATCCTGCACAGCACAATTCGTGATTAACAATCCCATTAAAATACTGAAGATTACAATATTTTTTTCCATTTTGATTTTTCCAATAAAGTTAGAATTATATCATGCCAATTATCTTAGCACAATAATTATTTCGCCCAGGCGTCCCCTTCCGGCGTGCGCCGCCAGGCAAAGTAGGCGTCTAAAACTTTAAGCGATCCAGCGCTGGGAACCGGTCCCAGATGCGGTGTTTTGCTGAAATACATTACTTTAGGATTTTCATCACTAAAAGCCTGCCATTCAGGCATTCCTTCACCATTCGGATCGCCGAATTTGGCGAAGTTTGTCCAGTAGGTAGCCATAGCTTCTGAAATTTCCAGATCATTTTGGGTTGTTTGTGGATTGGCGGTATCAAGCGTTTTGAATACATACCCGACGTCCTGACCGTGTGGGGATCCAAAGTCGGCCTGAGGAGAATCTTCCGGATAGTCGGGGTGTTGATCAAAATAATAATAGTAAGCTTTGGATTGCCCTAACTCAGACTGTAGACGGGCCCATATCCAGGTCTGCCAGCCAAATGCAGCGTCACGGGCAAGGTCGCGCGCGGTTTTTGGAATTGAGTTCTTGCCAACCGGATAGGCCTTGAGCAATCCGTTAGCAAACTTTCCATAGCGTTCTTTAACGCCTTTAATAAATTCTTTCGGATCTTTTGTCCTTGTAAAACTGGCGCCCTCATCCGAGTTGTACCCGACAAGGATCGGCGTATCATTAAACTTGCCTTCCCGATAAAGTTTATATTGGTCATCCGGAATTACATAACCGTCTATGATCGGCCAGGCCATACCGCTGCCGAATCCGCCCTTTGCCAGGCTATCCGCAGGCATTTTTCTTAATTCTTCCAGGGAAGCGGCGCCCACAGTTTTCGCATAAGCCAGCCCGTCCTGTTCAGCGACGGAAAGACGTTTCATATTTTCACCGGGATACGTCGTGGGCCGGGGAGGTCCAAAGGAACCGCCGCTTTGTGAAACTGCGCCATGGAATAATCCCTTTGCTAAAGGCGATGCACATAACATGCTGACTGCAATCCCGCCGGCTGACTCACCAAAGATAGTAACTTTATTGGGATCGCCGCCAAACGCGGCAATATTTTTCTGAATCCATTTCAGACCTGCTATCATATCCATCAGACCGTAATTTCCGGAAGCATTATGCTCATTCTCGGCGCTTAACTCCGGATGGGCAAGGAATCCAAGGCGTCCCACGCGATAAGCTATACTTACCAGAACCACACCTTTTCTTGCAAGATGCTCTCCATTATAACCCGGAACTGAGGTAGCCCCGCCATTGAATCCGCCGCCATAGATCCAGACTAATACGGGGATGCGATCATTCGCAGATTTAGCAGGCGTCCAGATATTCAGGTATAGACAATCTTCACTTTTTCCCGATGGGGAACCCCAAGCCTGGATAGGCCCGGGAGCAAACTTATCTGCCTGTAGAACCGTATCCCATTTTGAAACTGGCTGAGGCGCACGCCAGCGTAAATCACCTACCGGCGGCGCAGCAAACGGAATACCTTTAAAAACGGTTAAACCGCTGTCAACTGTCCCCTGAATCATTCCACCTTCAACTTTAACAAGTGAAGGCTGCTTTTGCATATTGTTGCATCCGGAAGCAAACAATACAATCATCGCAATTAAAATTAAAATAGTCTTCATAAGTAGTTCCCTCTCATCCTTTTGTGCTATTTTTTTATCGATGAACGATTTGTAAATGAATAAAAAATCAGATCGACTCAACGGAATTTCCTATTCTTTCCTCATTATGGATGATATCGCTCTCCAAGTATCACCTTATCGCCAGAGTCATCAAATTCATAAAGCTGCGGTTTACGCGGACCTCTTTCTTCAGCATGATGGATAATAAAGAGCCGCTTTCCTTCAAACGTAGTAAAAAACATCCCATGACCGGAATTATCGCCTTTGAAAGCCTCTTCTTCTTGCACCCAGGGACCCTTGATACTGCCGGATGTCGAATAAGCGATACCCTGCGCATAGCGATGCTCGCCCCAGCTTGACCAAAGCATACCGAGTTTGCCGGTTTGTGTTCTGAATAGTTGAGGCCCATCGGTAACCCAGCCAGGCATTTTCATACCAAAGGTAGCTTCACCGATACTATTCATCTCTTTTGACCAGGCGGCTTCGCTGGCACGAAAGATGGTTGTGGGAAAGGCTGTACGATGCGTAAGGTCCTCTGACAGCGGCATATAATCCATAGTTCCGTCAATAATTTGAGTCCACTCATGAACAAAAACCATATATACGGTGCCGTCTTCCTCATAAAGCGTACCGTCAATGATATCCCAATCTTCGGGTCCGAGGCAAAAATCAAATTCTTTGACCAAAGGTGTATAAGGGCCTTCTGGTGAATCGGCTACCAGAAGCTGGGTCTGGTTGCGTGGCACATTATACCGGCGCGGAACGGCTTCGATTAAAGTTGTGTGATCGCTCCAGGTACCGGCCAAATAATATTTATCACCGAATTGGTGGATTTCAGCAGCGGCAACCCATAGGCTGTCCATCCAGGTGCCTGTAAGGTCGATAATCTTGTAGGGTCCTGTCCACATTTTAAGGTCTTTGCTTGTAAACAATCGACCGCCGGTGCCTGTTAAATAATATGTTCTGGTTTTTTCATCAGGAAAAACGAAAGGATCGCTCATGGAAATCTCATCCAGGGAAATCGTCTTTATTTCCGGTTCGGGACGTGCCGGGAAAGGACTTCGTTTACTTTTTGTCGTACCTACATTACGAATCCTTCCGAAAGCATTTTGTCCAGGATTGGCAAGAGGCGCCTGTTCTCCGGGAACAAGTACTTTTTTTTCTTTCTCATGACATTTTTCTTTTTCCTGCGCTGTTGTAATTTGTATTAAACTAAATACAAGCAGCAGTGCGATAAGATAGGTTAATTTCTTCATTTGGATACTCCCTTTATTATAAGTTTGGTTTGTAATTTCTAATTTTCATGTTATTTGATATCTGAGCATGAATTTGATATCAATTCTATTATAAATCTTTACATAATCCGGATAACTACAGACCATTATTGGTGATATGGAAATAATCAAATGCGACGTCGAACGGCATATCCGGCTTGGTCGTATCCGAATCAAACCAAAAAGTGCTTTTCATATTTTGTGTAATTACACCATCGCAAACAATTAAACCTGCCTTAATATCTTTCAACAAAATATCAGCCGTTCCCAGCTTTTCAAATTTACCGCCATCCTGAGAATAGTAAGCCGTGTATTCGCTTCCTTTTTTATCCAGTTTAAGTATTAACGGATTAATATTGGTTATTTCTTTACTAAGGTTAAAAGTTGCTAACGATTTTGTAATATCATTTTCTTCAATGATCAGGTCTATGGTTCCTGCCTGCGCCTGCGTTCCCCCGAACATACCGGACCGGGTTGTTTTAACGATTGCCCTAAACATCAATTTTACAAAATTATTATCATCCTGGTATACTAAAATTCCGGTATTTTCCGGCTGTGATGGAATTCTTGAAGCTGACAATTTTGTTTCAATCGTCCAATCGTTGTTAGCGCTTTGCAGTAGAATATTTTTAGCATTATTACTTGCTTCAGAGACGTCGCCTGTTTCACTTGTGATTGTGAGAGAACCAATATTTTTTGAAAGGCTATAAGTTGCCTGATTTTCTCTTACCCAATGCCATTGTTTGCCGACAGAGGAACTGTTGAATTCATCGCTAACCGATTTGATATCAAAATTTAAATAATACGTATTGGTTTCAAGCGTGATATTATCAATAAACCTGACTACGGCAGTTCCGGGAATCCGTTTTACCTGTTCAACTTCTACCGTAACATTATCGCTTATTGCAGATGCTTTGACCACAGGGATCTTTGAATTACTTTTTAAAAGGTAACTGTACGCCTTAACGTCTTTGTTAAAACCTTTTATATTTTTCCCGTTAACCGTAATTGATTCAGGATTCAGATCCGGCATAACTTTCACCGGATAACTATTTGACACGGTTTCTCCATCCACTGTGACATAAGCGAAGATTAATGCAGTTCCCACTCCGGCGGCGGTCACTTTTCCATTTTTATCAACGCTTGCTACCAAAGGATTATTGCTTTTATATTCAACTTGAGCTTTTTTAATATCGATAAAGCTGTCATCGGACATCGATGCTGTTACACTTGTCTGCGCAGTATTGCCCGGCCTGAAAACAGTTTTACCGCATTCAGCCACGACGGTAGTTAATGCCGGTTTAAAGGTACCGCTCATTTGGGCTTCAACCTGGCCCTTAATGTCTTTGGATGAAGCGCCAATTTCAAAGATATATTTACCCTGATCGAAAGTAATTTTATCATTCTCCGAATCCCAGAACCAAAGGTCGGAACAATCGATATCAATTGAAACTCGTTTGGTTTGACCAGCGGGAATGCTTACCCTCTTAAAACCTTTTAACCGTTTGATTGGTCTCTGCAAAGATTTTGGACTATCAGGTGTTTTAACATAAATCTGTACGACTTCATCACCATCAACATCGCCTGTGTTTTCCACATCAGCACTAATAGTAACCATATCATTTGGCGTAATTTTGTTTTTATCAATACTAAAATTACTGAACTTAAAATTGGTATATGAAAGACCATAACCAAATTCATAAGA
>JAFGKZ010000269.1 GCA_016928315.1 Calditrichaceae bacterium
ACTTGGAAAATACAATTTTATCATCCAGATATATCTCGAATCTTCCGCCGTCACTTTTTTTTAATTCTATATCAATATTGATATTTTTTTTAATACTTTCCGCTAAACTAGCGGCTCTGGGATAATAATTTCAGACTACACAGTATTTTATAACTAATTTTGGCATGGATAAATTTTTCCTTAAATTCTCTTTAAATAATTTTCATACGCTAATTTAATATCAGCCAGCGTATCGCTGCCAAACTTTTCCATTAAAGCATTGGCAATAATCGGAGCTGCAGCGGCTTCTGCTATAACGCCTGCGGCCGGAACCGCTGTAATATCACTGCGCTCTTTATGAGCTTTAAATGATTCTTTAGTTTTAATATCTACCGATTCCAGAGGTTTCATTAGTGTGGGGATTGGTTTTTTCATTATATGAATCACAATATCCTCACCGGTGGACATACCGCCTTCGATACCGCCGGCATGATTTGTTTTTCGCCGATACTTATGTTTATCATAATATATTTCGTCATGAAATTGCGAACCGGGTAAATGAACGCCGCTGAATCCTGTGCCAATTTGTACCCCTTTAATAGCATTAACGGACATAATAGCCGACGCCAATTGTGCATCCAGTTTGCGGTCCCAATGGACATAACTGCCCAAACCGGGAGGCACATTTCGAATGATTAACTGGATAATACCGCCGAGTGTATCGCCCGCGCTTTTTGTTTCCTTTATCAAGTCAATCATTTGCTTCTCAGCATCCGGATCGAGACAGCGGACTTCTGAAGCGTCCGCCAGTTTATTGACGTCACCATTTAGTTTATCTGTAATCCTTTGAATATCAGCTTTAACTGTGCCAATCTGAATAATATGAGAAAATATATGAATATCAAACGTAT
Organism: Calditrichaceae bacterium; assembly: GCA_016928315.1. Lineage (GTDB taxonomy): Bacteria > Calditrichota > Calditrichia > Calditrichales > Calditrichaceae > JAFGKZ01. The sequence goes on from JAFGKZ010000269.1 coordinate 891, forward strand.
ATAATAATTCTTTAACAAAGGCGCCGACTGCAACCCGCATGGCTGTTTCTCTGGCGCTGGAACGTTCCAGAACATTGCGCAAATCATCAAAATTATATTTCTGGCTGCCGGCAAGATCAGCATGGCCCGGACGCGGCTTGGTAAATTCTTTACCCGCTTTGCCCGATTCAACAGCCATTTCTTCCTGCCAGTTAGCCCAATCTCGATTATGAATAAGAAAACTAATGGGACTGCCCAATGTATTACTAAAACGAATGCCGGATAAAGTTTCAATCGTATCGGTTTCCAAACGCATTCGGCCGCCGCGGCCAAAACCCTGCATACGGCGCTGTAGCTCATGCTGCACCCGTTCAAAATTAATTGGAACGTTTGCAGGCATACCTTCTAAAATTCCGGAAATGGCTGGTCCATGGGACTCACCGGCCGTTAAATAGCGGATCATGTTAAATCCTTTGATATTAGGAAATATTTTTTTCTATTTCTGCAACTGTAATATTAATTACATCTTTAAGCGCCTGATTCTGTTGAAAACCCGCAGCATGTTTATGTCCCCCGCCGCCAAACTTCCGGGCAAATTCGCCTACATCAAATCCATTTTTCGATCTCAAACCCACAATAATTTCATCCTCTGATTTTTCAATAAAAACAAGAACTACCTGCGCATCTTTTATTTTCCGCAAAATGTCTATTATGCCGTCTATTTCTTCCTTCGAGATATGATATTCGGCAAATAGTCTGTTCGGTACAATTAACCAGGAAAGTTTATCCCGTGATTGAACATTCTTTAAAATTTCTCCCCAGGCTTGCAGTTGATGTTGAGTTGAATTTTCATAAAGGTGACCATATAATTCTGCCGGATCGGCTCCTGCCTCAACCAATGCAGCCGCCATATTAAATGTAAAAGCATCGGTCCGCTGAAACCGGAAACTGCCTGAATCAGATAAAATTGATGTATATAAAGCCTTAGCCATCAGCGGATTTATTAAAATATTATTTATTTTAAAAAACTGAAATACCATTTCGCCGGTCGCTACCCGATCTGTGTCAACTATGTCCAGATCTATCCAGTCACCTTCGAACGGATGATGATCGATGCATACTTTTTTGGCTTTGCTTTCCTTTACTGCCGAATAGAGACCATTTAAACGTTTCAATGAACTCACATCTACTATAATGATAAGTTGGGCATTGCTGATTTTATATTCAGCTTCAAAATTGGTTGTATGATTAATAATCTGATCAATATGCAAAAAGGCATATTTGGGAGGCACTTCACCAGGAATAATGATTTCAACATCCTTATCAATGCTTTTAAGATAATCATATAAAGAAATCAAACAGCCCATGGCGTCGCCGTCGGTATAGACGTGGCTGGTTAATATAATTCTATTGTTTTTCTGAACTAACTGATTTAGTTCAATAAATTTTTGTTCGAATTTTTTCATAGATAAAATACAATCCTGAAAGTATAACTTGTGTATAAATAAAAGATATTGTCTATCGTAGTAATTTAATTTTTTTGATAATTCCTTCGACCATCTCATCTGTGGTTGATCTGCCGCCAAGATCAGGTGTCAGGAATTTTTTTTCGGATAGGAATAGCACCAGAGCTGCCTGAATACGGGCAGCGGCTTTACTCTCACCCATATGTCTTAACATAAGATTTGCTGATAAAATTGTTGCCATTGGATTGGCAATCCCCTTCCCGGCAATATCCGGGGCGCTTCCGTGTACGGATTCAAAAATCGCTACATCATCACCCAAATTGGCGCCGGGAACTACGCCGAGACCTCCAACAAGACCAGCCGCTAAATCGGAAATGATATCACCATACAGGTTTCCCAAGACAACCACATCAAACTGTTCCGGATGCATTACCATCTGCATGGCGCAATTATCAACAATAATTTCTTTATAAGTTATTTTTGGATATTGCTCAGCCACTTTACGTACGCTATCCAGAAATAATCCATCGCTTTTTTTCATGATGTTGGCTTTATGTACCGCGTGTACCAGTTTACGTTCACGCTTCATTGCCCATTCAAACGCTGCTTTGGCGATTCGCGTAGAGGCCTTCTCAGTAATAATTTTTAAACTTTGGGCAACGCCGGGCGCTACTTCATATTCCATTCCCGTATAAAGATCTTCCGTATTCTCCCTGAAAATAACCAAATCAATCGGATTATGATGAAAGGTTATACCAAGCGCTGACCGCACAGGGCGCACATTGGCATAAAGATCAAGCGTTTTACGCAGAGTTACATTAACCGATTTAAAACCACCGCCGACAGGTGTAGTCAATGGACCTTTTAGAGCAACTTTATTTTTTTTAATCGATTCCAGGGTAGCATCGGGTAAGGTTGTTCCATGCCTGGCTATGGATCCTTCACCGGCGTCAACAATTTCCCAGTCAATATTTATATTAGCGGCAGCAATTACTTTCTGAGCCGCCGAGGTAACTTCCGGTCCGATACCGTCACCGGGTATCAATGTTATTCTATAGTTTTTTTGTGCTGTCAATTAAATTCCCTATACACTTCACAGGCTGAATAAGAATTTTATTTTTCATTTATTTTATCAACGATGAAAAATAAAGCGCAAAGTTAAATAAATGATATTGGTTTTGCAAATCACTTATTTTGAGAATTATAAGCAATTATATTAGAACTTTATTCCGAATAATGCTATATTTCGGCTTTTAAAAATACGGAGATATGCATGAAAGTGATTGAGCATCTGGCCCGGGCAACCGAGCCGATGATAAGTTTTGAAGTTATTCCTCCCAAACGCGGGGGTGATATCAGTAGTCTTTTAGAGGTTATTGATGATATCGCAAAATACAAACCGCCTTATATAGAAATTACAAGTCATGCCGCAGAGGTTGTTTATGATGAAAATAGTGGTAAAATTAAAAAACGGATAATCCGAAAAAGACCAGGAACGCTGGGTATCTGCGCCCTGATCCAGAAAAAATATAACATTGACGCCGTGCCGCATATTTTATGTCAGGGATTTACCCGCGAAGAAACGGAAGATTTTTTAATTGAACTGCAATATCTGGAAATAGAAAATGTACTGGCCATTCGCGGCGATGAAAACAGTTATAAAAAACCGGTTGATCCGGGACGTAGCATCAACCTGTATGCACTTGACCTGGTCAAACAAATGAATGATATGAATCAGGGAAAATATCTTGATGAAGCCCTGCTCGACGCCAAGGCAACGGATTTTTGTATTGGTGTAGCCGGTTATCCGGAGAAACATTTTGAGGCGCCAAATATTGATTTTGATATTGCCTATCTAAAAAAGAAATTGGATACGGGCGCGCATTATGTTGTCACCCAGATGTTTTTCGATAACAAGGTCTATTTTGATTTTGTTGATAAATGCCTGGCAAGCGGAATCGAGGCGCCGATCATCCCCGGATTAAAAATCGCAACGACAACGAAGCAGCTTACCAATATACCACGCCACTTCCATGTGGACATCCCAAATGAATTCGCTATGGAAATGATTGACGCCAAACCGGAACATCATCTGGAAATCGGCGTCAACTGGGCCAAAAAACAGGTGGAAGAATTGTTAAACAAAAACGTTCCTGCTGTGCATTTTTATATTATGCAAAATTCCAAACCGGTAACCATGCTGATGAAGAAGCTGGGGTATTAGTTAGTTTTAAGTTTATAAGTGCCTAAAGTGACTAAAGTGGCGGTAGCCGTCCGCCTGTGGGCGAATCCGCCTGCCGGCGAATTGGCAGTGGCAGTAGGCAGTAAAAACTTGCTGATTAAACTAATAATCGATTTTTGAATAACTTTAGTCACTTTAGTGCATTTCCAATTTAAGTCACTTTTTCTAATTAGCCAGATCAAAATCAAAACGAACCAGCCAGCGGAAGTCAAAGCGTTTTTCCCCATCCGGCAAGTGACTCATAAATATTGGAAAATCAACCTGTACTTTTTCTATAAATGTTAAATAATACAGAACATTGGGAAACCGGTCCCAAGCCAGAGATAATCCGGCATTATTTCTAAAATCCCTATATTCAGGAAATGAAGTATTCCAAACAAAACCGTAATCAAAAAAGAGTGAAGGTTTAATATCACGGATTAGTATTATTGGAGAAACGGATAACGGGTTTGGCAAGATGATATCACTGCTGAACACAAGCGTTTTTTTACCGAGCAGATTGGTATCATCCGGATAAAGACCATAGCCGCGAACCATAGCGCCCTGATCCATATACAAATGTCCGTCTTTGTACCAGGGATAAGGCAGACTTCCGCGCGCCCGATACCACGGACTGTAAAACATAGCCCAGCCATTAGCCCCGTTCAAGGTAAACAGATGTTGCGCCGGCACATCACCTTCACTGATACCCGCCTTCAAATTAAACCGCAATTCCACATCCGGCAGATAGTCATAATATTCCGCCATCCAGTTCAATTCCAATACAGAAAAATTATAATCACTTCCCATAATTGAATTCAGTAATGAAATAGACAGATTTGTGTGTTTCATCCAATATTGATCAAAGTCCCGCGACCATCGCAATTCAAAATTATTAACGGTTCCTCTGCTCCATACCGAAAGAGCGTATTCATTATCAAAACGATTGTAATTTCGTAAATTAAGTGAAAGTGTGTAAACCGGATCGCGATACCTGTTTTTAATTATTTGTTTGTCCAAACTCAGTTCCGATCCCTGTACGCCATCTAATGTATAAGTACGAATACCGGCATAAGAATTATTGCCCAGCCAGTTGAACGGATGTTTGTAATTCAGATCATAATCCAGATTACCTGTGGCAGTTTTGTACCATACTCCCAAATCCATCAAATGATCCATTGCCAGATAACTGCCTTCCAGTTTAAATCCGACTTTAGCTTTATCTTTATCATTATAAAAGATTAACGGCCAGCCTTCCCATAAATAGGATTCTAACGGCGGCGCGTTCGATTGCGGCCGCATAAATACGAACTCCATTTCAGGCAATAAACCGCTGCGGTTGTTTAACCGATTGATATCCATCAATCGCTGCGATGCATCGATCTCGACCAAATCAATAGCATCTTCAAGTTTAACCGTTGTGTTGTATTCCTTTTTGCTAAAGTGCCAGTAAGGCAGAACCTCCCGGCCCGTTTCTTTTTTTGCACTGCCATCAACAGGGATATGATATAACACTTGCCGGCCATTTTTTAAGGTGATGTCCAGATCAATCGGCATGAATATTTTATTCAGGTTCTTTAGAGTTATTTCTGCATGATATGTTTTAATTCCATCTGTCACTTGCCACATACCCTCAATATCATCGACGGCATAATCCAGTTGCCAGGTGGTCTCAAGCCATTGATCAAAAAACCAGTCCAGATCACGATTAGCGGTTTTTTCAAATGAAGCAATCATATCCTCACGATACGGATGTTTAAAATGCCATTCTTTAAAATAATTCTTGATGGCGAAATCGAATAAAGAATCACCTATAACGTACTGCAGCATATAAATCACATCAGCCATTTTTGAGTATTGTGAAACGTAAGCGTTAAAACCGAGATAATCGGCGTGCAAATCAATCGGATCGTCTTCACGGCCTTCTTTGACCAGCTCCAAATAACTTAAAGCGTTATCCCTGCGGTCATTATTTTCAAACCAGAACATTTTACTAAACCAGTCATCCCGGTTAATGGAATAATTATCCTCTTTACCGAAAAGCGCTTCCATGCATTCAATTTCTGCGAAGGTTGTAAAACCTTCATCCATCCATTCTTCTTCGGTTTGATTATTAGCCAGCAATCCGTAAAACCAATTATGAGCCATTTCGTGAACAATAACCGCCTTAAATTGATTTAATCTGAATTCCGGGTTGATTGCTGTATTAATAAATACAATATTGGGATATTCCATACCTCCCGCCTGGATATAAGTATCTGCCACGGTAAACTGTTTGTAAGGATAAGGTCCGTAGTTTTCATGAAAAAATTGCAAGGCTTTTAATCCCCAGTCGGTAACCTGCCGCCAGCTTTGCGCATTAGCAGACGTGGCCAGCACGTTAAAGGTTATGCCATTCCATTCATTCTGCATAAGTACATAATCCGGATCGGTTGTCCAGGCAAAATCATGCACCATATTTGCTTCAAATTGCCAAAGTGTGGTGGCCGTATCTTTCGGATTATTATAATAATTTTCACGGCTAGCCAGGGTTGTATCTTTCAAAGCAATCTCCGGATTTAACAGATCGCCGGTTGCGCCCACAACAAAGCCTTTGGGCACACGGATATTCACCTTAAAATCCGCCCATTCCTGGTAGAATTCATTATCGAGGTGCTGATGCAGATGCCATCCGGCTCGATCATACACCACAGGCGTTGGAAACCAATTCCCCACATCAAAATGATCGCCCATAAATCCATAACGGCCGCTTGCCGGCGGCAATTTTGCATGGTAATGAAATAAAAATTTTACGGAATCACCGGGAGCAAGGGTTTTGGGCAATTTTACATTCATTATGGTATTATTTATGGAATAATCCTCATGTACATGACCATTTATTTTTATCTTTTCAACTTCGTTATATCCCTGATCCCGGCGAGGCGGGCGATACAAATGCAAAGCGCCGGCTTTGTATTTATTTATATACAGATAAAAATAAATATTTCTTAGGGTGTCCGGTGATTGATTATGGTAGATTATTGTCTCGGTAGCAAGGATTGTTTTTTCCTGCACTTTCAATTCCGCATCAATTTTATAAACCAGATACTGCTGAAAATAGCTGTCATTATGAGTGGTTGAAGCAATTAACACAGAAGAAAAAAGAAAAAAGAAAAATGATAAAATCGTCCTGAATGAAATCATAATTCATACCTTTAGCAACTATTAATTATAAATAACCAACATTTCTCACTTTAATTTTGGACAAATAATTCGAGATGGAAACGGCCTTGTTTAACTTTCAGTGCCACGTCCTTTAGGTCGTGATAGTAAAACAAGTACTAAAGTCGGGCTTTAGCCCATTGTCCAAAAAAATGTGATTCATAATAAATATTTTCTTTTGGACTAAAGTCCTGTTGCCTGGCGCTATTTTAGACTCCACGACCTAAAGGTCGTGGCTATAATTTAAAAATAAACATAATCCTTTTTTTAAAAATACTTGTCTGCATAAATCTAAAGTGAGAAATGTTAGTAAATAATTTTTATCAAAACAATCTATACAGTTATTTTAAATATTTAATCCCAGTCATAATTTTTGCTGTCCATACTTTCGGCACGACTGATGATCCGTTTTCCAAATCGGTTGGTTAAAGCATCCTGAAGTTGATCAATGCGGTCATGTTTTTTTATTTGGTTATCAAATAAGGATAGCTGATCCCCCTGTTCATTCATAAAACCGCTGATACCCACACCCACTAATCGTACTTTACGTCCCTGTTGATAGTTATTATTGAACAAATCCTTCACAACCGAATAGATCATCTGAGTACTATCCACAGCAGAATTTAAAGTTTTATTCCGTGTGATTGTGGAAAAGTTATCATAACGTAACTTTAAATGCACCGTTCTTCCCTGCAATTTTTTATTTCTCAATCGATAACCGACCTTCTCCGAAAGCTGAAATATGGTTTTATGCAACAGATTAACATCGAGCACATCCTGCCCAAAGGTATGCTCATTACTGATAGATTTTACCACCTCGTCACTTTCAACCCGGCGCGTATCAATACCATGAGCCAGATTGTAGAAGTGATCGCCAAGTTTCCCCAATTTTTTTTCAAGTATTTCTTTTGGAAAATTGAAAAGATCGCCAATGGTATGAATACCCATTTTTTTCAGTACAGTTTGTGTTTTGATGCCGGCGCCCCAGAGACGGGAAATATCCAGCGGCGCAAGAAATTCATCAATTTTATCGGCATCTACTAAAACCAATCCATCTGGTTTTTCGAGATCAGAGGCGATTTTAGCCAGATATTTATTAGGAGCCACACCAACAGAGGCAGTTAGTCTGGTTTCGTTTTTTATACGTTTTTTAATTTTAGCAGCGATTTCCGGTCCGCTTCCAAACAGTTTAACACTGCCGGTGACATCCATAAATGCTTCATCGATGGACAAGGGTTCAATGGCATCTGTAAATTCGTACAACAGATTAAAGATTTCCTTGCTGACCTGTTGATACAATCGGCCGTTCGGCCAAACATAAATTCCCTTTGGACAAAGTTTATATGCCTGTGAAATGGGCATCGCCGAATGCACGCCAAATTTACGGGCTTCATAGGAACAGGTTGAAACGACGCCCCGTCCTTTGCCTTCTTTTGGATCAGCGCCAACAATAACCGGTTTACCCTGATATTCGGGATGATCGCGCTGTTCAACAGCCGCAAAGAATGCGTCCATATCCATATGCAGGATAATACGATTCGTATAAGTATTATGAGTCATTTAAGTACGGCTTGTTTATTACATATAATGATATTTTTCAGATAATCAGTATGAATAGTTAATTTAATCTGACTTCCTTATCCTTAATATTAATTTTCTCAGGATTTGTATCCTGCCAGATAAAATTGATATGTTCAACCCGGATTTCAATCGGTAGTTCAGCAATCATTATTTTAAATTGTGTTTCAAGAGAATTCTTCACATTATTCCGATAATTTACCGATAGCGCCTCTTCCATAGCCGCGCCGCGTAACCGGTTTACAGCTATTTCCCGCTCAGTCTTATTGATTTTATTCCACCAGCCGTCCTTATCTTCAATAATCCGGTAGTTTTCCATCTCAAATGAAAGCAGTATGGGCTTAGGCATCATAAAAGTTAAATTATATGCTGAATCGGATGAATCGCTTTTTGCGATATCGATTGAAAAATTCTGAGTTTTCAGGTTAAAACCAAACTTAGCCAAAAATACACCCCGAAGGTGTAATCTTTTTGTACTACCCATCCAGGTATTGCTGTACGCAAAATCATGCACAAGCCGCTGTGAATAAACCGCTACTTCAAGAATGGCAGCCTGCTCTTCAAAAATAACTGTATTCTCAGTTGTTACCCTTGGATAAAAATTAAATGCTTCTGCAAATCCATTTACTATTTGTTCACTTGCTCTGAATACCAGCTGAGAGGGTAGAATAATTAAATAATAGACTGCACCAATTGCGAAGATAAAAATTACAATGAATACCAATCCAAAACGTAAGAACTTTTTTACAGACACCATATGATTACTAATAAAATAAATTAACTGTAATTTTCCATTTATAGCTTAATTTACAAAATCTCAAATAAAAATGAATATGATATTCAATAAAATCATAATTTCATGCAATTCAATCATTTACGATATTATTATTTGCATTCCCCCTTTTTTTTCTGTAAGCTATCGCTGAATTTTTGTACATGTATTTTTCGAGTTTGTTTTTTGAATATTTTTTAGAGTATAAACATCATTTGAGAATTTCATTCATTTATCGCTAATCAAATTCATTTCAGAACAATATTGAAGAACAATATGTACGTAACAAATATATTTTTTTTGAGGTATTTTTAATGGAAACAGGAACTGTCAAATGGTTTAACGCCAGCAAAGGCTATGGATTTATCAGTAGAGATGAAGGTGAAGATGTTTTCGTTCACCATAATTCAATCCAGGGCCAGGGATTCAGATCACTGGATGAAGGCGATAAAGTAGAATTTGAAATCACTGAAGGTCCTAAAGGTTTGCAAGCCAGTAACGTAACAAAATTATAATGTGGCTTTAGACAAAAAAACTCCGGTCAAAATTTGGCTGGAGTTTTTTATTATATAGTCTGCGTAATTTTTGAAAAACTTAATATCAATCCAACCGCAAAGACACAAACTAATCCATTATTGTTTTATTAAAGAATAGATACTTTAAGGCTAACAAGTTCTCTGAAGAGAAGAAGGGCAACATCTTTGTAATTCCGGCAGTGCCTTGTGAACAATTCTATTCAAGCAGGCAGATTATTATAGAACGCTTGGCTTTATAATCGTTTTGCAATGGCGACCCAAAGCGCCCAGGCGGCATAAGCTTTCTGATTGGCATTTAAAGCATCACTATGTTGGGAACCACACATATACCAATCCACATTCTCTTCATGGACATCACGCCAATCTTCTGCCCAATTTGCATCACGTGAGTCATTACCATCACTATCATATTCGCAGGCATCATTAGCATATAATAGCATATAATTAGTTTCTCCATCAGGATCATAGGATTCAATATCTGCAAAATCATATAAAAACTTATTATTATCCCGGCAATATTTTCGGATCTGTTCGTTACGCTGATTGAGATTCTCCTCTTCACCGCTGCCGTCCAGATGACCGGTCATATAAACGAATACAACAGATGGATACTCTTCTTCCAGTTGCGTCATTAGATCCAGGTACAATTTGATACTATCTTCATTGGCGTTGCTCACCTGCCCGCACCATGACCAGATAATCACATTAATATCATTGTGATTATTCAGATAAATACGGGTGGCCTCAGCCCATGCTGTTCGATTGGGATTGCCCAAATCACTGGCGCCGGAAAAAGGCTTATCACGAAAATCAAGGGCGCCATTGCTTCCGCCATTATTAAAGGCGTACAAATCACCTTTAAACATTACCAGCCCGCTCATTCCATCAACAATCTGGCTGCCATGTGATGTATGCCCATAGGCAATATGAAGTTTCTGTTTGGCATTTTCAATTTCATTCGAGCTGATATCTTCTAGATTAATGTTGGTATGATCAATCGTTTTGCCCGATCCACTGCTGCCCGCATCAGTGCTTGAACTGCATTGAAAGAAAAACGATAGAAATAAAAATGATAAAGCATAAAGCAGAACATGAAGTAAGCTTTTCATCTCGACCTCCTACTTAAACGGATTTGTAGTTATATTCGAGGTTTTAAATGGGTACTTTATAATTTGTGGTCAATTTTTTAATACGTGTTATTGGTCGATTTCTGTTTTATCCTGAATAAAATGATACACATGCACCATCCAGACCATGCCGATTATAGGCATAAATACATTCAAAAGAGGGATAAGATTCATCAAGGTGATGACCAGACCACCGCCATAAATGGTGGATTTATTTTGTTTAAGTATTTCACGGGCCCTGGCCTTTCCATGATGATGTCCC
>JAFGKZ010000270.1 GCA_016928315.1 Calditrichaceae bacterium
CAATTGAGAAGTAAGTCGGTGTATTCGAGTGCGCCAGCAGGCGCATCCGCCCACTGGCGTGATCCGACCTCCGGTACTTTAGAGGGAATCATAATGATTCCCTTTTTTATCTGCACCAATTGAGAAGTAAGTCGGTGTATTCGAGTGCGCCGAAGGGTTGAAAATGCGCCAACCGGCGTATGCATCCGCCTACTGGCGTGATCCGACCTCCGGTACTTTAATGGGAATCGCAAAGATTTCCTTTTTTTATTTTACTATTTTTCATATTTTTAACCATACAACTAAAATTTGAAAATTTAATTCAGGAATATAAGTATGAAATATCGTGAACTTGGAAGAACCGGATGGAAGGTATCATCACTCAGTTTTGGCGCCTGGGCCATTGGCGGCACCTGGGGTACTGTAGATGATGCCGAATCATTTGCCGCTTTGAATAAAGCAGTCGACATGGGCGTGAATTTTATCGATACGGCCGACGTCTACGGTGATGGCCGTAGTGAGCGCCTGGTGGCTAAGTTAAGAAAGGAGCGATCGGAACAGATCTATGTCGCTACAAAAGCCGGCAGAAGGCTGGACCCGCATACGGCGGAGGGCTACAATCGGAAAAATCTGACTGCGTTTGTGGAACGCAGTCTTAAAAATCTTGAAGCGGATACTATTGATCTGCTGCAGCTGCACTGTCCGCCGACAGAAGTGTATTATACCCCGGAAGTATTCGGCGTTCTGGATGATCTGGTCAAAGAAGGTAAAATAAGATATTATGGCGTCAGTGTGGAAAAAGTGGAAGAAGCTTTGAAGGCTATCGAATATCCTAATGTGCAGACGGTTCAGATTATATTTAATATGTTCCGCCAGCGACCGGCCGATTTGTTTTTTGAGCAGGCTAAAGAGAAGAAGGTAGGAATTCTGGCACGTGTGCCCCTGGCTTCCGGTCTGTTGACGGGCAAACTTAAAATGGACAGCGCCTTTGAGGCGGATGATCACCGGGCCGCCAACCGGAATGGCGAATGGTTTGATCGCGGTGAGACCTTCGCCGGCGTGGATTATGCAACCGGTTTAAAAGCGGTGGATGAATTGAAAGCAATCTGTCCAGACAATATTTCCCTGGTACAGTTTGCCCTGCGCTGGATTTTGATGTTTGACGCCGTAAGCTGCGCCATTCCTGGGGCCAAGCGGCCTGCTCAGGCTGAAGAGAATTTCGGAACAGCTGATCTGCCCGAAATTCCGGCGGATGTAATGGAAAAAGTGGAATCCATCTATAATAAATACATCAAAGACAGCGTGCATCATTACTGGTAACCATTATTGTTCGGTTTAATTTAGTCCAAATTTTTTGATCTCTGAGCGATTGAGTTAATTTAAGACTGTGTAATAGATAAACTTAATTTGGCGAAGCCAAAAACGGCGAATTTACTGTTCGAGCTGCAGGACCAGGCTTATAGCATAATCTTGAGCGAGTTTAAATTCGCCAGGGCTTTTTGTTACTTTTTGGCCAGACAAAAAGTAATACCATAAAATTTATAAATTAGTTGTACGTACTTTCTGCCTTGATACAGAAAATACCAAAAAAATCAAGACTGACAGAATAAACCTTTAAATTCTAAGACTCATTTCAATAAAATTCTTTAACTATCCTGACAAGTCTGGCTTAAACAGTCGGCATTTTTGACGTTCCATTCGTCTGAATTTCATCTGGTTTTTTCTGATGGGCATTTTTCTTATAAAAATAATTTGACCAGACACTAGTGATTATTAATATTACAGCAGTATAAAGTTAACAGGTATTAAAAAATACTTGCATCCGTTTTTCTTTTATTCTATATTCTACTCAGAGGTAGAAATAAGATGAGATTTCAAAAAACAACCGAATATGCCATCCGCGTTATGGTCTTCTTAGCCGATCACATGGATGAACGGTATTCTGCAAATCAGTTACACCAGACACTGCAGATTCCCTACAAATATCTTGGACGATTGATGCAAAAATTATCGAATGCCGGACTGGTTGAAGTAACACAGGGGAAGCAGGGCGGCTACCGGATCATTCAGGATCTTTCTAATATCTATCTTTCTGAAATTGTGAATGTGGTGGAAGGATTGGCTGATTATGGACGTTGTGTTCTGGGATTTCCGCAATGTTCCGATGAAAATCCCTGCTCGCTGCATAAAATCTGGAAGGAACGGCAGGAGTCCATAACTAAAATGATATATGATACTACCCTGGCTGATTTGCAGTCCAACGGTAGTAAAAAATATTAAATTTTTTTGAGTTTATATACCATAAAGAGGTAGTAATTAAAATAGGATAATTATTATGAGTGAGATTATAAATAACCGGCAGCAACGGATTGATATTATGAAAGGACTCATCCGCCAGCTGCATGTGGGAACGGCGGAAGACAAAGTAAAGAAACAGTTGGAAACCATTCTGGGTGAAGCGGATTATTCCGATGTATTTCTTATGGAAATCCAATTGATGCAGGAGGGGGTTCCCCAGGAAAGTATTCAGCGGCTTTGCGATACGCATACACGCGTGCTTAAGAAGCATCTTGATTTACAGGAAACGCCGGATATGATTCCCGGCCATCCGGTGCATACTATGGTTCAGGAAAACCGTGAACTGACCAAAAATACACAGAAAATCAGTTATCTCATCGAACAGGTTGAAAAATTAAACGATACGGATGACGCACTTCCCCTGATGCGTGAAATTCAACAGCATCTGAATAACCTGATGGATGTGGATAAGCATTACCGGCGCAAAGAAAATCTTTTATTCCCATATTTCGAAAAAAACGATATGCCCGGACCGCCTATGGTCATGTGGGGAAAACATGATGAAGTGCGGGGCTTTTTAAAGGAAACGATTGCGGCCCTTCAGCAGATTGAGTCCATTGGTGCAGCCGAAGCCAAGGCATTCAATTTGTTCTCTGTAAAAACCTGTACTAACGCCGTGGATGATATGATCTATAAAGAGGAAAAAATTCTTTTTCCCACGGCCCTGGATCTGCTGACCGAACAGGACTGGTATGAAATATATATCCAGAGTGATGAGATTGGTTATTGTCTTTATGCGCCGGAATTTGAATGGACGCCGGAAGGCGGATTTCATAAAGAAATCAAAAAAGTGTCTGCGCAATCCAACCGAATACAAATGCCCACAGGCAGTTTTCAACTTGAAGAATTGATTGCCGCGTTCAAAACCATGCCTTTTGATCTCACGTTTGTGGATAAGGATGATACGGTCCGATACTTCAGTCCGGGCGCCGATCGTATTTTTGACCGCTCGCGGGCGATTCTTGGAAGAAAGGTACAGTACTGCCATCCGCCAAAAAGCGTGAAAACAGTCAACCAAATTATAGCGGACTTTAAAGCGGGTAAACAGGATAGGGCGCGATTCTGGATTAAGATGGGTCCCCGTTTTATTTACATCACTTACTATGCGTTAAGAAATGATGCCGGTGATTATCTTGGCACGCTGGAAGTAACGCAGGATTTAACAGAACTGCGTCAATTGGAAGGCGAGCAGAGGCTTTTAAATTATGATGATGTAAAAGTTAATTTTGGGTAAAAAAATAGAGGACATAAATATGAATATCACATCCACAACAAAAATATTCGATCTTCTGGCTGAATATCCAGCTCTTGAAGAAAAAATAATACACATCGCCCCTCCGTTTAAGAATTTAAAGAATCCGATACTGCGCAAAACAGTGGGTAAGCTGGCAACGCTTGAAAAGGCAGCTCAGATAGGCAATCTGGACATTGGTCAGTTTGTGAATATGCTGCGCAAAGAGGTTGGGCAGGAAACGATTGAAACTGAAGTAGAGGTTAAGGTAACCTGGCAGGAAGGCGAACCGGAGTGGATCAAAAGCCAGCCTGCTGAAATCATCGATGGAACAGAAATGCTCAACCGGGGAGAACATCCTCTGAGTAAAATAAACGAGATAATGAAAAGCTTGCAACCGGACAGGTTTGTATTGTTAATGACCAATTTCAAACCGATTCCCATGATCGAAGCGATGGAAAAACAAAACTATACGGTGTTTCATAAAACAGAAAATGCAAACAGTATTAATCATTTGACATTCATTCGGAAGAATTGATAATTATTCTTTGTTAAAATAATAAGGCGCCAAAATGAAAAGAAAAAAAGAACTCATCACCCTTTCCTGGGAACACCATGATGGCCTTGTGTTTGCCTTTCGCCTGCAGCAGGGCGTAAAAAAATCAGCCCCGCTTAAAGATATGCGCGAATATATACTTCATACCTGGGATACGGCCTTGGATCATCATTTCTGGCAGGAAGAGCAAAGTCTTAATCCCGTTCTTCAGGCAAGCGGCGCCGGCCGGGAATTATTAAATCACATGCTTGATGATCATGAATATTTCCGGCGGGAAATTGAACATTTTAGAGTTACTAAAAATCCCGACCGGGATAGAATCAAAACGATCTCTGAAAAACTGAATCAGCATATCCGATTTGAAGAACAGATACTATTCCCATTCCTGGAAGAAGAAATTGCACTGGCCACTTTACAAAAAATTGGGGTTTTCTTAAATGAACATCACACAAAGCCGGATAGGTGCTGGACAAGTATGTTCTGGAAATGATATGGATTTTCAAATGTTAAATTCGGCAGACTTTTATAACAAAACAGCTTCATTTTATGATGTAATGACCCGTTTTGATAAAAGACAAAACAGGGAACGTGAGTGGATCAGGCAATGGCGCGACAAATATCATTTTAATAGCGCGTTGGACGCTGGATGCGGCACAGGTTCAACCGCGCTGGCGCTGGCTGCCGAGGGTATCCGGACAATGGGTATTGATATTTCAGAAAAAATGATTGCGAAGGCCGGGAACAATGCCCGTAAGCTGGATATTGAAAATGTTGAATTTAGAACAGTGTCTTTTGAAAATGCCGGAAACAAAATTAAACAGACTTTTGACGCCATATTTTGTCTGGGAAATTCCCTGGTTCACATTAGGCCCGGAACCGCGCTGGATAAAACGATTCGATCGTTCGCAAAGCTGCTTAATCCCAACGGCATCCTTGTCATTCAACTTCTGAATTATGCAAAAATTCTGTATACCCGGGAACGTATAATCGATATTTATCGCGATGGTGACGAAGAGTTTATACGATTTTATGATTTTGGCGGCGAGGTTCTGAACTTTAATATTTTGCGCATTGACTGGCGTACGGAAAAAGCTAGCCACGAACTGCAGACCACTCGGCACTATCCGCACCAAAGAACTGAACTGGAAAAAAGTTTAGTAAAATACGGCATCGAGATTGAAAAAGTGTATGGAAATATAAAAATGGATGATTTTGATCCGAAGGTATCGCCTAATTTGGTGATCGCGGCAAGGAAAAAGTAATTGTGATGCAGGAAGTGGATACGGATTAAGGATTTAAATTATGCCATCAAGGGTGAAACCCCTCCACAGAAAGGAACTAAATTGTATCCCCTCTTGGGAGGGGACTAAGGGGTGGGTTCTGATAAACATAGGGATAAATTATAGATAAAATGCTCAGAAAAATCTTTAAAAAATCAAAGTGGATTCATATGTGGTTTGGCCTACCGCTCATTCTATTTCTGATCTGGATGAGCGCGTCTGGTATTCTGCTCAATCACCCGGACTGGATTGCTGGATTTTCAGTTCCTGCCAAATTCATTCCTGATTCCTACATCCCGCAAAACTGGAACCGCAGCAGTATGATCGGCATGGTGTTTTCGTTAAATGATACAAATGTAGTCTATGCCTATGGCAAGCAGGGCATCTGGCGATCGCGGGATGGCGGGTACACATTTAATCGATTTGAAAATGGTTTCGAAAGTTCTGAATATTACAAGAAAACTAAATATCTTTATCAATCGGAAAATTTCTTATTAGCTGCAACGGATGGCGGGTTATACTTTAATGATCTTAACAATGTAGTCTGGCAGGAAGTGAAACTTGGTTCGGGCCGGGAAGCTGTCAGGAAAATTTTTACAATTCAAAATAATTTAGTTATAATAACTGAATCCAATGCTTATATCAGCGCGGGCAGATATCCAAAATTTGATTTTCAGAAAATAAACTGGTCAAGAAGTGAACCGGATCGCCGGGTGACTCTGATCGATCTCTTCTTTCATTTACATGACGGCCGTGTCTGGGGATTACCCGGGCGGTTGTTATTTGATTTTGCCGGATTGATTATCATCTTTCTGAGTTTCGGCGCCTTTTATATCTGGTATTTTCCCAATCGTATGAAACGCTTAAAAAAGAAAAATATCAAATTTGATGTGCGGAATAAGTCATGGGCTTTCCGGTTCTTTTATAAATATCATCTTAAACTGGGTATATGGATGGCGGTCATTTTGTTTATCATCGGCGGTACGGGTTTCTTTATGCGGCCGCCTGTTCTGGCATTGATCGCAGAAGGCCGTGTCCCGGCATGGATGTATCCCGGTTTATTGCCCGAAAATCCCTGGGAAAAGAAAGTTCATAATGCGCTTCATGATCCGGTAGAAAATAAAATCCTTATCAGCACAGCCGACGGTATTTGGGAAGGTCCGGCAGATTTTAACAAACCTTTTGTTAAAAGAGAATTGAATGCGCCGGTATTTGTAATGGGTCCGACAGTTTTTGAAACATATGGCACCGGTGGTTACCTGATCGGTTCTTTCAACGGGTTGTTCCATCTGGAACGATCTACAAACCGGCCTGTTAATATGCTGAATGGAAATTATACTTCGGAATGGTCCAATGTGCAGCCGGCGGAGTACATGATCACCGGCTACTTTAAAACACCATCCGGAAAAGAATATATCACCACCCATGATCAGGGTCTTTTGCCGTTGTCGTTCCAATTTCAATCAAATAATAAACGATTTGTCATGCCAAAGGAAATGATCAGAGATTATCGAACGCCTCTTTGGAATTTTATGTTCGAGTTGCACAACGGACGGATATTTAAGGATTGGATTGGCGGAATTTATATTTTACTGGTACCGCTGGGATCGCTGCTGTTTATACTGATTATTTTATCCGGCGTCTATGATTGGCTTATCCTGTGGCAAATTAAACGAAAAACAAGAAGGGTGAAATTGAGATGATTGTATTAAGACTTTTACCTTTAATTTTTACACAATTATTATTTGCAGCCCATATCATGCGCTCATTTGGAGTTATTTGGGCGCTTGTGGTTCTGATGCTGCTCATTACATTAGTTATTCACCGGGAATGGATTATACGCCTATGGCAGATCATTATTGCCTTTGAAATAATTGAATGGATACGGACTACCCTTATCATTGTTCAGTTGCGACTGGCCGTTGAGATGCCTTATTTGCGTCTACTTATAATAATGGGTGCTGTTATTCTTTTTAATCTTTTTATTATTTACTGGCTGCAACGAAAAAGAATCAGGAATTTTTTTAGCCAGGATTAATAATAAACGTTCGCCGCGAATGCGCTAGGTCTCTAAAAAATAATCAGGTTATAATAATATGCTTAAAAGAATTTTAATGTATGAAAGCTTATATTACTGCATAATTACAGTAGTTTAAAAACTTTGTGCCATTGAGTTATGGTGGCTGTGAATAATTCAGGGGATGTGGACGATCAAAACTTTCTGGGTATCTGGTCCGGATTAAAATTTGGTCCAGATGTAAATGCCGATTTTTTTGGATTATGGCTTCGAAACATAAATTCAAATGATTTAAGTATGCTCACCTTTGGTGTTAATGGTAATCTGCAATTAAATGATTTTACAATTGAGACAGAACTAGCTGTACAAACCGGTCAGATGGATAAGGCTCAGGATATCGCGGCTAATCTGTTTGCTTTAAACGGGTCCTATACTTTTTCACAGCTGCCGGTAAAACCTGGCATTGCAGCAGGGATAGACCGCTTGAGCGGTGATGATAATCGGTTTGATAATGATAATACTGTTTTTAATACACTGTTTGCCACCAATCATAAATATTACGGAATGATGGATTACTTCATTAATATTCCGTTACACACCTATGGATTGGGTCTGAATGATCTGCATTTTGGATTAAGCAGTGTGCCATGTGAGTGTCTCAAATTATCCTTAACTTTTCATCATTTCAGATCTACAGAGGAAGTAACATGGATAGATGGTACGACCATGAATGTTTTTGGGAATGAACTGGATTTTCTTGTTGATTATAAGTATAATGCACATGTTAATTTCCAGGGAGGAGCGGCGGTATTTCTCCCCGGAGATATTTTTAAACAAATAAATGGTAATGATAATTCTTTATTCTTTTATCTTTCAACAAGTGTAAAATTATAACTACGAAAGGGAATATATATGCGCTGGATAATTAATTGTATTTTGATTGTCTTGTTGATGTTTTTTATGCTTTTAGCCCAGCAAAATATCGAAGGCAAATGTATGACCTGTCACAAGACTAAATCGCCGGGATTATACAAACAGTGGTTTGAATCTCAGCATGCCCAGCATAATGTAACCTGTTTAAGCTGTCATGGAGCCAATAAAGGGGAAAACGACGCCTTTATGCACGAGGGAGCCTTAATTGCTACATTGGTTACTCCGAAGGATTGCGGAAAATGTCATGAAAAAGAAATGAATGAAGTAGGTTCATCTCATCATGCCAAAGCCGGTCAGATACTGGAATCGGCGGACGCTTATCTTGCCCACGTTGTCGGTGGCCTTCCTGCGGCCATTACCGGATGTGAAAGCTGTCATGGCGCAAAAGTACAAATTGATCCCAAATCACCGAACAAATTATCCAAAGATTCCTGGCCAAATTCCGGTATTGGGCGAATTAATCCGGATGGATCGATGGGATCGTGCAATGCCTGTCATACCCGGCATAATTTCAGTAAAGCCCAGGCCAGACAGCCGGAAGCCTGTTCAAAATGTCATCTAGGGCCGGATCATCCGCAAAAGGAAGTGTACGAAGAATCCAAACACGGCAATACCTACTATACCAATATAGATCAAATGAATCTCACTTCGGACCGCTGGGTTGTTGGTGAGGATTATTATATCGCTCCCACCTGCGCTACCTGTCACATGTCGGCTACATCGAATCAAAAAGTAACTCATGATGTAGGTCAGCGCATAGCCTGGACGCTGCGTCCGCCCGTTTCAAATTATACCGAAAATCACCAGGCCAAGCGCAAAAATATGCAGGATGTATGCGTTTCATGTCATGGCAGTACCTTTACCGATGGTCATTTTTTTCAGTATGATGGATTAGTTAGACTTTATAATGAAAAATATGCCAAACCGGCCACGGAAATCATGAATATTATCCATGAAGAAAAAGTACTGGAACGCCCCGCCAGTTTTTCCAATGATATCGAATGGGTTTACTGGGAACTCTGGCATCATGAAGGCAGGCGAGCCCGCCACGGCGCCGCGATGATGGGGCCGGATTATACCTGGTGGCACGGTATTTATGAAGTAGGCAAACATTTCTATTTTAAATTTTTGCCGGCAGCGCAAAAATATGAAAATGCAAAAGTGAACGCTTACATTGATAATATGCTCAAGAATGATGAAATGCACCAATGGCTGTATCAAAACACGGACGATTTGAAAAAAGGCATTCGCTCGGGTAAACTACCGCAAATTTACGAAAAGCTCTTCAAAGAAAATCAGGAATAGATATGTTCCAAAAATACAAACAATTTATTCGAAGTCTTTCAATCAATATTTATGGCAAGGCAGGCGTTGTTTTAACCACGTCTGCTTTTATATCCTTTTTGATACTTGAGCTTGCCAGAATGTTGGGCATTTTGACCAACGCCTATATCGGATTAATTACTTACCTGGCTTTTCCGGTCATTTTTATCGTAGGACTTATTTTAATCCCAATCGGCTGGTTTAAAGTTAAAAAAGAAACCGGCAGGACCAGCAGGGAATTGCTTGATCATCAATTTGGAAAAGAGGAATTAAAAGGCAGCTTTTTCGGATCGCAGTTTGCGCTGAAGATAGGATTCTTTACGCTGTTGAATGTCTTGTTTCTGTTTTTTCTCAGCTCACAAATGCTGGTATTTATGGATGAACCTGTCTTCTGCGGCACCGCCTGCCACAGCGTTATGAATCCGGAGTGGGTAACCTATCAGCAATCGCCGCACGCCCGGGTTAAATGTGTGGAATGCCATGTCGGCGAAGGTGTTGACGCTCTGGTTTCCAGTAAGTTAAACGGTATGTATCAAATGATTTCCGTTACATTTAATTTATATGAAAAACCGATTCCGACGCCCGTTCATCAGTTAAGACCCGCCCGTGAGACCTGCGAAAAATGCCACTGGCCCGATAAGTTTTACGGCAGCCGTTTAAAAACCATTATTCATTACGCAAAAGACGAAAATTCTACACCCCGTTATTCGTCGCTGAATTTAAAAATCGACGCCGGTATGGGAGAATTAAAATCAGGGATCCACTGGCATATTGCCGAGATGAATCAAGTCCGATACCGTTCAGTCAGCGACGAACGCGAAGAAATGATCCGGGTGGATGTCCGCCAGTCCGATGGCAGTTTTAAACGATATCAAAATCGGGCTATTACTCCCGCAGAACAGCAAACGGATCAGGATGAACGGATTCTGGATTGCATCGATTGTCATAATCGGGCCACGCATATTTATGAAAATCCTGAAACCGCCATCGATAAACGAATGGAACAGGGATTAATGGATCGTTCATTACCTTATCTAAAACAGGAGGCGCTCACAGCCATCTCCAATATTTATTCCGACAAACAGCAGGGCATGCAATCCATTAAAAATCATATCGAAGGGTTTTACCGGCGGAATTATCCGGAAATCTCTGCGCAAAAAATGAAAAGTATTGATCAGGCCATTGAAGCGCTTCAGGAAATCTATCATCGCAATATCCACCCGGAAATGAATATCGAGTGGGGCAGTTATCCCAGCTTTATCAGCCATGAAGGTTGTTTCCGGTGCCATAATCAGAACATGGTTGCTGAGGATGGTGAACATATTTTTTATGACTGCACTACCTGCCATTCTATTTTGGCACAGGAAAGTGAACAACCGTTCCGTTACCTGCAACCAGTTTCGGAGAAGAATCCCGAAGCCAAAATGCATCAATATTTGAGGGATGAATTTTTAAATTCATATCAAAAATAAACGTTTATTGAAGGCAAATATTTTAATACAAAGTCTGAACTATGATTTATTTGATTATGTAATGGACTGTGATGAGGACAGAAAAATGTCTGAACTATGATTTATTTGATTATCTGATGGACTATGATTAGAAAATAATAAATAATGCAATCATTTAATCATACAAGTTACAGTTCAGACAATTGAGCGTGCAAGCAATGAACAGTATTAAAAAAGAATACAAATATTCTGACCTTACTTCTAAAATTATCGGTTGTGCTATGAAGGTGCATTCTACTTTAGGCAACGGTTTTCAGGAAGTAATTTTTCAGCGCGCATTGGCTATTGAGATGACCAAACAAGGATTGTCTTTTGTGCGTGAAATGGAGATGCCTGTTTATTATGATGAACAGCAAATTGGAACTCGCCGGGTAGATTTTTTTGCTGAAGATAAAATTATGATTGAGCTAAAAGCGGTTATTCAATTAGAAGATGTGCATCTGGCCCAGGCAATAAATTATCTGGAAGCTTACAATATGGAAGTGGGTCTGCTCATCAATTTTGGCAATAAAAGTTTGCAGTTTAAAAGAGTGCAAAAAGTCTGAACTATGATTTATTTGATTACGTGATGGACTGTGATAAATAGTCTGAACTTTAATTAGAAAAGAAGAAATCATACAATCATTTAATCATACGAATCACAGTTCAGACAATGTTTTAATTATTTCGGAAACCAATTTTGAAAAAATTAAATATATCCCAGGTCGATACCATTTTTGCCAATGGCAGTTATCCTATTGAATTTTTGTTATTCTACAGAAACAAACTGGATACAAAAAAAATTCGATATGTATTAAAGAAGTTATCTGCTGATTTCTGGCCGATTTTTGGTGAGTATGACTCTGGCTTAATCCATTTTAACGGCTATCTCGAATCGGATTGTTTTGATGAAGAGATTAAAAATGAGAATTTTGAATCAGATCTTTCGTACGGAAAATTCTATAAGAAATATTACCAGGCTGTTCCTCAGGATTTAAAGAAATTATTTTATCTCAAAATTATTCAATATAAAAACGGAACGGTAATAATACCCAAAATGAATCACCTGGCGGGAGATGGGTATAGTTATTTTTATTTTCTATCCGTTCTGGCTCAGATTGCTCAAAACAAGTTTATACCATTTAAAAATTGTATAATCCGATCATTGGCAAAACCCAATCACCACAGAACAATAGTAAAGGAATTTCAATTGCCGGATATTGAATTTAATACCTTTAAAGCCGAATCGAATGTGACCATTGAGGATGAGTATATCACTAAAACCGATGTTAAAGAGAAGATCAGGGAAGTTGCTGAAAATTTACATAGTAAAATTTCGACTAATGATATTCTATCTGCAATGGTGATTAAGAAACTGATTGAAATTCAAGAGAATAATATAGGTGCAAGTTACATATTCAATATGCCCATCGATGTGCGCCGAAATATAAAAGAATATGGTCCGAAGTTTTTTGGCAATGGACTTATGTTCAATCAGATAAAATTTAAAACAGATGAAATCCTGAAATCAGAAATTGAGGAAATAGCCATACAAATAAGACAGGGTATGCCGGAGGTTACCGCTGAAAGCTACAAGAATTATCTGATCGGTTTGGAAAATATCATTGCTGAAAAACAAACGGATCTGTTGAGGCCGTATAATCCGGAAACCGGGTGTCTGGTAACTAATTTATCACGCCTTCCTGCAAATCGTCTGAATTTTGGGTCGGGTAATCCGGAAATGATTTTCCCGCTGACAGTTGGCAAAAATGCCGCCAGCATTTTATCCGATGATGAGCATTTTATTTTACGTCTGGTATTCTGATATAATATCTCTGTTGTCTGCCGTTACACCTGGAAATTCCGCTTTACATAAACGAAGTTTAATGAGTGTTAATTACCCTCTTCAGGTGGTTAGAAATGGATCATTAAGCCAAGTTCTGATGCTTTTACATAGGGTTGAATAGAATAACCTTTTATTGCAATTTCTCTTTCTGTTTTGTTTTCGTCAAAATGCACAACATAACTGGCGGTGCTGTAACCAATAAATCCGCCCAGCGCCGTATCCGACAACCAGTGCCGGTTATGATAGATTCTTGCTGAACCAACAAGCACAGCGGTGCCATACCAGAAAGTCTTCCAGTAGTTATTGTCGATGGATTTTGCCATGACCGTGCAAAATGAGAAAGCGCCGGTGGCATGACCGCTGGGCATTGACCGATAACTGCTCCGTCCACCGGAAAAAAGTCTAAATGTAGTATGATCATCAATTGTGTATGGCCGGCTGCGGCCAATAGCGCGTTTTAGGATTGCTGTAATTGCGGCTGAATAGACAACAGCTTCCATAGCATACAAGCCGGTCCGGCGAAGTTCAGTTTGCCGTGTTATTAATCCCGATAAATACAGACCGGAAGTTACCGCCGCAACATATTCTTTGTTAAAGTATTCATCAATGCCAAAAATCCAGTTATTATTTTTATTTTGATTGGATTGGGCAAAATCTTTTATTTCTTGATCGATTAAAAACAACATTCCTGTTCCCGCTGTGGCAATACCGATTCTCTGCCAGTCGGAAGAGGATGCTGTAAACGGGGATTTAACCAATCCTATACCTACATTAAAAGAATGGATTGCATCGTCTTTAATATCATCCCATATTGTAGTATGAGGTTGCGCTATAATTTGCTTCAACGGGACTATAAAAAAAAGAATAATCATGTATAGTCCTTTTCCAGCCAATTTGAGTCTCCAATCATTAAAACGATTGTATTGTTAAAAATTGATAATTTTGTATTACAGGATGATAAGACTATTCAATTTTAAATTCAAACAATTTTTGCTCATCATCGCTAGCGATAAATATCTGTCCATTTTGATAATTTATAGCAATCCCCTCGGCTTTGGTTATCGGTATGGAATAGTTTTCAACAGAGCCATCGCACGGCGACCATTTAATAAGAAGCTGACTTTCATCGCTGACAATCCAGAGGAAGCAATTATCCGGATCAATACAGAGGCCTGAATAATCTTCAGCTAATTCAGGTTCATATTGCTTCTGTACGGTAAAATTTGAATCCAGTAAAAAAATAATTTTAGGGAGTTTTTCGTTGGCAAGCCAGATGTTATTCCGGTTTTCAAATGCAATACCTTCCAGACCATGATCATCCGAAGAGAAGATAGGCAATGTGTGTTTTTCAACTTCACCATCATCAGGATTTAATATAATTATTTCATTATTTTGTTCATCCACAACCCAGAGAATATCATTGGTATGATCATAAGTAATACCTTCCAGATCATCACCCTCAAAATCGAGAATGCGTAGAATATTTCCCTGCAGGTCCATCTCGTAAATATTACCCTCAGGCAAATCACTTACCGTCCAGAGAGTCTGATAGTCTTTTCCGAAGG
>JAFGKZ010000271.1 GCA_016928315.1 Calditrichaceae bacterium
AATTGTCATTTCAGAATCATTATCAAATTTAAACGGATGATAAATGATTGGAATTTGCTGT
Source organism: Calditrichaceae bacterium (assembly GCA_016928315.1). Classification (GTDB taxonomy): domain Bacteria; phylum Calditrichota; class Calditrichia; order Calditrichales; family Calditrichaceae; genus JAFGKZ01. The sequence continues at coordinate 62 of JAFGKZ010000271.1, forward strand.
TCACTAAAAAAATTAAAGACGAATGCCGCTATTATGGACAAAAGTAAAATAATTATTATTTCTTTAAGAAATTTATATTTTTGATTAAATTTTTCTTTAATTTTCATATTAATGTTTATAAACCGGGTCCGGCAATTCGAACGTCACCCCGGCGTTCCGTATATTTATTCGCATCAAGATATTCAAATAACGGTATCAAATATTTCCGGCTGCAACCTGTATAATCACGCAGGATAGTTACATCTATTTCATTATTGTTCGTAAAGTAATCCCTCATAAAATTAATAAGCTCATTTAAAACTTCATGATAAAGATAAAATTTACCACCGATAGATTTCAGCTCATTATTTTGGGTTAAGGAAGTTATCAGATTTTTTATTGTTTTGCTATCCAGTTTTAATTGATCAGCCAATTCATTTACATCAGGAACGCTGAATCGGCTTTGTTTGAATAAATTAATAATTTCTTGTTTAATTCTGCTTGCATTATCATCTTCAGATGCGGCAAGTGTATTATACTCTGTTCCATTAAATGTAATTCTGCCGGATTTAACTGCTCTTTCCATAGTTCTTTCTAAAAAAGATTCGCTGAAACCATAGGGTTTGAGCCTATTTAATATTTGCTGAAAATTATAACCGCTTATTAATTTATTCTTTGCATGTGCCATTTCCATTTCCGATTCAATAATCTGAATACCCCGATCCATTGAAGCGGAGCTCACAAAATGTTTCTCATTTTTAAAAACAAATTCCGTTAGATATTTAAGCTTTACTAATTTATCGATGATATGGGATATTAAATATTCGTTTTCAAATAAAATCTTTCTAACAGCGGCAATTGTTATGGATTTGTAACCTATAAAATTAAAAACCTGCTTGATTTTTGTGATAAAATCGTCACTAGAAAGATCATAAAATATTTCATCCCATTTCGATTCAATTTGACGGATACCCGGCGGATCAATATAAAGCACTTTACCACCGGCTATTGTGGTAACGGGAGAAAAACTACGAATCAAAACAGCATCGCCTGGAGCCGTAACGCCAGACTCGTTTATTTTAATGTGGACATGATAGGACTTGTCTTCATCTAAAAAAGGATCATCCTCAAACCAGAAAATCTTTCCTAATAATTCCTGTGTTCCAATGTGAATATGAATCTTACTGTGCTTTTTTATTTTATATTTTAGGCTTGAGATGGTAGTTATTTCTGCTAAAAACGTTTTAGACAACGATAAAGAATTTTCTTCAACTAATACCATACCACGCGATAAATCTTCTTTTCCGACTCCAGCGATGTTGATCGCAGCACGCTGACCAGTCTGGGCAAATTGCATATCGGATTGATGTACCTGTATCCCTCTGACTTTTATTGATTTTTTCTTCGGCAACAAAGTCAGCGTATCACCCGGTTTGACCTGTGAGGAAAGTACGGTGCCTGTAACAACGTTTCCAAATCCTTTTATGATAAAACTCCGGTCTATATTCAACCGGAATGGTCTGTCCTTAACTTGTTTATTAATTCCTGTAATTTTTTCAAAAACTGTTTTTTCCAGATTATCGATACCTTTATTCTTTATTGCCGACACAGGTACAACAGGAATATTTTTAAATCCATGATTTTTTAAAAATGATTGAATCTCGTCCTGTACCAGAAGCTGCCATTCTTCATCTACGAGATCGATTTTATTTAAAGCCACAATACCATCTTTAGCGCCAAAAAACTTAAGAATTTCCATGTGTTCTATGGTTTGTGGCATAATCCCATCGTCCGCGGCAATAACCAGTAGAAACAAATCGAGAGCGTTAACACCAGCCGCCATGTTTCGGATAAATTTCTCATGACCAGGCACATCAATAATAGTTATATTATCTTTCCAATAGGCAAAACCGATATCAATAGTAATACCGCGTTCACGTTCTTCTTTATGCTGATCGGTTTCAATACCGGTCAACGCTTTAATTAAAGCTGTTTTTCCATGATCGATATGTCCGGCCATGCCAATAATGATGTGATTATTCATAACAGAAATTATTCAGTCACTAATCTTTCATTAATTTTTCTAATTTTTCCTGTGAAACTTTCATTTCAGGATCGATCTCAAGCGCTTTTTTATACTGAGCAATGGCGGCAGCAATATTGCCCGCTGCCTGATAAGCATCACCCAGGCTGTCATAGGGATTCGCTTCATCAGGCGCTAATTCTATCTGACGTGTGAACGCTCTGATCGCTTTATCATACGCTTTCTGATTTATCAAAAAATAGCCGTATCGGTTGTAAAATGAATAATGATCTGTAGAATCATTGTATGTAGAGTCAAACTCGGCAAATTTTTCTTGTGCCAACGGATAGTTTTCTTCTTTTAGCACAATATCAATTTCTATTGTTTTAACCATTCTGTTTTGAGCTAAGGGATTTTGCTGAATTATTTTTTTAGCCTTATCCAGATCACCGCCCATCATTGATGGCGCCTGGACATAAAAACTGGCACAGGCTGTCTGTGCGCCTAAATCATTCGGATCCAATTCATAGGCTCTTTCAAATTGATCTTTAACTTTTGACGCCAACCAGACCGCCTTAAACATGTTCGAATTTTGCGCCTTGGCGCCATACGCTTCTCCCAGTCGAATATGATACATAACATTTTTTTCATCCAGTTCCACAGCCTCTTCAATAAAATCCACTGCTTTATTAAAATCTTTTAACATCAAATAGCATCTGCCAAGATAAAAATTTATCTGTGCATCCTTTTTATTTTTATCGTATGCAGTAAGAAAAAAAGCCTTAGCTTCTTCAAACTTGCCGCTTTCAAAAAGCTTTATGCCCGTGTCTAATTGATTCTGGGAGTATAAATTAAAAAAACTAAAAAAAACTACCGGCAAAATAATTACGGCAGATAGAGAATGTTTCATAGAATTGTCCCTCTTCATTTTTTTATGTTATAGGGATAAACAATGAATTTGATTTTTAATTTCAATAAAAAATAATAACAATGTTAAAAAAATTCTTCAAGTCGATATTAGAAAATAATTTTAATTCAAATACTCATTAAATAATAAATACCAAATATTTACCACTGATAAAATTAATCAGTAATCGAGAGAAGAAACTGTCCCACATTAGCATTATCAATATACGCGCCGCGAACGGGATCTATATTGACAATATAATCTTTAAATTTATCAGCATGCCGGCCTTTTGCAAAAAACGGAACCAGTGAATTAGTATGTTTATCTGAATGCCACTCCATGCCCGGCATATTTCCTTTTCCATTATTGATTAAAGGTTTCCAGATTTCCAAACCTGTTGCCGCGGCAGTTGAATCATTCGAACCCGGTCCCGTCAGATAACCAGTTTCATGATCTGCAGTGACAATAATGGTTGTCTCATCCCAGCTGCTGTTCTTTTTTACCCATTCAACAACTGCTTCAACCGAATTATTAAAATCAATTTCTTCTTCAATCATTCGTCCGGATAAATTTCCATGACTTGCCCAGTCCACAGCGCCGCCTTCCACCATCAGGAAAAAACCTTCTTCATCATCATCCAGAATATTTATAGCTGCCAGGGTCATTTCAACCAAGGTTGGCACATTCTCATTGAATGGCACTTCAAAAGCTCCGGCATGTTCATCGCCAACCCGGCCAACCTGCAATGAACCCATGGTTTTAGGAATCCCAATCACGCGGACAGGTGCGGGACCGTAAGCAAATGCCTGAAAATCAGATCTATCATCAATAAATTCCCAGAAATCTGGATGAGAATCACCATTTGCATCAGAGGCTAACTTGCCTGAAAGTAATTCTTTCCATAATTCGGGCCCACCGACCATCATATAGTCATAGACACCGGTAAATTTTCCCTGCTCATCATAGTAAGGATGTCCGCCTCCCATAATAACATCAATCGCACTTTCTCTCAACATATTACGGGCAATTTCCGAATAGTTATTCCGCAGAGTATCATGCGTAACAAAAGTCGCCGGTGTGGCATGCGCAAAAGGAACCGAGGTAACTACGCCCGTCGATTTACCAATTGACTCAAAATGTTCCACCGCATTTTTTATAACAGCATTATTTGTATCCACACCCACTTTGCCATTTAAAGTCTTTACACCTGTCGCCAGAGCCGTACCGGACGCGGCTGAATCTGTGGGTTTAAAAATAACATAATCAAATGATTCCCAAGCTTTTTTATTATTGTATTGCGGATTATTTTGTGAATAGGTACTCATCGCGTATTGAACCGGAAATTCCTGATAAACCTGTTTATTCTTTTCACCATACTGGTAAAATGAGGCAGCTTCAATATGATTATACCCACACCCATCGCTGATAAAAAGAATTATGTTCTTTGCAGATAATACATTGATTACAAAAATCGTCAACAAGAATAAATATTTCAGGTTTATAATTTTCAATGTGTCAAATCCTTTTTCTTTGTTTAATCCGAATTTTTTAATAGGGATATAATTGAATTTTTGATATTTTTAATCCCAAATAAATGTTGAATATAATGATTTAAAATAAAAATTAAAATAATTAATTAAACTTTTATCGTGAAGAAAATAAAAACTATTGCATATAGTGCAAATGTTGTTAATATAACCAAACAATAAAATCATTAGTATTGAATAATTTTAATGATGGTGAATTATATTTTTGGACAAATTAGCGTAATTTATAAATACAACATAACAACTAAATTTCGGAATTTAATATGAATAAATCTTTGTTATTATCCACGCTACTTTTCATCTGTATAAATAGTTGTAATAAAGCCAACTTAAAGGTCGAGTCCGATCAGCCAGTAAAAGCCAACGATGGAAAATATGATTCTCATTTTCCACTTACACCAATAGATTCTGATATCGCAAAAATTGAACAAACCGTAAAATTGATTACAAATCTTACTTTTTACCAGGCCTATGATTTTGCATTTAAAAGCAAAATAACATCGGATAAGTTATCAGATCGCATCATAAAAGAATTGGCAATAAATACATATATTGTTGAACAGCCGGCATCAGGAACCGCCACTTTAATTGAGCAAAATCTTAACAAAATCGCTCTCTTAACTTGTGAGCATATTGTAAGCGCCCCCGATACTCTCATCAATTATCATTTAGATGAAAGTGGCAGCAAGACATCTTACATTCAGAGCATCGCATTAAAAACGCGTGAATCTATAAACATCATTACATTACCAGGTCTTAAAAATATACACATTCTTGCCTCAGATGAAGATACTGATGCAGCTATTGTTATGGCCACTCTGGATCCGCTGCCAATTTTTCCCCTGCCTGTTTTTAGTTATCCTATGGGAAAAGCAGAAGAATTAAACTGGGGCACCTTTGTATATGTTATCGGATTTCCCTACGGTAAAAAATTAATATCTACGGCCATTGTAAGTGATCCAAGACGTGATAAAAGAAATGGTTTTATAATTGATGCCACCATGCACAAAGGAGCCAGCGGAGGTATTATTCTTGCCCTTCGGGATGGAGCCCCTAATTTTGAGCTGGTCGGCATGGCTTCGGCATTATCAGCTGAACGGGAATTTATTTTAAGGCCGGATGATGCCTCCAATGGACTAAATATTGATTTTGGACAACTCTATAAAGGTAACATTATATTAGATAAACGGATGAAAATTAATTATGGAATAGTATATGCTATTTCTGTCGAAGCCATACAGGATTTTATCCATAAAAATAGAGATAAAATATCCAAAGCGGGTTTTAATTTGTAAAGTTAGCCATGTACAATCTGAGATGGACTTGAAATATTTGAACTTGTATGCAACGTTTTAAAATAACCATCGGTATAAAGATTCATATGGATTATCCCGGGATCTGCATGTGAGAATAAAGCTTAGAACAAAAATGATCGCATTCACCATCATCCTTGTGATGGTCATTATGACGGCGATAACTTATTTTTTTACGATCCGTGAGATCAATCTTAAACGATCCTCATTATTCGATCAGGTTGAAAGGATTGCACAGAATGTGGCCACGCTTCAGCTTGTGGATCAGCAGGAGTGGTCTACTTATCAGGATTATATTAACCAGGTTATGGAAGCCAATAAAGATATCATATATATAGCCATCTATGACGAACGAAATTCTCTGCGGGCACATGCTTTAAATATGGATTTGCTTGAACTAGAGTATGCCGTCATATCCAATCGCCTTAGGGCAAATATCGTAGAACAACTTGATAGAGGTCTGGTTGCTGATGATAATCGGGATGATATCCGTACCGCCCGTGTTAATATAATGATCAATGATCGTATCATCGGCAGCGTTAATGTAGGATATTCTCTAATCAGCATAAATGATGAGCTGCGTGAAGGCATTGTATTTAATCTGATACTGGCAGGAATTTTTACAGTAATATTCAGTATTGCAGCCTTTGTGGTAAGCAGGCGCCTTGCTTATCCGATAGAACAACTTAATGACGCTATGCTAAGAGTTACAAGAGGCGACTTATCAAAAAAGATAGTACCACAAACCCACGATGAAATTGCAGAACTGGTTTTAGCTTACAATACAATGATTGAAAATATGCGTGAGCGGAAATTAATAGACAGTCTGGGTAAAAAATTGAGCTCGACATTTCAGATAAACGAATTGGCGTCGCTCATTGACCGGCAGTTGAAAGATGCTATACAAGCTGCTTCTATAAAGTTATTTATCACTGAACAAAATAATTCAGCTACTTTCCGTTTAGTCACGGATGCGGACGAACAAACCTCTTCATCGTTTAATTTAAGCCAAAAATCTGTTGTCGATTTCTTCAACGCTCATCAGGATGGTTTTATTTTAGCTGATGTGCCTGATCCGGTAAAAAAAATATTTAAATCTCAAAATGCAAACGATCTGATGATACCGCTAATAAAGAAAGATAAAACTATTGGTATTTTATTGTTCAGCTTGTCAAATGAAAATGAAAAATTTACGATTGATCAGCAGCATTTCGCTAAATCGCTATCCTCTCCGCTGAGTCTCGCGCTGGAAAACACTCTTTTGTATGATGAACTCAAAGATCAGGAACGAATGAAACGAGAGCTGGAAATTGCCCGGGATATCCAGCAGAAATTACTGCCAAAATCTATGCCGCAGATAGCAGGGTATGCTATTGAAGGCTTTTGCAGTCCTACGTATGAGGTTGGTGGAGATTATTTTGATTTCTTTGAATTAAACGACGGCAAACTGGGACTTGTGATTGCTGATGTAAGCGGTAAAGGCGCTTCCGCTTCATTTTATATGGCCCAGCTAAAAGGCATGATGATGCAGTCGGCCGGTAAATTTAATTCGCCTAAAAATCTTCTCATCGAAATCAATCAGAAAATTTATTCCAGTTTAGATAGAAATCTTTTTATCACTATGATCTATGGAATACTTGATACACAGAATAGAGAATTGATTATTTCCAGAGCCGGGCATAATGCTCTTATCCACATAAAACATGATAACATGCATACAACATTTACGCCGCCCGGCATCGGGCTTGGTTTAGATTCCGGCGCTGTATTCAAGAGTGAATTAACCGAAATCCGGATAAAATTAGAAAATCACGATACGCTATTATTCTACACGGACGGAATTATTGAAGCCATGAATACAAAGGGTGAAGAATTTGGTGAGGAAAGGTTATTACAAGCTCTATTAAAATCTAAAGCATCCCCAATTTCAGATAAACTTAAAACCATTCAGGAACAATTAACTTGTTTTTTGAATGGAAGTAAACCACAAGATGATATAACAATGATTTTAATCGACTGCACTTTTTAATCTGGATCGAAATTTTTTGCAACCATTTGAATATTAATGCGTAAACGGAAATCAGAGTAACTTCCTCAATCTAAAATTTAACACACAGGATAGAATGATGAAATACTTCATAATTTTATCTATGAGCATATGTTTAATAATAAACTGTGAATCATCTAACCGAAAAATTAAATTAGCCTCGTTTTCATCAAATCAAACAAACACATCGGTAACAGCTTCTTCCACAATCCGCATATCTCCCCAGGAGCAAAGCTCTATTGCAATCACATACTTTAGTAATGAAACCGGCGATCCGGCTTTGGAATGGCTGAAAAGAGGTCTCTCGGATATGTTCGTTACCGAATTATCACAATCACCCTACCTTAATATAGTAAGTATGACCAGCCTTGCTGAATTAGCGGAACAAGCCAATCTTTCTGAAAAAGATATATTTAAACCTGCAATCGCCATCGATCTGGCAAAGCGGGCCAAAACTGATCTGCTCCTATCCGGAAAATTCTATCAGGTTAAAGACAGCATGTATATTGAAGTAAAATTAACGGATACACATTCACAGCATTATGTCCGCAAAGAAGTTGTGTCCGGACTTGGTATGGAACAACTATTTGCAATGGTAGATAATCTGTCTGAAAAAGTCCGCTCAAATATCCGTGGTGATCTTAAAGTAGTCCAGTCAGACCCAATCAATCTCATTGAAATGACCACCTCAGTTGAGGCATTTCGCTGCTATTCCAGCGCACTTGAGAATCGGGAAAAATTTTTCCATGGCAAGTCAGAAGAATGGATCGAGAAGGCCGTGAAAGCGGATACAAATTTTGCCGCTGGATATCTGTTGATGGCTGAGATCAAGTTTAATCTTGGTAAAAGGGATGACGCTCAAAAGGCTGTTACAGCGGCCAGAAGAAAAATAGATAAATTATCACAAGCCCAAAAATACAAATTGGAATTATTGGAACTTCGGTTTGATTATTCACGCGAAAAACATATTACCAAATTAAAACAAGCCATTGAAGAATTTCCCTCAAATGTTGATTTCCATCTCGAGTTGGGACGTATTTACAGGGAAATCGGAGAATTTGAAGAGGCTCTTGAACAATTCGAAATTGTTAAAGAACTTCGTCCCAATCAAAAAACTATCTATAACGATCTGGCATATATTTATGCCTTACTGCAGGATTATAAAACCGGTTTGGCCTATATTAATACCTATAAAAAAATGGCGCCGGATGAGCCCAATCCATTTGACAGCGCCGGAGAGATTTTAATGTTTGCAGGACGATTAGAAGAGGCCATTCCGCAACTTAAAACCGCTCTTTCAATTGATCCGACTTTCTATCATTCTGCAGAAAAATTGGGAAGGATTTATACTGAGCTTGGCGACTATGACAATGCGTTTAAATATCTTAAAATAGCTGAACAATATGCTGAAATAGAAAAAATGGCTCAGGTCATCAAATGGAGATATGTTCATGCTTACTGGAAATCCGGACAGATTGAAAATGCCTTACAGATAATTGATGAGATCGAAGAAGATATATCACATAAAATTAAACTGGCCAGCACGGATATCGCCCATCACAGGGCATTTATATATCATTCCATTGGTGAAAAAGAGAAAGCAAACTTGGCTTATCAGAAATGTTTTGACGCCTTTGCAGCAAGATTCGATTCAATAACACACTATTATGATATTGATCGGCTGGCCGGCATTTTATTGTTGTCCGATCTCAATCCGCAGAAAGTCATTTCATTTCTCACTAAACTTCAGAATACAATAAAAGATGATAAATCACAGACCTTGTTAAACCTTACTATGGGTCTTATGGCATTGCGCAATGAAGAAGCTGAGCTGGCAAAAAAATATCTGACCAAAGATCAAAAATTGCAAATTCAGTTGATTGCAGAGGACCGGAATGAAAAATGGAACAATGTCTGGAAATATATATTCATTGCATTAACTGATAAAAATTCTCCTATTGATGCGAAAGCCTATAGTGATGAAATGATCAGATTAGCCGAGGAAAATAACAGAGAAGATTTGCTGCTTATTGGGAAAATAATTTCCGCCCTGCATTATCAAAATGATAACAATATCGAGCAAGCTGAAGAAATCTTTTCAGAACTTGGCATTCCCAAAGAAACCAAATGGCAGGTGAGCGGTCCTTATTTTGATAAAAATTCCTTTAGTTATGACCACACTTTTCAACCTGAATTAACAGGCAATAATAAGCAGAATTGGCATTTTATTAATGACGGTATCCAGGATGGTTATCTGGATTTTAATCAAAACTTCAGTAAATCCGATTGGGCGACTGCTTATGCGCAAACGTACGTTTATGTGCCTGAAGAACATTCTGTTGAAATCCGAATTGGCAGCGATGAATCATTTAAACTTTGGCTTAATGACAATCTTGTACTTAGCCGCTATCTTGAGAGTGATATTCCCTTTGATGATGCCACTGTAAAAGTTGTTCTGCGCCCCGGATATAATAAACTCATGATTAAAGTTATTAATCGAATACATGAGTGGGGATTTCTCTGCAGAATTACTGATGAGCATGGTAATGGTATTGATGATGTGAAATTTTACCATCCTGAGCAAATTGACCGCACCTATGCAATAAAATAAAAATTTTGCCTTTATGAATCACATTATATTGTCTTAAATTGTATTCATGTCTAACTTGGCATGTATGCAAATAATTAAATATACAAGTTTTCACTTTATCACATTATTATTCTTTTTTTCATTATTATCGTTTCAGCCCGGCTTAACTCAGAATTTTGCGATATATAAAAATCTTGAAAATGACAGCCTTCAGTTCAGTGTTAAAAAAGCGGCGGTATCAAGCGGTCTTTTACTTAGCTGTGTTGGTATGATAACACTGACCATCGATGAAGCGTATTATCAGGATAATCGCGTTAAATTTCATTTTGCCAAAGATGCCAACGGTAATTTAACCTGGTTCGATAATTATCACCGGGCTATGGATAAATTCGGGCATGGGTTTAGTACCAGCTTATTTTCACAGAATATTTATTTTTTATCACGTTGGAGTGGATACAGTAATCAAACCAGTTCTATTTTAGCTTCGTCAATTTCCATAGGCCTCTTAGGGGCGATGGAAGTATGGGATGCCCATTTTGAAAGCTGGGGTTTTTCAGTCGGTGATTTTATATCAAATGTTGCCGGCGGGATGTACCCAGTTTTGCAATATAATTATAGACCACTGCAAAATATCGATTATAAGATGAGCTACAATTTTATAAAAAAAAAGTCAGCGGATCATGGTATTCATGATTATGAACATATGACCTTTTGGCTAACGGTCAATCCGCGGGGATTTTCAGACTTAAAATATATGCAATGGTTTCCTAACTGGCTTAACATTGCAGCAGGTATAGGTTTGGATTCCTATCAAAATCAAAAACAGGAATTTTATATCGGGCTTGATTACAATCTGAAAAGGATTAAAACGGATTCCCTTCTTTTAAATCAACTTATAGCTTTTATTGACCGCTTCCACTTTCCTGCCCCGGCAATACGCGTTTCACCCGGCACAGTTTACTATGGATTCTTTTTTTAAATCCATTTGATTTTTTATAAATATTCATTAGATTGCAAAGAAATGAAAACATTACGGAATAATTATAAATAAATTTTCCTTATAAATTTTATTATGATTATAGATATAGATACATACATTTTGTTCAAAAATAAATTAGCGCCTGCTAATTTTGCCCCGAACTCTGAAAGGAGTGCCTCTTCTCGTCCGGCTTATACCGGGCGGGGCAATTGTTGCTGTTAAAGTCATTCAATTGACACCTATACGTTTTTTCCAAGCATAATCATAGTTTTGAGACATTATTATAGGATTTATAAAAAAAGTCCGGTTGATTTAATCTCAGGTAAGAAAGGTCTATATGAAACAGAAATTTGCTCAAATCATTTTAGAAAACAGACATAAAAATCACGATGCCCTGCCACCCAAACAACGCGTTCATCAATTTATACTCGAATTAGCTGAATTACTGTTTCCCCACTTTTCCGGGGAATATACTTATTTTAATGCGCAAGAGATAGGCGCCCAGTTAAATCTTTTGCAGCGTGATCTAAAAAAAATTCTGCTTCCGTTAAAAACTATTCTTAAGCAACCGATTGATAATATCTCTGCCCATTTTTTTGATGAGCTTCCTATGATATACAAAAAATTGTTAGCAGATGCGGAAGCAATTTATAAAGGTGATCCAGCTTCAGAGAGTATCGATGAGGTTATTTCGGCGTATCCGGGATTTTTTGCTATCTATACCTATCGTGTTGCCCACGAATTTTATCAATTAAAAGTGCCCATATTTCCAAGAATTTTAACTGAATTTGCTCATTATCGCAGCGGTGTTGATATCCATCCGGGAGCAAAAATTGGCGAAGCGTTATGTATTGATCATGGAACCGGAGTGGTCATCGGTGAAACAACAATAATTGGTAATAATGTAAAAATTTATCAGGGTGTCACCTTGGGAGCCTTAAGTGTAGATAAAAATTTATCCAATACACAAAGACATCCCACCATTGAAGACAATGTGATTATCTATTCCAATGCAACTATTCTGGGCGGAAAAACGGTTATCGGTCATGATTCAATTATTGGCGGCAACGTCTGGCTCACGCAAAGTGTCCCGCCGCTTTCAATGGTTTATAATACAAGTGAAATTAAAGTACGGCCAAAGAAACTGGAATTTGAAGAAATAAATTATTCAATATAGAAGGGGGAAATCATGAGATATTCAACCATTTTAGATGGTATTGGCAATACAGCCCATGTGCAGCTGAACTATTTGTATAAGAAAAATGTAGAAGTCTGGCTGAAACTGGAGCGCAACAATCCGGGGGGTAGTATTAAAGATCGTATCGCTTTATCCATGATTGAAGATGCTGAAAAACATGGTATTATCAATAAAGATACTATGATTATTGAACCAACATCCGGAAATACAGGCATCGGTTTAGCCATGGTAGCGGCCGTAAAAAAATATAAGCTGATTCTGGTTATGCCGGAATCCATGTCTATTGAACGCAGGCGGTTGATGTCTGCTTATGGCGCTCAATTTGAATTGACACCCCGGGAAAAAGGTATGAAAGGGGCCATCGAACGCGCCGAAGAATTGGCTAAAGAATTACCAAATGCCTGGATACCAAGACAGTTTGAAAATGAAGCTAATATCAATGCACATCGATCACGGACTGCCCAGGAAATTATTAACGACTTTCCCGAGGGATTAGATTATTTAATTACCGGCGTGGGAACGGGAGGTCATATAACCGGCTGTGCAGAAGTACTGAAAAAAACTTTCTCCAAACTGAAAGTGTTCGCCGTCGAGCCGGAATTATCGCCTGTGATCAGCGGCGGTCAACCGGGTTCGCATCCGATTCAGGGTATCGGCGCGGGATTTATACCAAAAAATTTACACACCAATTTACTGGATGGGACAATCCAGGTCTCTAAAGAGGAAGCTTTCACATATGCAATACGCATAGCCAAAGAAGAAGGTATTCTGGTTGGCATTTCTTCCGGGGCTTCATTAGCCGCTGTAGCTAAAAAGTTACCGGAAATTCCAGAAGGTAGCCGGGTACTGACCTTTAGTTATGATTCCGGTGAACGTTATCTCTCGATTGAGGGATTATTTGAATAATCTAAAAACAAAAATGGCTGCTATAAAGCAGCCTTACTTTTATTCAATACTACGAACACGCTCCATAAATTGCGATCTGAGATAAAGATCCGGCGTTCCAATATTCCCAAAATTCAATTTGCCCTGAAAATCAGATATCTTGTCAAATTTCTTATCCTTCATCCATTTTTCAATATCAGACAGCCGTTCATTAATCACTTTAAATCCCTTTTTATATAACACGGAAGCTAATTGCACTGTTGAAGCGCCGGCCAATAATAACTTAATAATAGCTTCAGAGGAATGAATACCTGTCGTGGCGGATAAATCACTTTTTACGCGGCCAGATAGAAGTGCTATCCAGCGTAAAACATTGTTTATATCATCGCCATCGCTAAAAGGAAAAGTGGTTTTTAGTTTCATCTCTTTGATATCAATATCCGGTTCAACGAATCGATTAAACATCACCAGTCCATCCAATCCTTTTCGACCCAACTGAATAGCCAGATGCGGTAAAGCGGTAATATACATGGAAATTTTCATGGCCACGGGGATAGAAATATTCGATTTTACGCTATCCATAATATCCAGATATACCTGTTCGACATTAGCGCTGCTGTTAATAGCATCAACCACAACAGGAAAGACATTAAGTTCAAGCGCATCGGCGCCTGCAGCTTCAACTTTTTTGGCAAAATCCGGCCACCATTTTGGCGATACACAATTTATACTGGCTATTACGGGAATTTTTACTGTCTTCTTGGCTTCCTTAATCAAATCGCAATACTCGACCGGACCATATTGCATATTAACTTCGGCCCGAAGATAATCATACGCCTCGGTGTGCATCAATGCCGACGAATCCAGGCCAAGATCTTCATGCCGCAGGGATTCTTCAAACAGACTTTTTATCACGACTGCGCCGGCTCCGGCATCTTCGCAGGCTTTTATTTTATTAGCTGATTTAGTCAACCCTGTTGAACCCACAATGATTGGGTTTTTTAAGGTAAGACCGAGATAGGTAGTTTCAAGATTAGGCATTGTTATCCCTTCAATTTTATGACCAAGCGGATAAATACATTTTTATTGGCATAAATTTCATTGTTTTGAGAATTAAATGCAACCGAAATTTAATCGAAATAGCGGTAATTATTCCTGAAGCACCGCTTCTGTGGTATCTTTACTAATATCAACTTTATACAGATATTTTTGATTAAAATTAATCAGTAAATAAGAATCATCAGTTTGTTTGATGGATATCTTGTTTGGTTGAAATGCTCTTACATCAAATTGAGGATACCAATTCATGTTGATCAAATTCTGAGTCTTAGAAATTAATATAATCTTAAATGATTTATTATGTCGTCCTTCTGATTTCTCATTCAGATCGCTGACAGGAGGTGCAACATTAGCAATAATCTGTTTATATCCAGAACTAAAGTTTAAGGTGTTTAATTCAGCTTTTTTAGGAAATCCTTCCTCAGCCTCACCTAGATAATTTTTCTGCAACATAATGGGTTCGGTAGGTAACAATTCGTAAAGCGTAATTTTAGCCGGTTCTGAATCCACAACCTTTTCATCACTGAACTCCACAGTTTCCTGCTGTTTAACTGCTTCATCCGCTGCCATTTTGGACGCATCAGATCTTAACGCAGGCGCTCTGCGTTCCATTTTATCTGTTTCTGCTTTTTTTGATTTTATTGAAGCTGCCGTGGCTCTCCTATCTCTTCCCGGTTCCGGAACAGTTTGTTTAGAGGCAGCCTCAAGACTTCCCACACCGCCAAGACCATTTTCTTTAGATGCGGCGCTGCCTTCTGCTCTGCCTAAAATATTCTGTAACGACTCAACATCATCTGTTTTTTCAGACAGGCTAATTTCATCTTTTATATCTGTAGTCACTTTTTTTTCTCTTGAAGTAGAAAAGGATTTTTCAACTTTCTCTTTTTTTCCACCTGCAATTTCCCCTCTTACATCTTCTTCTTCGGTATCTTCCTGAATTTCACTTTGTTCAACAGGTTCAGCCTCTTCTAATTTGACACCGGCCATCCTGTCAATTTTTTCCTCAGACGCCGGTTCAGCTTTTTTAGTAAACAAATCTGTATTTAAAAAATATAAAGTCCCCGGCATAATAACGAGAAAAAATAAAACTGCCGCTACTTTGAAAATTAATGTCCAGTCAGCCCCTGTATGTTCCTCTCTTAGTTTTTCGACCTGCCGCTCAATTTCCAGCTTCATAGCCTGCTGCCCCGCAGACTGTATCCCCTCAAATAACGCTTTCTCATTTTCGAATGTTGTTCTGCATGATTCGCATTGCTTCAGATGCAATTCATACTCTGCTTTCTGATCTTCGCTTAATAGTCCTCTTAAAAATTTCTCATGTATTTCATTTTGGAGAATATATTCGCAATTCATTATATCCTCCTTTCTTTCTGCATTGACTGTATAACGAAATCCTGCAATGCTTTTTTACATTGATACTTTTTTGCCTTGGCAACATTCATATTGGCAAAGCTCAATATTTTTGCTATTTCTTCCATGCTGCGTTCTTCAAAATAGAATAATAATAACAATTGTTTGCAGACCGGTTTGATTTGATCCAATGCAAATCGTACCTGCTCAATCATTTCATTATCAACAATTTTGTCTAAAATTCCAGGTTCGGAATGATGCGCAATTTCCGGCGGATCATCCTGCACAAACCTTTTCTTTTTACGCATTTCAACCATCCATTTATTTTTTGCAACCGCAACCAAATAGGTGCTTAATTTGGATTGCAGTTTAAACCGCCCAGCCGATACATTCTGCCACAGAACAATGATGGATTCCTGCAGCATATCCTTAGCGTCATCCAGGCTGCCACCATGTGTCTGGATGTGTTTAAAAACCACCTTTTCAAATTTTATGAACAGATCACCAAGTGCACTTCGATCGTTATTCCTAATCCGTTCAACCAGACTTTCATCACTGACCAGATTGAGTTTAAGCATCCGTCCTTTTCTTCTTTTATATCAGTTGAGTGAGAATTGTAAATGGATGTATTAAAATAAGGATAAAAATAACTAACAGCAACGTTTGGATGATAGGATAGTGGTTATTTAGTTATTAAGTTACTTGATACTCGTGTCCGAGTTTGAAAGTTTAAAGTGCCTAAAGTGAGCTAAAGTTAAGTTATTCCTTAGGAATTATAGGCAGGTGCTACGATCATTTTAATAATAGAACTTCTCTCTACTAAATTCTATATTCTTATTTCTATTTCCCTTTATCGCTTGTCTTGGTCGATACAAATTTCACTTCCGGTAGATATTCTTTAAAGGTTTCGCCATAAATATCCCAGACTGTTACAAACAGAGCCGCAATAATCGGCCCGACTATAAACCCGATAATTCCAAATAGACTAATACCGCCCAAGGTCCCCAGTAGAATAAGTAATTCATGCATTTGTGAATCTTTACCTACCAGGCGCGGCCGTAAAAGATTATCCACACTTCCAACGATTACTCCGCAAACCAGAGCTAAACCAATCGCCTTTCCAAACTGACCCATCCCTAATAAAATAATTACAGCGGGAATCCAGACAATGGCAGATCCAACCACCGGAATAATCGAAAGTACAACCATAATCGTTCCCCAGAAAAGCGCATTATCAATGCCGAATATCCAAAAAGCGAGCCCGGCCAATCCACCCTGAATGATACCAATTACAAGTGTACCTTTAACGGTAGCCCGTGTTACAGAAGTAAATCGTTCCAATAAACGCGTTTCATCCCGATCCGTTAACGGCAGATAATATAGAATTTTTTCTAATATGAGCCTGCCATCTTTCAAAAAGAAAAACATGACATAGAGGAAAATAAAAAACAGAAAGAAAAAATTAAACGTGGAAAACGTTGCCGTTGATACACTTTCAAATAGTATCGTACTCAATTTGCTGATAACTTCCCCACCTTTTTCCATAATAACATCGCGATAGGTTTGAATCGTATCATAAAATGGCAGCGACTGTAGGGATTCCGAAAAGACACCGGGTTCTTCTATTCTTTCCTCGATCCAGGGTTTAACGGTTTTACTGATTTTAACTGCCTGCCCGGCAACAAGTCCGAGTATTCCGAGAAACGGCAGCAATACAACAAAACAGATAAAAAGCAAGGTCATGGCTGAACTCAGGTTATTGCGTCCCTTAAACCAACGGTTGAATCGTTGATAAACCGGCTGGAGCATGGCGGCAAAAATCCCGCTGATTAAAATGACCATCAGAAATTGTTGAATCATGGTAATAAATAACGCGGATATTAACAATACGACTAAAATTAAAATGACCTGGTTCAAAGTAACACGATTCATAATTAGTCCTGATATTATTGAGTAATTGAGACAATATACCGAATATTATTTATACTATTCAACCTGTATCGATGAAGAAATTATTTTTTTAGAACAACTGACCGGCTTAGAAATATTTTAGGCAAGTCAAATAACTGAAATCCAGCATCACCGCTTTGGCTGATTGTTGTTGTTAAATCTTTTTTAGATATATGCATTTTAGGCTCAACAATTAAAAAGTACCCACCCGGTTTTAGAATTGAAAACATTTCATCGAAGAATTTTTTTTGATCCGGCAGTTCATGGATCACATAGAAAGCTAAAACAAAATCAACTTCGCCTGTATACCCGATACGTTCTTTTTCACATTTATGCAACTGAATATTCTTTTCAAGATCGGTGCTTTTGATCTTATTATGGATAATTTCAAGCATACCTTCCTGCAAATCTGCAGCTATAACTTTACCAGCAGGTCCGACCATTTCGGCTAAGGGAATGGAAAAGAATCCGGGACCACAGCCGACATCGAGTACCGTCAGGCCTTCTATGATGTACTGTTTTAATAATCTATAAGGATTTTGCAGCCATCTCCTAAATTTAGTATCCAAACTTCCGGCACTTTCCATAGGACATACTCTATTTTTATATTTACTCATTTTCACCTTTCTATACGAAAATTGATTTTATCTCAATACGCAACTGCATTTAAAAAGTTAACTTATTTCGTTGTTTCATTTACTTTTTTTTATTTGATGTTATTAAAGGATTGTAATGGTTAAAAATTTATTCGGATATAAAGATTAAAATTTAGACTAAGTTAAAAGGAGAAGAGTTATGAATCGTTTTATTTTATCATTTTTAATGCAGTTATTTATAGCATCCTTATTATTTGCACAGGGACGCATTATTATTCCTGAACCCCCACGTGAATTGCCGAATCAGCAGATTGAACTGAGGAATGTTGATGCACAAATCCATATTAAAGAAAATGTGGGCACCATTACATTAGAACAGACCTTTGCGAATCCATCACGTTTCCGCCTTGAGGGTGAGTATTTATTTGCTATTCCCGATGAAGCCAATGTGAACGATTTTTATTTATATATCGACGGCAAAAAAACCAAAGGCCGGGTTTTGGATGCCGGACAAGCCGATAAAATCTATACGGATATTGTTCGCAGCATGCGCGATCCTGCCCTGCTTGAATTTGTAGGTCATGGATTATTTAAAGCGCGTATTTTCCCTATTGAAGCAAACAGTGAACGTAAAATTGAATTGAGTTATAACCAGGTTATCCGAAACGATGCAGATATGTATCGTTTTACCTTGCCAATTCGTCAATGTGGCCAGGGCAGTATTTCACAATACCACATGAAAATCGAACTTAAAGCTGATCGTGAACTGGCTAATATTTATTCGCCTTCGCACCAGGTACAGATTAATCGTAAAGACGCCCGCCACGTAACCATTACAATGGAACAAAACAATATTGAAAGCACAAAAGATCTGATTATTTATTATTCTCTGGCTGAGAATGAAATCAATGCCAATTTGTTTACTTTTAGACCACGAACTGATAAAGATGGTTATTTTTTATTTTATGCATCACCCAAGTATCAAATCGATCAGAAGAAAATTATTTCTAAGGATTTTATTTTTGTGATTGATGTTTCCGGTAGTATGCAGGGTGAAAAAATCGAACAGGCGCGGGAGGCTCTGAAGTTTTGCATAAACGGCTTAAATAAGGAAGATCGTTTCGAAATAATCACGTTCAGTTCGTCGGTTAATAATTTTCAGAAGGCCCTAAAAAAGGCTGGTCAGGATGAGATTGAAAATGCCCGTTATTTTATTAATAATCTGGATGCCAACGGCGGTACTAATATCAATGAGGCTATGTTGACAGCGCTGAGACTGAAAACCGAGAGGAACGAAAGGCCAACGAATATCGTCTTCCTGACTGACGGTCTGCCTACGGAAGGTGAACAGGATATCAATTCTATTCTTGCCAATATTAAAAATGCCGGCAATGATTTCATTCGTATTTTTAGTTTTGGTGTAGGCTATGATGTAAATACTTTCTTACTGGATAAAATTTCCAGTGATAGTCATGGCAGCGCTAATTATGTAAAGCCAGGTGAAAATATTGAACGGGAAATTTCAACCCTTTTTGCCAAAATATCCAGTCCGGTTTTAACCGATCCGCAAATTGATTTTGCCAATGCGAATGTTTATGATGTGTATCCGCAAAAACTTCCGGATATTTTTCAGGGACAATCAGTGATTGTCGTTGGACGTTATCGGAATCCCGGTAATACAACCATCGTGCTATCAGGAAAACAAGGAAATATTACGCGTAAATTTGAATATAATATGGAATTCAAACGGCGTGATAGTGATAATGATTTTGTCGATAATATCTGGGCAAACAGAAAGGTGAGTCATCTGCTGACACAAATCCGGTTTAATGGAGAAAATAAGGAATTGGTTGAAAGCGTAAAAGCGCTTGGCGAAGAATACGGAATCGTAACCCCATACACATCCTATCTGGTAACTGAGCAGCAGGAAGAACTGGCTGCAGTCGAAAGAGAAGTTTTAAACCTGCAGGCTGGGGTATCCGGGCGAAGAATGCAATCAGTACAAAAAGCCCGTGATAAAAAAGCAGAGATGGATGAGGAAGCCCTTGGCGGAGGAGGATTCTTTGATGCTATAACACAGACTGCCGCAGCGCCATCAGCCTCATCAGGAAAAGGCGCTGTGATGTCCAGCCGGGTGCAGAAAAAAATAGCCAATACAGAACAAAGTACAGAAATGCTGATCACCATGAAGCGTGTGATTAATAAAACCTTTTATTTGAAGAATGGTATCTGGACTGAACAAGGAATTAATACAGCTAAAAGCGCAACCGAGATTAAATTTCTAAGTAGTGAATACTTTGATTTATTACAAAAAGATAATAAGTTAAAAGATATTCTTGCCATCGGAGAAAAAATAATTTTCAGATGGAATAATAAGATTTATAAAATTGTAGAATAAATTGAATCTGTCTTTCTGAGCGCAGCGAAGGGTCTCATTTTATTATATGACGATTCTTCGCTATCTATCTTTAATATTAATGTTCATTTGATATATTGATAAATTTTGATTAAAAATAAAGTACGTCAGGTTTATTTTAAAAATTTAATTGGATTTTCATTTCTTAAAAAATTTTTAAAATCTTCAGATATTCTTCCCTCACTTGAAATCCTTGTCCAAAATTCTACAGCAATTTCTTTTGCATAATTTACACTCTCTTCTTTAAGATAAATTACCCTGGGTAATTGTGGTCTGTAGTTATATGGAGTAATTTCTCCACCGCTTTTTGGCGCAAATCCCATAGAACACATGTCATATGCAGGCAACAATCTAAATACATCACCATCTATCGCAAAACTTAAATTACCTAAATGCATATCTGTATTATTTATCAAGTTTCCAAATAGCCATAACATTTCAGCATCATATACATGCTGCCAACTGACTAACCCTTTTTTATATAAAGCGCTTATAACCTGGGGCCAAGTACTTCCAACTCCAGTAAATTCATTATCTATAAATTGAAGTGATACCATGGATAGCCTGCCATAAGCGCCACTTCTATCAAATCTTTGTGACTCTAAAAACAACCTCCCATCAATATCAATTAGACGTGTTTCTGCCGCAGGATAATTATATCTATGAAGTGTTTCAGTAGCATGGTACTCAGTTAACAAGATATCTCGCCATCTAGACACTACTTCATTATCACCCCGTGGTGTAAATTTTACTATCACATGAACAGATCGCGTACCACAATAAGTAGTAAATTTTGGTTGTTCACCCCCGGCTGAAGATCCTGGGATTTCACCGCTCATTACACTATCCGCTAATCCAGGATAATCTGACTCACTAGTAGCAATCGGTTTATGTCTAATTCGATGTAAAGCTTGTTGACCAAATTTAAAATTACCGGGAAGATCATCTCCATTCGATACTAAAAATCTACCGATGTGATCAGTATTCCATTTCCTTGGATCAGAAGGAAAAAAATCTGATTGTTTTGCCAGATCTTCGGCAATTTTTCTACCTAAAAATCCTTGTGGACATAGGTCTAATAAAAAATATGGCAAATCATCAAACAATCCATCCCTGTTTACACCTAATAAAACGGAAGGAACACCTGTTGCTGTTTCTAAAAAGAAACCGCCATGGGCCAAGGGCCGAATAATGCCCGCTAAAACTGTATTTCCATATGCATCAACCATTGCTAACGGGAGTTTATCATCTTGCCCAAATGCATTTTTCGTTAAAGCATATTTAGGTGATCGACCGATGTTCAAATTAATAATTTGATCACCCATCGATATTAATCTTCGCGCAACAGTAGGTTGACTTAAGCCTGTATGCGCCTGTATCTCTTTTGATGTCGCCGCACCTAATGATAAATATTGTTTAATTGTTAGTGGCATGATTCATACTCAGATTAACTTATATTATGAATAGCTTTATGTTTGAAGTAATATAGTTAATAGATCAATAAAATCA
>JAFGKZ010000272.1 GCA_016928315.1 Calditrichaceae bacterium
ACTCCCCTTCCCTGATTTGAGGGAAGGGGTTGGGGGATGGGTTAGAAAATGGTGTTGATAAGAACAAATTTAAACTTTTCTCCTGGTCACGATGAAACTTAATTATTAAAAATATTGCTTTGTTATGTCAGCATCCTTTTTTACCCATCCCCTGGCCCCTTCCCTAAAAAAATAGGGAAGGGGAATTCTTCATCTCCCCGTATCCAGTAAAAGATGTGGGACACGATCAGCCCAGCGGGAGAGGGAGTAGTTTTGTGGCATTTCTGAGAAGTAAACTAAACTCCATATTCTGATGGTTCAATACCATACTGTTTTTTAAAACAACGCGCAAAATAGGATAGATGATTAAAGCCAACCTTATAGGCAATTTCCGAAACGGACCCATCTTTACTTTTTAAGAGTCGGGCAGCCATCTTTAAACGGATTGAACGAATGAGCTCATTTGTTTTGAGACCGGTTAATGCATAAATTTTTCGATTGAGATGAGTTCGACTAAATCCGATACTTTGTGCCAGATTATTCGCAATAAATTCGGAATCATATAAATTGGCTTCAATAATTTCAAAAACCTTCCGGAGAAATTTTTCATCGGCTGATGATATCCGTAATTTTGAAATTTTTAAATCAATTGCCGTAATTTGTCGCTGTAACAATTCCTGTTGCGCTTTTTGAATCTGGAGCAGGTTTTGAATGCGTAATAATAATTCCTGTTTATCAAATGGTTTGGTCAGGTAATCAACTGCTCCATGTTCCAGTCCTTCTATTTTGCAATCGGCGGAACCTTTTGCCGTCAGCAGGATGATGGGGATATGACTTGTAAGTGGACTACTTTTTAATTTTTCACACAGTTGAAATCCATCCATCCGGGGCATCATAATGTCACTGATAATCAAGTCGGGGATTTCGGCAATTGCCTTGTTTAATCCTTCCTGGCCATCTTTGGCATCCAAAACCAGAAATTTCTGACTTAAAAATTGAATGAGATAGTTCCGCATATCGGGATTATCTTCCACGAGAAGAATCATGGATTTATCAACATTTTTGAGCTTTTCTGTGGATAGTTCAGCGGCTTCAGATTGTTCTCTGTCTCCATCGAATTGTGTCAAATCAGTCGCAGGAGCAGATAATAGCGCGTCTGATAGCTTTTCAGAAATAATTTCTTCTGGTTTTAAATGATTTTTGCCTGTTAACAGCGTAATGGTGAATGTACTTCCCTGACCTTCGATGCTTGTTACTTCTATCTCGCCATGATGTAATTTTACCATCTCACGGGATAAGGCAAGGCCGATACCTGTGCCGGATTCTTTTTGATTATTTTCATCGCGATACCGATAGAAATAATCAAAGAGATGCGGTAAAATATGTGCGGGAATGCCAATACCCGTATCGATGACGCAAATTTTTACGCTGCTATTAGTATCATTAACTGATGAATCGGATGATAAATCAACCCGAACCGTGACTTTTCCGCCTGAGTGAGTAAATTTTAAGGCATTGGATAACAGATTGGTGATAACTTTTTCCATTTTATCTGCGTCAAGATATAAATAAAACGCATCCGGATTTTGAATCCCACTTTCAGAATAGTCAAGCGTCAGTGGAATATTTTTTTGTCTGGAATATGATTCAAAGGCAGCGATTATCGTTCTCAGGAATGGGATTAATTGGATAGGACGCGCCTGCAATTTTTGTTTTCCCTGCTGAAATTGACTCCAATCAAGCAATTCATCCACTAACTTTTCCAGACGAATCGTATTCCTGAGCATTGTCTGAAGGATATTTCTCTTGGCGTTTTCTTTGGTTTCTGTCAATAAATCCTGTAACGGGGCTTTAATAAGTGTCAAAGGGGTTCGGAATTCATGGGAAACACTGGCAAAAAACCGTGATTTTGTCTGGTCCAAATCAATAATATTTTTGGCTTTTTCTTCTTTCACCCGAAGAGCGGCGTTTAAATGAATTCTTCTGGTACGTACCCGAACAATCCAGGAAACAATAAATAGAAATGTTAGAAAATATCCTGTAAATGCCCAGACAGTTTCCCACCAGTAAGGTGGTATATTCAGCTTTAGTTGGGCGCCTTCATGATTCCAGAGCCCATCGTTATTACAGGCAATAACATGAAAAGTATAATTTCCCTTTGGCAGGTTGGTATAATAAGCGGTACGACGGGTATCCGCCTCAACCCAATCTTTATCATAGCCGATAAGTTGATATTTAAAACGAACTCGCTCCGGCACAACGAAACTGAGGACTGTATAATGGATTTCCAGATCACGTTCATGATCTTTCAGTTGAATGGGGGTGTCCTGCCAGCGATAAGTGCTATCCTTACTTGAAGCGTACTCAATATAAACTGGTGGTCTTTTTCGATTAACCGGATAATTATTAGGATCAATCATCACCACCCCGGCAACCGAAGTAAACCAGAGCCGGCCATCTTTGCCTTTCCAGGCACTGGGCTGTCTGCGGCCATTACATTCTGCTTCTCGCATTCCATCTAAATGATTGTATACCTGACAGGTAATTTTAGTAATTTTATCATGGGAAAAGTCATGAAGTTGTTGTTTACTGACTTTAAAAATACCGCGATTGGTGCTGCACCAGAGATTGAGACTATCGTCTTCCAGAATGGAGAAGAGGCGATCACAAAAAAGACCATCATGAACGGAATAATTTGTATACTGACCATTTTTATAGGAGTACAGGCCTAAATTATCGGTACCAATCCAAAGGGTACTATCCTTATCACAATAGAGAACATTAATGCCGCCTGTTTTTAATTCATCCATTATGTCGTTTTGTGTCCATACACTGTCTACTATTTTATAAAGTCCGACTCCATACGTTCCAAACCATAATTGAGTATCCGGAGTCTGGACAATCGCGATGACATCCGTGCGCCCATTTGGATTTTTTGAAAGCCAGCACTTTTTGAATTCATTGTTGATGTATTGACTTATAAATCCATTGCCGCCAATCCACAAATGTTCAGTCTGATCAATATAAAGTGAAGGGGCTGCAGTTGGAAATGAATCATCCCGTATTTGATAATTCTTAACTTTATTAGTTGATAATTTAAATAAACCGTTTTGTTCAACTCCAAGAAATAAACATGTACTATCAGTAGCAGGAATTATTGATACAACTGCCTGAATTGGCATAATATCGCTTACGCGAAAGTTTTCAATATTTTCTTGGTTAATTTTTGAAAATCCAGGATCACGAAAGCCCACCCAAATATTACCTTTATGATCTTCGCATACTGTAAGTGCATAATGCGAAGATAGACCTTCTTTCGTACCAAAAGTTATAAATTTATTATCCTTTAATTGGATTAATCCCGATCCATCACCGCCAAACCAGAGATTGCCTTCTCTGTCTTCGATACAGGTATAAAAAAAGTTTGTTCCTAATAATGGCTCATTTTCAATATTGAGATGTTTTATTTTATGATTACTATATCGAAGAATACCAATGCCTTCTGTACAAAACCAAATATTTTGATTATGATCTTCAACTATTGCTCGTATGGAGTACCTGTTAAATTGCGGATTTATTAGAGAAGCTAATGTATCTGGATTGCTATTATTTAAAATTAACACCTCACCATTCTGTGATCCTAAAATTATTTCACCAGATCGTTTTGTATACAGACACATAATTAGTTCCCGTTCGATATTCTTAATGATAATGTCATTTTTTAAAATACTAACAGCCGGACCATAACCACTAACATAGATTTGCCCATTTTTATCTTCAGTAATTGATTGAATATAGTCGGCTCCTAATCCAGTTTTATATGCAAAATTTTTAAATTTACCGTTCTTAAATCGACTTAAACCGTCCTGAGTACCAATCCAGATGGTACTATCTCTACCGATTAAAATTCTAAATGCTATATTATGAACTAATCCATAACTGGTATCGTAGGTCGTAAATTTCATTCCATCAAAGCAGTTAATTCCTCCACCATTCGTTGCCAACCATAAATTCCCACTTGCATCCTCATCAATATCCCAGATAAAATTACACTTTAAACCCGGATACTGACTTTTATTATAAAGTTTGAATTCAACGCCATCAAAGCGTACCAATCCCTCCTGCGTACCAATCCAGATATAGCCGCGGGAATCCTGGAAGATCTTTTTTAACGAATTCATGGGGAGTCCATCTTTGGCAGTATAAACGCGGATATCATATTGCGTGATTCGCTTATGGGGATCAAGGGCGAAGAGGGAAGAGATTAAAATGATTTGCAAGATGATAAAGAAAAGAATAGCACGATTCATATCCAGATCCAGTCCTCTAAAATAGTTCAGCTTTAGACCAATCAGTTTTTTAGTACTCAAGTGGATTCGAAACGTAACTACAATGGTTCAGGGTTTACGGTTCAAAGGTTCATGGTTTTGTTGTAAAGCAACCGTGAGCGGTGGACTTCAAAACTATAAACTAATTGACGTACGATTTATTAACCAGTTCAGGCGATGATAAGAGATTCCGATTCAGCAGCAGATGTGAAGTCAAGCGTTTCGTTCGTCACAAGAACAAGAATACAATGAATCTGATACTGAATTATAATCAATTATGGGCATTTTGTCAAGAGAATTATAAAGATGCGATGAAAATTTTTTATTATTTTAAGTAATCTCCTATTTTCTTTTAACTGTTTGAATTCATACAAGTTTTTGTTACCGATTCATTTTAGAGGTCGGGACAGGAGAGATTCTTTGAATAAAAAATATGAATCAAACATCACAAAAATGTATTGATTTTATTATCGGAATTACCTATAATTATATTTCATCAATCAGAATAATTTTTTATCCAC
>JAFGKZ010000273.1 GCA_016928315.1 Calditrichaceae bacterium
AATGCGATGATCAAAGTGGAAACTCCAACTGAGTTAAATGCCCATCCTTTGAATGATCACGAAATCCAGTTGGTTTGGGAAGATAATTCTCTGTTTGAAAAAGGGTATATAATCCAAAGAAGGTCAGACATTATAAGTCCCTGGTTGGAAGTTGCCAAATTGGATGCCAATGAAAATACTTGGATTGATGAAACTGTCAGATCCTATAAATCATATGCATATAGAATCAAAGCCTTCTCAGAAAATTATGAGTCAGACTTTTCAAACCAGATCAGTGCGAAAACTGAATTTCCGGCTCCAGTCAATTTGAAAATAAATTCAATCAATAACTATTCCGCGAAAATCAGCTGGTCTGATAATTATTCCTATGAAACAGATTATATTTTCCAATATGTGATAAAAGATCAAACAGATACCATCACAATTTCGCTCCCTGCCAGCACAAATGAGTACACGCTTGATGATATAGATACAGATTATATTTATAAGCTTGTCGTAAAAGCCAAAACAGAGTATAATTTATCTAACCCATTAACTGGAAACATTGGATTCAGTGATACTTTTTCATGGATTGATATGCCATCTCTGACAGGTAATGAAGTCAATTCTATCGAGTTTTCATCAGATGGTTCGTTAATGATTCTGGGGCGTGATGGCAATACCTGTGATATATATAATATGGATTTCTGGTCACTTATCGAATCGGTTGAGGGGAGTTCAAGCAATGCATCTGCCAATGTGGTTGATGTTGATTTTGCTCATGATCATCCCTGGCTGGCCGTGGGTACTAATCTTGGTTTAGTACGAATTTTAAATAACGATGGCTGGTCTGAAATTGATACCCTGTATTTGAACGCATATCCGATCACAGCCTGCCGGTTTTCAATGGATGATGACTATTTTGCCTTAGCTCAGTATAAATTTATCTATCTGTGCAGTACCAGCGACTGGAGTTTTTCTTCCACATTGTCAGAACATACAGATCAAATATCGGATTTGGAATTTTCTCCCAACGGCAGCTGGTTAGCAAGCGGCGGAAGTGATGATCAGATAATAATTTGGTCAACGGATAGCTGGAACGATTTGTATACTTTGTATGATCATTCCAATCCTGTTACAGGTCTATCTTTTTCACCAAACTCACAATTCCTGGTTAGCGGATCTTCGGACGGTGAAATTAGAGTGTGGTCAACAAGTAACTGGACAGAGAGTACACTATTATCTGAAGAGACCGGCCCTATTAAGGCGCTCGCTTTTTCTAATAACGGTAACTGGCTGGCCGCGGCATCCGGTGAAACAGGAACAATAAAGATATGGTCAACCGATGGGTGGATTGAATTTCCTGGTTTAGCAGGTGATAATAAGGCCATTACTGCTTTAAAATATTCACCGGATGATTCGCATCTAATAGCGGCTTTGGCAGATGGAAACGTTAGTATATGGAATTTGGAAGGCGCCTGGACTTTAATAGAAAACTGATATGGCTGTTTATCAACATTTTGTTCGCATCGATATTACACCGGAAATGCAAAAGATTGCACAATTACATGCTGAGCGCAGAACAGCCATGATTGTCCGGCAGTTTATCCCCAGAAGTTCTCCATTATCACACATCGAAAGCAATTATATCGGCGCTCTGGGTGAAATTGCCGTTCACAGTTATTTTGGAATGAATATAAATTTAGCCGATAATTATGATACGCGCCAGGTGGATTCCGGTGATCTTTGTCTTAATCATTTAATGTACGATATAAAGACAGAAGCCGTACCAAATAAATTTTATCGGAAATTATATTACGGTGAAATTCTTACTCATGAGCCTTATGGCTGCCGGGTGTGGACGGCGAAGCATAAGCATCATTTAAATAAATACACAGGCGGGATTATTTTTGTCGCCATTCCTATTCCCAATAATGCCAAAGAAGATAAAAAAACAAACCAATTACGTCAGCGCATTATCGATCATGCCCGACAGGCCATTATTATTGGTTATGTTAACAAAAACAGGTTTGATACTATGAAACCGAGCTGGTATTCGCCTAAAGATCCAATCACGGGTAAGCAAAGAAAATACAACTCACCTAATTATATCTTCCATCATTCGGAAATTACTTCTATTGGAATGTTAAAGTAAATCAGGATTGATTCCTGGTGTAAAGCAGTTTAATTATTTCATCCACCGGTATGCCTTTTTGCATCATGGTGATAATTTCATCCTCATTAAAATAACTGTCCCTAAACATTTTCTTTAATATCTCAACAAGTTCATAGTCCGGTTTTTTGCCAAAATTGTTCCGGATGAATAGTCTACCCTGTTTTACCTGTTGCAACCGGTTATGGGTTAATTCTATATATGCCGGATTGATTTCGTAACCGATGTATTTTCGATTGTTTAAAAGGGCGGCAACGGCCGTAGTACCCGAACCCATAAACGGATCAACAATAATATCATCAATAAATGAATACATTTTAATCAGACGCAGAGGCAGCTCAACCGGAAAGGGAGCCGGATGTTCGCGGTTGCGCTCCGGCGTGAAACGCCAGATGGTGGATATATACTCCCGCCATTCTTCTTTTGATAGTTTTGATTTATCCTTTATTTCCTTTGATATTTTTTCCGGCTGACCGTCCTTGACAAAAATATTAATATACTCGATTGTATTTAACAGATAAAAATTCGGCGGATAGGGGTATGAACCCATCATTAATTGATCCGTACTGCCCTTATCCCAGATAATACTGCCGTAGCGGTAAAGTGCCGTATGAGTTAAAACTGACTGTTCAACATCATTGTTTATATTCAAAATATCCCGGTTATAATGGGTTGAGTATATTTTTTTCTCCATCGGCATTATAGGTGTATTGATACATAACTTTCCGTTTGGTTTTAAAATCCGGAAACATTCTTTCCAAATCGGCAGCATACTTTCGATGTAATGTTCATAGGTCTCACTGCTTTTACCGATCTGTTCATCTATGCCGTAGTCTTTGACATTGAAGTAGGGCGGGGAAGTAATAATCAGGCGGATTGAATTGTCCTGAATTTCGGACATGTGCTCTGAGCTATGAGGAAAAATTTGATTCATTTTTGGAATATTGATTTTAGCTTTATCAATCGACGGAAATCACTTATTTAATTTGAGTATCTTCACTTTTTACCAGATAATCGATACGTTCCAAATCTTTTTCCAGTTCCTGGGCCGCTTCAATGCGTAGTTTTTTAAACTGACTTTCAAGTTTTAGCGCTGTTGAATATACGCTTCGTTGCAGTAACTCAATGGTGCGTTTGGATTTATCAAGGCTGGCGGATATTTTATCCAGATCTTTTTCCAGACGTTTTTTATAACTGGGTGTATGTAAAAAATCTCTGTTTAAATCAAATGGAAGGAAGATAGTAGCCATATAACGGATATACTGAGATACCGTCATCTCTCTCTCATTAGCCAGTTCTTTAATGGCTTCGTATTCTGATTCTGAAATACGCAGATTTAGAAGTTTACTTTTTGTATCCATTTTATATACCTGTATTTACAAGTGTAAATTAGTAATTCTTTACAGCTAATACAACATAAATTGTCTATAATTATCTGTATGTGTTTATAAAATACAATTCCTTTAAAATTATTGGGAACAATTTAAAAATATTTTTAAATATTATAATTATTCACTTGACACTACAAGCTTTTTTTGTATCTTATTTAACCATTTGCCTCAACTTTCGATTTTTAGAGACGAACTATTAGAATACAGAACGGCATTTACTCAGAATAAATTAGACTTTAGTTTTAAAAAAATAGACACAATAAATTCCGGGATATTGATTATGAAAACAAAACCAATAGTACCCAGGATAAGTACCCGTCTGGCTTCAAATGCGGGTATTGATACAACTGTGTCAGGAAGACAAAAGCTGCAATTTGAACGCCTGAACGATATTAGTTTTGAAGGCCTATCATTTGAATCGGATGTGGCCTATCGCAAAGGTGCCATATTAACTATTACAATTCCTGTAACTCAACCTGCATTTCGGGTAATTTCTGAGGTGGTTTGGTGTAAACCTAATGGGGGTAATTATAAGATTGGTACAAAGTTTCTACAGATCCAGAATGGGTATCGGATGAAAATGCTGGAACAGCTGACGTTTATTGAAACCTATCGTAAAAAAGTATTTTTTGATGAAAACCGGTCTCTATCCTGTGAGCAGGCTTATAGCGAGTTGAAAAATTACTTTCAGTATCAGCGGCATTAAGGATGTTCTGTTTGTAAATTATTGTATAATTTTTATCGGTTTTCTGAGCAATGCCTTATCTAACCTGATTAATTCTTAACGCAGACAAGCTGCAAACAAAGTAAAAAATTTTGTATATTATTGCATGAAAAAATTTACTTCAAAATAC
>JAFGKZ010000274.1 GCA_016928315.1 Calditrichaceae bacterium
TAACCTAAATATATAATTCAGGAGTTTACTTAACCGGAAAATATAATAGTTATTTTAGGAAAGACCAATAAAGTGAAAGAATCTAATACATTTTTTATCAGCAGAATATATGGGATTAAATATAAGTAATTACTGAACAGTGTATAGTTTTAATACTCAAATTATAAAATCTTTTTCGATAGCTTTTAAAACCTTACTCATTAGAGTATTTATTGATTCGAATCTTCTGATATCACCCATTATTTCCTGCGCGTTTTGCACATATGATGAGCCATCCAATTCATCCCGGCAGTTTTCTATAAGAGCCCCGGCGGATGCAGGTGTTATTTCAAGATGAAATTGCAATGCGATAACGCGATTATCAAATACAAATCCCTGATTTGGCGTAGCTTCACTGGCAGCGATAGGAATGGCCCCTTCGGGAATATTAAAAGTATCGCCATGCCAGTGGAAAACTATGGTTTTTGACGGGAACACACCATTTAAGAGGGTATGGTTGAGATCAGGATTAATATTTATATCAAACCAGCCGATTTCACGGTATTTATTTTTATAGACTTTTGCGCCTAAAGCTTCGGCGATAAGCTGGGATCCCAAACAGATGCCCAACACTATTTTACCGGCCTGAATCGTATCTCGGATAAATTTTTTTTCTGTTTTCAGCCAGGGATGTTTCTTTTCATCCAGCACACCCATCGGTCCACCCAGAACAATTAACCAATCAATTTCCGATACTACAGGTAACGGATCATCCTTATATATCCGTATCACTGAAATTGAATAGCCCTTCTTAATTAGCGTCGGTTCAATACTGCCAAGCCCTTCGAAGGGCACGTGTTGTATATAATGAATATGCATTTACAATGTTTTCAATTAATCCCATAATTCGGAAGGATAGATACCCTTATCAACCATAGCCTTTAATTTTTGAATCACTATCGGGCGGTCTTCCTGGTAGGTTACACCAAACCATTGTGCATCTGTCTTTAAAATTTTCACTTTAACTTTGCCATTTTGTGCCAGTGTATTTACGACAGCAGGAAGCAAGTATTCCGATTTTGGGTCGTGAATGGATTTATCTAAAAAATCGGTGAAATACTGATCAAGATAATTAAAAAATGTCTTATCAAATCCCATTAGATTCATAGAAACCGAAGTATCTTCTGACAGTAAAAATGATTTATCGTTTTCATGATAATAAATGCCGTCTTTTTCACGGGTAATTTTCAATCGTTCCGTCACTTTAATCAGATTACCATCCGCGTCGATTTCACACACGCCGCGGGAAACATGCCCGTGCTCGGACAAAGTCTTAGGCAGCGGATAACCAATAATCGTGTATGTAGTTGATTCATATTGATCAATGTTTGCAAGAAAATCATGAATAATCTGATAGGCTTCCCTTCCGTAAAAATCATCGGCATTAAGCACAGCGAAAGGACCATCGATGGCATTTTTTGCCGCCAGGATAGCATGGCCGGTTCCCCAGGGTTTCTCGCGGTTATCGGGAACACGGTAACCTTCCGGTAAGGCAGTTAATTCCTGGAAAACATAATCAACTTCAATTTTATCTTTAATCTTATCGATATACGTTTCAATAAATGCCTGTTCAAAATCCCGGCGAATAACGAATACAATTTTTTCGAACCCAGCCTTGATGCCATCATAAATGGAATATTCCATTAAGGTTTCGCCGTTTGGTCCAAATTCATCAAGCTGCTTTAAACCGCCATAACGGCTGCCCATACCTGCCGCTAAAAATAATAGTGTTGTCTTCATAAAAATCCCTGTAGTTTATGATAAACTGTTAATTTAAATAACTCACCCCCCTCCCTGATATCAGGGATGGGCTGGGTGGGACATTTAATCAGTATTAATATAAATTCATTGTTCATAAATTAAAAAACATTTTATTTCTACCAAAAAAAATTTATTCGCAGGTTCGATTATTCAACCGGTCCGGGGGGAAGATTGTTTTTGAGATACCATGTTAACGTTTCAAACACATGCCGGCGTGAATTGGGCGGCATGTAAATGCTATGTGTCCGATTCGGATAGGGCGCCGCCGTAAACATTTTATTATGTTTGATGAGTTCATTAACCAGTACCTCAAAATTCTGATAATGAACGTTATCATCATTGGTACCGTGGAGAAGCAAAAGATTTCCCTTAAGCTGATTCGCGTAGGTCACCGCAGAGCCTTTAATATAATTATCCTGATTTTCATTCAGCAACCCCATATAACGTTCCTGGTAAATAGTATCATATAACCGTTCATCACTCACGGCCGCAACCGCCATGGCGGTTTGATATAATTGGGGATAACGGAAAATGCAGTTTAAGCTCATCGTGCCGCCGCCGCTCCAGCCCCAGACACCAATGCGTGTGGAATCAACAAAATCCCATTCCCGTATTTTACGAACGGCCGCTGCCTGATCGGCTGAATTAACAATTCCAATTTGTTTGTATTGATATTTGCGCCATTTACTGCCTAATGGTCCGGGTGTTCCCCTGTTATCCACACTCATGATGATATAACCCATCTGACTTAGCATAAGATGCCA
>JAFGKZ010000275.1 GCA_016928315.1 Calditrichaceae bacterium
CATATTTTATTTGCTTTCTAATTTTGCTATCTGTTTTGAGATAATATTTTGTTGATTTTATATTAATGGTAATTGATTCGACATCTCTAGGTGATTTAAATAGTTCAACCATATTTTCTTTTTTACTGACATTTAATTTTGATAAAATAATTTCAGAATTTCTACCTTGTCTTGACCATGATATCGTAATTACTTTACATATTTCTCCTAATGGAATTATTTTATTTCCAGAATTAAGAATAATTTTAAAATAAACATCTGGTGCCCGTAAGTATTTTCCTCCCCATTTGTCTCCAATATATGTTCCAGTATCCAAGTCATTTAATTTTAAAGCACCTTCTTCTAGAAGGTCTATTCGTTGAATTGGGTAAACACGAAAGGCGTCGGTTGTTAATATTTCCTGTGCCTTTTCAATTTCCAGCAGGTTTTCGGTTAGAATACATTCAACAAAGGGTCTTTTGAAGGCAATGAATTTAATTAGAGATTCTTCTCCCGCTTTGGCGGGATCAGAATGACGCACAGGGCCAGGGGCGCCCAATACGGAAATGATCGTGTTAATATCCGATTTTATAAAACTGCGCCGGGCATGATTATCGATAATAAAATGAACGGGTATATTTTTTAAAAGAAAATATTGCAGCCAAACGCCGTAACCCACATCCAGCCAGGAATTGGAACAGATAAATACGTGAATACCGGAAGTATTTAGCAGATTCAGTGAACGGACATAAAAAAACGTATATAAATCAGATTTGCCGTCAATTTTCATTTCTTTTATAAAATGCTTTGGAAAATCCATCCGCACCATTTCCTGCAGGGCAGCTTTATAATCCTTTGGATTTATATTGCCATTCGGATCGGCAATTTCTTCCTGCCGTACATAAGGCGGATTGCCGATGATGATATCAAATCCGCCTTTATCGAAGAAAATTTCGGCAAATTCTATATTCCAGATCAGCGGGTGCTCGTCTTTTAAATTTCTCTTTTGCTCCTCCAGTTCGGCAATTTCCTGCTTCAGCTTGTCCCTATAGGTTGAAGATAATTGTATAACCTGCTGGGCGGTTTTATCCTGGATACCAAATAAGCCTTTCTGCGTACCGTGTTGTTGTATGGGCCCCTGAAGCGTTCTCTTTTTCTCATTTATTTCGGAATCCAATATTTCTCTGAATAGTAAATTTTCCTGCTGCCTGACATAACCGGTTTTATGTCCTTTGTTGTTAAAGAATTCTACCTTTAATTTTTTAAGTTCGGTTATTTTCCTTTTTAAATCGGCATTTAAATTAGCGTGTTCCTGAACCGGGAACATCTTACTGCCAATCCGCTGGACTAAGGAATCTCCGCGCCTAACTTTGAAGTTTAAGTTGGGCAATAATGGTTGCTGTGAGTTTTTATAATCATCCGGCATGTCTATAAATAAGGTCAGCCATAATCTTAGGTGATTGATCCAGACAGCCCAGTGCTTGACTTCAACGCCATAAAGAGAATTGCCGATAATTTCTTTTTTCTGTTCATATGGGCTTTTTTGCGCGAGATCTTCAGGTTTATTATTTCTCGTGTAAAGACTATCCAATATTTCGTTTAAAACCTGCATCATGCCTACTTCAAACGCGCCCGATCCGGCGGCAGGATCGCAAACGGTAACATTTTGCAACAGGTTTATCAGTTCACGTATTTGTGCGGTGGTAAAATCACCCTGTTTCTGATGTTCATCGTAATCGATATCCTGTCCTTGTTCCCGAAAGAATAATTCATATAAATCCTTTATATCTGCGGAACTATTTTTTTGTAACCATTTGACTAAAGCCAGCCGGCACATTAAATCCACTTCAGTTCTTGGCGTATAAACGGCGCCGTCGGCTTTTACCACCAGGTTCTCAAAAATGATGCCCAAAAATTCAGGATTGAGTTCCAGTTCTTCATCGTAAAGTGTATTTTCTTCTATGGTAAAATTATATTGGAATAAGAAATCAAAATATTTTTCAATTTTAGAATCCGGTATCCATAAATCCAAATTATCGATACCGTCCTTTTCCTTGAAAAGTTCTCCGTTAAGATAAGGCGCAATTTGTAAAACAGATTTGGTTTCGTTAGAAAAATCATTGTTTTGATATTTAACCGGCCTTCCCGGGGGAGAATTCAATGCTTCAAAAAATAATGGATACAGCCATTCCGAATAAAATTTGTCACCGCCGTAAAATTGTTTTTTATACTCATTCCAGAAATCCTGAATGAATTGTTGATTATTTCCTAACCATCCTTTTTTTTGCACAAAACCTAAGAATATTATGCGAATGGCAAATAATAAGGCAAAATCCTGTTTCAATTGATCCGGCTGCTGTCCGCCTTTTACTGATTCGGCAATTTCATCGAACAATGGTTTAAAGGCATTGTAGAACTCATCCGATACAGCTTCCAAAGAGAATGCAGCTAAAATATTTTCTATTGACGAAAAATCTTCCTTGCCAATTTGATTGATGAATGTTTTATTAGGCAATTCGGGAGATACATAATAAGTATATCTTCTAAAGTTAGTGTATTGTCTTGTAGTACCAGAATATGTTGCTACAATTAAACTGAATCTAAAATTTCCTCTATCATCATAAAAAACAAAAATACCTGCGTCATATCTTTTATCTCTTATTATTTTCCTGGCCAGTTCATATTGCTGTTTTTTTCCTGTTCTACTTGTAAGTTCTTTTTCTGTATTTGCAGCCAGTACAATTAATCGCTCTGCATCGCTAAATTCAATTTCACCGACTTTTTGTATATCCGTCAATTGAACTTTAGTATCTTCTTTATAAATGGAATAATCTTCTAAGGACGGAACAAAGCTTTCATTAACATTTCTGAAAAAATCGGTAAGGTTGTTAAGATTAAAATCATTTATTAATTTCTTTAACAATTCTCTAAAAGGCATATTATTACCCTAACTAAAACTTTTTTAATTGCATTTACCCCTTTTTAAAAATTCAGTAATCAGAATTCCAGGTAAATACATAAATTTTATAATATTTCAATGTTTGCCAGGAATGTAGATTGGAATAAAACATATTTCATGTACAAAGGAAGTTTATTAAATGAATTTATCATTATCAATAAAAAACACGGTCATACACGTTTTTAAAGTTTTTAAAAAAATAAATCCTGTCACTAAAAAAAGATGACAACATGTTATTCTTCCAACATCTTCTGAATTTTCTTTCAAACGTTGTTTTTTTTTGTAAGACTTAACTTATTATAACAAAAAAGGCGGTCCCAAAATGGAACCGCCTTAATCTATCCCTAACCAAGGAGGAGTTATAAGTCAAATAAAAAGTTCGTAATATTTTTGATCATCGGTTTTGTTTTAGTCGTAACCAATACATACGATTTTTTCAATACTTCCCTGCTCACATCATAAGCCATGTATATAAATGGGATGGCCAGAAGCAGCACCACAATTCCCTGAAAATAATTCTTCATCTAGTTCTCTCCGTTATACAATCATTTTAAATTCTGATACGTATTCATTATCGTTATGTTACAAAGAAATTCAAATATTTTATCACAATCCGGCAAATGGTTCTCCATTAAATTATATCCCGCAGTTCACGAAAATCATCCTCGTCTTCTTCATCCGCTTCGGTCATCATACCGCTCATCATATCCCGGAACTCAATGCCTGTATCCAGGGAATATTTACTTAAAAATGAATACTCGGCCAACCCGTGTAAAATAAACTCCATGAGCAGCAATCGCTCTTCCTTACCGGCTTTTGGGTGAATCTTTTTAATAACTTCTGCAAGTCCCGGTATATTTTCGAGTGTAGATTCATAATCCTTATTGGAATAATCCAGCAATAACTGCACTGCGTGGTTTTCATCAAAATAATCCGTAATCCGGTTAAAGGGATTCAGTTCCTGTTCCCGCTTATGTTTTTCCGGATTGGGGAAATAATTAAGAAATTGTGTACGAATAGCTTTATTAATTAAAATATGAGCAATTTTAATAGGTCCTTCCTGTTCGCCTTCATAAACCAGTTCCACTTTGCCGGTAATTGAAGGAATTACGCCAAAAATATCTGAGATTCGCGCTGTGGTTTTACTTTCTTTATTGAGCAGCATCCGGCGTTCCGCGGCGCTGATTAAATTCTCATAAGCGGAAATGGATAGGCGGGCCGAGACGCCG
The DNA here is from genome assembly GCA_016928315.1 of Calditrichaceae bacterium. Taxonomy (GTDB): domain Bacteria; phylum Calditrichota; class Calditrichia; order Calditrichales; family Calditrichaceae; genus JAFGKZ01. The sequence goes on from JAFGKZ010000275.1 coordinate 4,168, forward strand.
CTGTTGGGATCAACATATTCGCTGTCGCGTGCTTCAATGGCAATTTGTTCAATCAGGTCGCGGATCAGTTCCGGCACAAAGATATTTTTCTGCTGTTCTTCAGTCACCTTTGCTTCCTGAGCTGTAATCTGCCGGGCAATGGTTAACGATTTCGGATAATGGGTTAAAATCTGGCTGTCGATGCGGTCTTTTAAAGGCGTCACAATCGAACCGCGATTGGTATAGTCTTCCGGGTTAGCTGTAAAAACAAAGGCGATATCCAGCGGCAGACGTATTTTAAATCCGCGTATCTGAATATCTTTTTCCTGCAGAATATTAAATAAAGCGACTTGAATACGGGCCTGCAAATCCGGTAATTCATTTATCACAAAAATAGATCGGTGTGAACGCGGGATAAGTCCAAAATGAATCACCCGTTCATCGGAATACTGTAATTTCTGAGCGGCGGCTTTAATCGGATCCAAATCGCCGATTAAATCGGCAATAGACACATCCGGCGTGGCCAATTTTTCCGCATAACGCTCCGAACGATGCATCCAGCGGATGGGCGTATTGTCACCCCGCTCACTGATTAAATCGACGGCATACCGGGATAAAGGCTGCAAAGGATCATCATTTAATTCGGAGCCGTGCACCACTGGAATGTATTCATCCAGCAGGTTGACCATCAACCGGGCGATTCGGGTTTTAGCCTGCCCGCGCAATCCAAGCAGAATAATATTATGGCGCGATAAAATCGCCCGCTGCAAATCCGGAATGACTGAATCATTAAATCCGATAATACCTTCAAATACCGCTTTTCCCGATTGCATGCGCCTAATCAAATTAGCGCGCATTTCATCCTTAATAGGACGACTAACATACCCTGCCTTTTTCAATTCTCCCAGTGTTTTTATGTTTAATAAATCCTGCTTATTCATCTATATCATCTCCTGAATTACAAATTTAATTAACCCGGCGGCGGCGGTTGCGGATATAATCCTCAAAAATATATTCACCCAAACCTTTAAGACTGCTATAAAACGCCCGTCCGTGATTAATGCGGGTAAACTCTGCCACAAAGCGCTGCAAATAAGCGTCCCTGGCAATCATGAAGGTGGTAATCGGAATATTCAACCGGCGGCAGCGGGCAGCCTGGTTTAAGGTTTTATTAATGATTTTACGATCCAAACCAAAACTATTTTTATAATACCGGCTGCCTTCTTTGATGCAGCTCGGCTTCCCGTCGGTAATCATAAATATCTGCTTGTTATGCGTCTTTCTGCGGCGCAAAATATCCATAGCTAGTTCCAACCCGGCATGCGTATTGGTGTGATAAGGCCCCACCTCAAGATAAGGCAGATCTTTTACTTCAATCGGCCAGGCGTCATTGCCAAAAACAATAATATCCAGCGTATCTTTGGGATATCGGGTAATTATTAATTCCGATAAAGCCATGGCTACTTTTTTCGCCGGGATGATGCGATCCTCGCCATAAAGGATCATGGAATGCGAAATATCAATCATCAATACTGTTGACGTCAGGGTTTTGTATTCCCGTTCCTGTATCACTAAATCCCGCTCAGTCAGAGAAAACTCATCAATCCCGTGATTTAGCTGGGCATTATGAATGGAATCAGTTAAATTGATATGTTCGTATTCATCACCGTAATCGAACATCCGCCGGTCTGCCGTTGCTTCTTCTTCCTGTCCTGTATAATTCGATCTGTGATTGCCGAGGCCGGATTTTTTTAATTTGCCAAAAATTTCTTCCAGTGACCGCTTACGGATAGTCTGACCCGTTTTGGAAGTGACGATATATTGGCCGAGTCCGCTCTCATCATCATCGATATAGCCTTTTTCCTTCAATTCATCAATAAAATCGCCCATGCCGTAATCATCTGTAGTCAGTGCATAGCGTTCATCCAGGGAGGTCATCCAATTGAGGGCCTCGGCTACATTCCCGGATGTGTAGGTTAACAATTCTAAAATTAAATCCAGCAGGGAATCAAACAGTGATTTGTCCTGCCCGGGATCGACATATTTAGTGATCAGATGACCGATCATGTTTTTTTCCCAAATCTTAATAATTACTTATCTTCTTGAACAAATTTTACGGCAAAATTATTCTTGTAAACTGAGATGGAAAGAAATTGTTTCGGAAAGATAATTTGAGTATAAAGTTTTAAATTTTTGTGGAGTGATACTTGATGCTGGATTCTGGATACTGGTTCTTAATTCATAATTTATAATTCACCATGTATAAATCTATTTTCAATTGATTCTATAATATCGGGAAATTCCAGGTTAACATAGAACTGATATAAATATTCCTGATAATATTCCTTTGAATAATCAACCGCTTTGAGCTGTTCCAGAATTCTGAAAAAACGTTTCTGAAAATTCAATTCTACATCATAAGATTTAATATCTTTGGATAAATGGTGTTCTTTTTTCTGATCAGCGCCGGGACAATCCGGCGCCGGTTTCATAAATACAAACTGATCGCTGTCATTATCAAAATCCAGAATTCTGCCGACTGGCGCCATTGCGCAGATCAATGGCTTGTATTCCGGATGCAGGCTGCATAATCCCTGTAAATATTTTTTATCATCGACCTCATTGATCAGAAAGGGGCAGAATTTAAGTGGATTTGTTTTAAACTGGATCTCGGGCAGCCAGACATTATGTTCATCAAGTTTAAATAAACGCACATAATCCCGATCGAATAATTCAATGGTTGATTTCATTTTAAGATAACGGGCCATTTTATACAGATCATACAAGTTGAGCGTTATGCGGATATCGCCGCTGCAGCAGTTACCGCACATTGTACATTCAAACAGATAAGAATCATTTATAATTTGAAAAGAACTCATATCATTATGGAACGGTGTTTAAGATATAAATCTTCTTTAAGAATGATTATTTTGATTTGTCAGCAGCAGACTGAATCGCTTCGACAATTTGCTGATAGCCTGTGCAGCGGCATAAATTACCGGCGATGGCTTCACGAATTTCAAATTCTGTTGGATTGGGATTGTGATTTAATAAATTGATGGCGCTGAGCACCATACCCGGCGTGCAAAATCCGCAATGAACGGCGTCGTGTTCCAGAAAGGCCTGCTGAACCGGATGCAAATCACCGTTATTAGCCACACCTTCAATCGTAGTGATTTCAGCGCCATCGGCCTGAACCGCCAGAACAAGACAGGAGTTCACCGTCTTCCCATTCATAATAACCGTGCAGGCGCCGCATTCACCAATCTCACAACCTTTTTTAGTACCCGTCAATCCAATGTGATCGCGCAGTAAATCCACCAGGAGCAAATCCGAGTTAATTTGCAGCGAATAGTTTTTATGGTTAACTGTGAGATTTATTTTCATAACTGATTGATAATTTGTCATATTTCTAAATAAAATTCAACATTTAAATCCTATCGTCCCGATGGGACGACAATTATGTATCGGGTATTTCATAATGCCTGTCAATAAATTGACAGGCTATTACCTTTTAAATCCCATTCGTAATTTTATTA
>JAFGKZ010000276.1 GCA_016928315.1 Calditrichaceae bacterium
ATTCATATTGTTAGTTAAAAAATAAGCAAATTTCATTTTTATTGTATTTTGATTTGATATGAAATATATATTTATATATCCCATTTGATTCAATAACATTTAGTAAATCTGAAGCCTTCAATCCATTTATAACGTGGTTATTGATCGGGAATGGTGAGATTACGACAAAATAAACATTATGATCGAGAATATCCGAATATTTTATTTTAAATTCTTTATCAGAATTATTATATGTTACAGCTTCAATTATACAGTTTGCTTCAGCCAGATAAGGCGTTTCCGGAATACCCCGTTCCAAAGAAATACTATTTACCGGATGTGATCTAATAGCAGAATAAGATTTAAGATCATCAAATTTAATTTGTTTAAAATAATCGCCTTCGCCTGACCACTTAACGCGACACAACTTTCCAAATAAAGTTAAATCATAGGCTGCATTTTCAAATCCTTTTGGCAATTGAGGACTAAATGATATATTCCATGGATTTTCTCGTACACCGGCTAACTGGTAAAGCGTATAGATATACCATCCGCCAGCCCATAAAAATGTCGGCTTATCCACTTCTCCATACCGGTTGGATTTTTGATCGGTTATCCGGCATTCATAAAAAGAAGGCTGACCATTTGGACTGTTTTGAACACCCTGTAAAGTAAGATACTTTTTAAGTACTTCAGTCGCCTCATCTAACCGGCCCGCCGATATCAATGCTAACGCATACCAGATATTTCCCTGCGGCCAGACAGCGCCATTAAAATAAAAATACGGTTCCCCCGCTTCCATACCATTAAATTTGTATAACGATATTAATTTATGGAAATCAGGCGGCATTGCATTTCTGATACCAATATGTGTATCCAGCAGCGTATCCTTTGCCGTTTGCAATATGCCGGACTTGATATCTCCGTCCACTAAACCAAAGGGTAATGCAATCAGGGAACCGGAATAATAGTGATAATCCGGATTATTTTTATCGATCCAATTCATCAAATAATTTGCATCCGTGTTCCAAAATTTCTTAACAAATTGTTGTTTCATGCGCACGGCTAATTGTAAATACTTTACAACAGATTCATCGTTTTTATCTAAAACGTGCGCAATATAACAATAGTCGTGTAAGGCTTTATACATTAACGCCGAATTATATACTTTGGCGCCGACAACATTGCCTATATCCCACCAGTCGGGACGTTTCGAATACATTAGATCGTCTTCCCCCTTACTTTCGAGCATCAGTCTGAGACTTTTCTTTAGAATGGGATAAAGCGATTCGACAGTTTTAATATCGGCGCTATGTTTTAAATAGGCTGAAGTTAATATGATAATCCACATATTATTCCAGTTATCTTCATTACAGTATTCCGTTACAAATGTAGTATCTTTCCAATAGTAGGCGTGCGCTAAAATTGAATCATCTTTGCTAAGCGAATGTAAAAATTGTAATCCTTGTTTCACATACTCCAAATTATAGTTTACCGCGCCAAGACTGGTCAATAATAAATCATGCGTGAAAAAGAAATTGTATTCGGCCGGACATGGCATAGGCATAAAATGCCCGTCGATGTAATGTTTATTACTTTCCAACACCGCTTTTGACCAGTATAGTGTCTGCAGTAATTGCTGGTCATGTACTGAAAAGTAGGCCTGATTGAATGCATGATCTAAAACTCTTTCTTTGTTGTTATTCATGCTTTTTTTATAATGCTGCCTTGATTTTTCTATAATTTTCTTACTTTCATTCTGGCCACACATTCCGATCAATTGAATAATTTCAGTTTCCTCTTGCGCATCTAATTCTTTTTCATATTTAAACTGAAGCAGAGGATCACTAACTTGTTTAATCTGGTTATTGTTATTATTAGCGGGTTTTTCACCAACATTGGCTATAAAAACTACGGCAGAATCAGTATCATCATAATTAAATGCCGCTGTAACTTCGGAACCATTGTTATGATATTGCAGCAATGTTTCTTTTCTCTCGGCAAATGTATGACTGGTGCGTAAAGTTGTATGCAGCGAAGTTTCCAGAGATAATGTTTTACTCACATTAGTAATATTTTTAAGTACGATTCTAAATACAATTACGGGTAAATCATCACATACATCATAGGAAAAATTCACTTCATAATCATTTTCAGTATTCTCAAAATTTACGGAAAATGGCGTGTAATCATATGAATATGGAATTGTACCAATCGTATCCTGTTCAGATCCCGAATGTAAAATTATGCTAAAAGGAAATGATTTATACCGATGCCAGTAGTCGGCACTTGTAACAATACTATTGGCAACAGGATAATAAAAACTTAAACGCGAGGGTAACGGACGGCTCTGATGGAATTCCGCTCCTGCGTATTTACCGCCAACTTCAATCTGCCCAAATCCTTCATTAAAAAATACATTTAATTGATCCTTTTGAGTTGAACTTGAACATCCGGTTAACAATGATGATAAGATAACGAAAATAAAAAATCCGCGGGTTAAACCTGACTTCATAGATAATTTTATTCCGCAGCTTCTCATTTTATTGTCCATAAAATTCTCAAATTAAATGAATGTATTTTACATGTTTTTTTAGAATTCACTACAATATAATTTCTGTTTAAAATATACATCAACATTTTAAATTAACAAATGATAAAATTATTTCGGTTTATTTTTAGTATTTTTGCAGGGACATTTAATGGATCGGCATGATAGAATAATTGGGTCCGATTATCCTTATCTAAAATAATATTTTTCTCATTAAAGCCATAAAAAGCGTGTACCTATCCGCAGCAGACTATGGGTTTACGACTAATTCTTTTTAGGGGGATTTCTTTGTCAACTCCATCTTTGTATTTCTGATCTAAGATTTTCACCAATTTTTAGATTCCTGTATCTCAGAGAATAAAGTAAGTTGGACATATATTTAAAGCTATAACTCTATCAACTTATACGCCATAATCACAATCGCAGCCGCTAAAATAACGCGTATATAACTCTCACCTTTTTTTACCGATACCCGTGCGGAAATCCAGCCGCCGATGCCGTTGCCAACAGCCAGAATCAATCCATATTGCCAATGCACATTATCTGTGTAAATGAAAATTGCCAAAGCAGGAATAGTATAAAGTAAAATAATAAAAACTTTATGCACATTTACTTTAATCAAAGTTAGGCCGGCGAGATGAAATAAAATCGCCATCAAAATAAAGCCCACACCAACCTGGATAAACCCGCCATAAAATCCGGCGCCTAAAAGCGCTAAATAAACCAGCCATGAGTTTTTGCCTTCAATGGCCATAATTCTGTCCTTAGTGCCGGGCAGAAATAATGTCAGTACAATCAATACCATAATCACCGCGAGAATACGCTGGAACCAGACATCGCTCAAACGGACAGCGAGCACAGCCCCTGCCAGGGCCCCGGGCAGAGTAAACAAGGCATATTTAAAACTTTGTTTAAACTCGTTCTGCTTTTCCTGATGAAATCCGGTAATAGCAAAAATATTCTGGATAATTAAGGCGATGCGGTTCGTACCATTTGCTACGGCGCTGTCAAGACCAAGAAATATTAAAGCCGGTAACGTTAAAGATGAACCGCCGCCTGCGCCAATATTTATAAGACCGGCAATCACGCCGACGCCAAGAAGCAATAATGATGACTGAAGTTCCATAAATATCCTGTATGAAATTTATAATACATGTAAAAATACAATCAGAATAAAAAAGTATCAAATCAAACAAAATAAAAAAGGATCAGCCCAAATGAACTAAACCTGTTATATGGTGGATACGGGGAATATTTAAGGACAATCGATGTTATTGAGATTTTCATCCCAGCAATGCCATACATCGTCCTCAAAATAAACCGGAGATTTTATCCGGCCATCCCGATTGATACGATGCCATTCAATATTAATCATATTTTCATTAACCGAATTATATAAAGTGCAGGCTGCATTATAATCTTCATCATTATCAAACCCATACAGGATATAAGATCCTACATTTTCAGCGCTTGCTTTTACAACTTCATAACGTAAATCCCCAACTCCAGTGGCTGAATAATTCCATTCAATTCCCATATATTCAACCGGATTTTCAGGAGATTCATAAAAAGTCCACGTACCTCCGCTACCATCAATATTTGATTGACCCGTATACCACAGAAAATCCTGAAATCCGCCTGTACGTGAAATATACATTTCCCAGTTCACAACTGACCCATTAATCTCTCCATATAATTCGGCTGTATGATATCCTAAAAAATTATTGGTCCACTTCCAGCGCAGATCACCAAGATAATCCGGATCCTGATTAATAGTAGCTGCAAAAGCGGCCGTTGGAATTGCAAAAGTAATACTTGTAACAGTCAGCCAGAATGCCACTGTTCCGGCGGCATAGGTCCAGTTTGATCCCACTATTACAGAGTTATCATCATATGTTTTTCCTACAGATAACTTTTGAGCGCTGGAATTTGTCAAACTGCTGAGATCCATTTCAATGGATGATAAAGGCGGCATTAAGGGCGGATCGGGATCAGGTTTGGCGCTGTCCGAGCACGAAATGAAATTTATTAATAGGAAAGAAATAATTAAGTGAATGCCAATGCCGGATTTATGAGATAAAATATTCATAATTTGCCTCCATTCGTTTAGAATGATTCAATTATAATACATAGAGATATTTATCCAATGACAAATATCAAAATTTAAATACCCTTATAAGATTTGCAGTTATTCTCGACAGGAGTACGATATATTTTAAATATTTTACTTCTTACATCGTTATTGCCATAATTGCTTTGGCCGTGTGCAGACGGTTTTCCGCTTCCTGGTAAATAACTGAATGCTTGCCATCAATAACTTCATCCGTAACCTCAAAACCCCGGTCTGCCGGAAGACAATGCATATAAATCGAATCCGGTTTGGTCAGTTTCATTTTTTCTTCGTCACAAATCCAGCGCTTGTATTTTTTTGATATTTCCAGGGCTTTTTCCGGGGTACCAAACAGAGACATAATACCCCAGCTTTTCGGGTAAACAACATCGGCATCTTTAAATGCTTCTTCCATAGAATCTACTATCTCAAATGAACCGCCGTTTTCTTTGGCATTCTTTCGGGCATGATTCAATGGTTCATCCATCAAGGTATATTCCGGCGGGTGGGCTAAAACCACATCCATTCCAAAGCGGGTCATCAGCATGATCAATCCCTGGGGCACGGACATGGGCTTGGCGTAACTGGGAGCATAAGCCCACGATACTGCGATTTTTTTACCTTTTAAATTATTACCATACACTTCTTTGATGGTCATCAGATCAGCCATCATCTGGAAGGGATGGTCCACATCGCATTGCATATTCATCACCGGAACGGAAGCGTATTTTGCCACTTCACGCATGTAAGTATTACCCTCGCCCGGAACCAGGTCGTGCCGTATGGCTATGCCATGACCATAACCGGATAAAATAATCCCCATATCTTTCGGGCTCTCGCCGTGAGCAATCTGCGAGGTATGCGCTTCAATAAAATGACCGTGACCGCCAAGCTGAGTAATACCCGCTTCAAAAGAATTACGCGTGCGCGTGGATTTATCGAAAAAGATTAAAAAGGCTGTTTTATCCGGTAATTCACGATGCGGAATGCCATTCTTAAATTTCTCCTTCAATTCGCCGGCTTTGTCAAGCGCAAATTCAAGTTCCCGTTTACTCCAGTCCTGAGTAGATATAAAATCACGACCTTTAAGATTCATTTCCACCTCACACTATCTTCTAAATTCTATCTTCTATTTTAATCAATCCAACGTAAAACATCATCGCCTTTGTTAAATGTTCAATCGGACACTGATCCTGCGGGCTGTGTGCATAAATCTCATTAGCCGGTCCGAAACCAATCGTCGGAATTCCAAACATACCGGCCGTTGCTACGCCGTTAGTTGAAAATGTCCACTTATCAATTACCGGTTTTTGGTTGAATGATTTTTGATAAACCATATCTGCTTTAATTACGGCAGGGTGATTTTCATCCATCGCCCATGTTGGATAGTACTTTTTGGTACGATAGGTCAGACCGGTGTAACTTGGCGTATCATAATCCAAAACGTTCACTTTTGCCTGATGTTTTTTAAACGAGTTAAGGTTTTTGATTTCGGAAACAGCCGAATCAATGGTCTCACCATAAGTCAAACGGCGATCCAAATGCACGGTAGCGCTGTCAGCTACGGCACAAAGAGATGGCGAGGTCGAACGAATTTCAGAGATGGTAACCGTACCTTTACCAAGAAACAGATCATCCTTCAAACGATTATTGAGCTGTTCAACATCCTTAACAATATCGGCCATTTTATAGATAGCGTTCACACCGCGTTCCGGCGCAGAGCCATGACAGGAAATGCCGCTTGTGATAATTTCCATTTCCATGCGACCACGATGACCCCTGTAAATATTGAGATTAGTCGGTTCGGTGATAACAACCAGTTCCGGTTTAATATTGTCTTCATTGACAATATACTGCCAGCAGAGTCCATCGCAATCTTCTTCCTGAACGCTGCCAACCATATAAATCGTCAGATCATCCGGCACACCCATTTCTTTTATAATTTTCCCGGCGTAGGCGATGGCAGCCATGCCGCCCTTCATATCCGAGGCGCCACGGCCGTAGATGATGCCGTTTTCAACTTTACCCTTAAACGGATCGTATTCCCATAGATCAGGATTACCTACATCAACCGTATCTATGTGAGCATCAAATGCAATAACGCGCGGGCCATTTCCGATTCGCCCAAGAATATTGCCCATGGGATCAATCGTAATTTCATCATAATCCAGCTTTTTCATTTCAGCCTTAATCCGATTCACAACCTCACCTTCCTGGCTGCTCATGGATGGTATAGCAATCAAATCTCTTAAGAACTGAGCGGTATCATTTGTATATTTTTTTGATAGCTCTGCAATTTTTGCAACTAATTTTTCAGACATATTTCTTTTCGTTTTAATTTATTTGAGTTGGAGAAGTTAAATAATAAAACCGTATATCTCAATCACAAAGTGAAGAATTTTATGGGATATTAAAAAAGCCCCCCACATTTTATATGGGAGGCGCTCAGTATTAGAAATAGAACCGGACAAAAACCAAACCTTGTGTCTCAATATTAACTCGTGTATCTTCTTCATCTCCAAATTCATAGTCTGTTTTATCCACGGTAGAACTATACATAATAGCCATTTCACCGCCAAGACTCAGGTGCGGATTGAAATAGTATTCTCCGCCTAGAACCGGACCAATTCCAAAAGAAAAATCAGAATATTCTGTAGTGACATCACCCGGACTAGTATATTCGCCCGAACCAAATTTTATTCCAAATCTGCCGCCTACATATATTACCGCGCTGCCTTTTCGTATTGTCGGGAAAATACCCAATCCAATTAAAAAATCAGAATATGATGATTCGTTATTTTCATCATCATAATCAGTAGCCTCCGTATTAAACCCAAGTAACGGTTCCAAACGAAATCCCCGGGCCACATTAATTGGAAAATAGATAGTGGATCCGGATCCCGCATTAAGACCTGTAAGGTCCAGAACATTTATGCCTATTCCAAAAGCGCGGTATTCTTTTTCTTGTGCAGTAACAGGATTAAAAAACACCATTACAGCAAATACTAAAACTAATATCAGCGTTACTTTTTTCATAATCATCTCCTTTACAATGAATGGGTTAAATTAATACACCAATGACAAAATTTGCAGCTTCATTTCTCCTTTCGCAATTAAATTGAGATTTCAAATCCTTTTCCCATTAATTCCTTATTAATAATCCTTATACTCCGCAAATCCTTTCTCTACCAGCGTATCATTCACATTAGTCCACCGATCCTGATTATCTTTAATCCATATTTCCCCAAGATACCGGCCATACTTTCCTTTTTTATCTTTTATGGTTTGAATCCATATTTCTTTACCGTCGATGAGTGATCGTAAATAATCCCTTGATTTTAAACCCTCTTCCCGTTCACCACCCCTTAATTCAGGCGTATTAATACGATGCAGGCGGATATTTTCCCCTTTGATCCAGGTACTCAATCCTAAATCGATATCCACGGTAATGGTATCGCCATCATAAACGGATTGAACCGATGCTTTATAATAATATAATTTATCTTCCATTTATTTCCTCTGAATTAAATTGATACTATATTTTATAAAATGGACCGGATATCTTTAAGCCCGCTGCCGGTTAACATGACGACAATTTTTTGACTTGATTTGATTTTTTCATTTTCCAGCATCAATTGCATTCCGGCAAAAGCCGCAGCCGCTGCCGGTTCCACAAATATACCGCTGTTCTCCGCCAGAAACCGTATTGACGCGACAATTGACTCATCGCTCACACTAATGAAGATACCGCCGGATTGGTGAATAGCGCGCAGAGCTTTAACCTGATCACGCGGATAACCGACGCAAATACTGTCCGCAATAGTCGATACATTTTTTTCGCAGGCTTCATGCAATCCTTTTTGATAAGCTTCTACCAGCGGAGCGCTTCCTTCAGCCTGTACGCCAATCAGCTGCGGAAAGCGGTCAATAAATCCGATTTCATTTAAATCTTTAAAGCCTTTCCAGATACCGCTTAAGATGCATCCGTCACCGACGGGGACAAAAACAAGATCAGGCACATCCCAGTTGAGCTGCTCGCAAATCTCCAGCGCGCCCGTTTTCTTTCCTTCAGCCAAATAGGGATTGATGGCTGTGTTGCGATTGAACCAGTTATTCTTAGCACATTCCTTCATACATAGATCAAAGGCTTCATCATAGGTACCCTTGACCAGCATCGTCTGTGCGCCATAAGCCTGGAGCTGCGCCAGTTTCGGTTCCGGTATGGTTTCAGGAACGAAAATATAGCAGGGCAATCCGGCGCTGGCTGCAAAGGCTGCAATTGAAGCGCCGGCATTTCCGCTTGAAGCGGCGCCAATCCCCTCATATTTTTCTTCCAGCGCTTTAACAATGGCAACTGAACTGGCCCGGTCTTTATACGATGCAGTAACGTTTCCACTATCATCCTTCAAAAAAAGCAAGGGCAATTTTAATTTTGAATTTATGCGCTTATGATGATACAAAGGCGTCCAGCCAACCTTAAGCGGTTGAATAAGTTGTTCGTCAAACACAGGCAGCAACGGCAGATAACGCCAATGCGAATATTCACCAGATTTGTGCAAATGTTCTTTAGTTAAATGTTTTTTTACGTATCTATAATCATAGATTACATCCAGGGTACCGTGAACGGGACCGCAAACCGAACAAGTATATTTTATTTCATCAGCCTGATATTGTTTTTTACAGGTGACACATTGCAGATATGCTATTTTTTTATTTTTCAATGAATGCACCTTTATTAAAATTTGCGCCAAATCCTATTGGCAAATTCCCTTGATTTTGCAGCGATCTCTTCCTCATCGATCCCAATTATCTGTTTATTCTGCATGACTATGCGGCCGTTAATTATGGTTGTATCCACCTGTGCGTCGGCAATGCCGAATAGAATATGTCCCCAAATATTTTCTGATGTCAGTTCTGTTGGTGGAAAATAATCAATCAGAATTAAATCGGCCAGATGACCCGGCGTAATTTGTCCGATTTTCTGACCGGCGATACGCTGATAGATTTCTGCATTGTTTTCAAGTACAATCTGCTGAACCTCATTCCAGCCTGCATTGGAATCTTTTAAATCATGCTTATGGATCAAATTTGCTGAACGCATCTCCGGATAGAGTGATGCATTCATACCGTCACTGCCCAAGCCAACCAGGATATTTTTTTTCATCATTTTAAATATATTTGTCCGGCCGACCGCATTATTCATATTGGATTGCGGATTGTGAATAATCATGGTACCCGAATCTGCAATCATATCCATTTCATCACCTGTTAAATGAATGCCATGAACGGCAATGGTTTTATTACCCAAAATGCCAAATTTTTTCAGCCTTTCAGCAGCACGGATTCCATGTATCTTTAGATCATTATCATCCGATCCCTCAGCCAAATGGATATGGAAACCACTTTTCATATGATTATTGAACTCAGCCGCACAAATCAAGGTCTGATCACTCAGGGTAAAAGATGCATGCAGTCCAAAAAGAGCTGAGTATAATCCATTTTCTGAGGCAGCCGCATCCTGGCATTTCCTAATATAGCGGATATTCTCTGCCATACCCATTTTTGATTTTTCTTCTCCATCACGGTCGCTGACTTCATAACAAAGTGAGGCGCGCAAACCAACTTTTGCCAGAGCTTCCTCTATTCTATCGAGGCTGCCGTCAATACAATTTGGACTGGCATGATGATCGATTAAGGTAGTTACCCCGTTTTTTACTGCCGCGATAGCCTGTAGCAACGCACTATAATAATTTGCTTCAGCATCCAGCGCCTTATCCAGACGCCACCATAACTGCTTAAGAATTTCATAAAAATTTTGCGGTGATTGCTGCATGGCCAGACCACGGGCATAGGCGCTGTAACAATGCATGTGGGCATTAATCCAGCCGGGCATCAAAAGTTTACCCTGCCCGTCCATCTTTTCACTTTCCGGATATTTATTGAGTAAATCCGGAGATAAATCTGTCGCTATAATTTTCCTGTTTTCAAAATATACCGCGCCATCTTCAATAATCTGACTGTAACTATTATTAGTAAAAATCCGCACATTATGTATAAGTGTGCCCATTTAGAATTCCCAGATGATGTAAAAAGAAAATGATATATCTGGAATATAGAATATATCAATCAATCGAGGCAAGTGATTTTTAAAATATTCACCATTTGGATCGGGTTAGATGGGTCATCCTGAACTTGTTTCAGGATATTCTCAATTTTAGGAAGATGTCGAATTATGTTCAGTATGACAGACTTATAAGATTTTAGTTTTGTTTAAACTGATTCTTATCAATTGCATATTTCTTAATACGATACTGAAGTGTTTTATAAGTAATCCCCAATTTTTTTGCGGTTCGTTTTAAAGAACCAAAATTTTCTTTCAAAGCGTCGTAAATTAATTTTTCTTCCAGTTCGGGCAGCGATTTTGAAGCATCCTTATCACTATAGTGGATTGAATGTACGGCATCGGGAATCATCAGATCAGCGGCGTCAATCTGAGGTCCGTCGGATAGTATGATAGCCTTTTCAATAATATTTTCCAGTTCCCGTACATTACCTGGAAAAGCATAGTTATCCAGAGCTTTGAAAGCGGCCTGGGTTAGAGCTATCTGGTTCTTATTATACCGTTCTGTATATTTATTAATAAAATGATTCGATAATAAAAGGATATCATCTTTGCGTTCTGAAAGTTTCGGCAGCTTAATATGAAAAACATTTAAACGATGATATAAATCGGTTCTAAACGAACCCTCACGTACTTTCAATTCAAGATCGTCATTAGTCGCAGCCAGTACCCTTACATCCAGTTCGGTAGATGTCTGCGATCCCACACGTTCCACTTTCCTTTCCTGCAATACCCGTAATAACTTTATCTGCAAATCGGCACGCATGGTGCCTATCTCATCCAGAAAAATGGTACCGCTCTGGGCCTGCTCAAATTTACCGATGTGAGATTTATCTGCTCCGGTAAATGAGCCTTTTTCATGCCCAAACAATTCACTTTCGATGAGTGATTCCGGTATGGCTCCGCAGTTGATCGCAACAAACGGTCCGTTGCTTCGCTTGCCGCTGAAATGGATTGCTCGGGCCACCAGTTCCTTGCCGGTCCCGCTCTCGCCACTTATTAGCACCGTGGTATCCACATCTTTAATGCGGTCGATCAATTTGTAGATTTCGCGCATAGCCGCGCTCTTACCGATGATATTCTGATAATGATACTGTTTGCTGATTTCATCTTTCAGTTTTCTGTTTTCGCTGATGAGTGCATGGCGCTCACCGGCACGTCTGACTACATGCAGTAATTCTTCTTTCTTGAATGGTTTGGTCAGGTAATCGAATGCTCCGCCTTTTATGGCATTTACAGCGCCGGGAATGGTGCCAAAGGCCGTCATAATAATCACCTGGATTTCAGGATTAAAATCGCGCACACCTTTTAGCACATCCAGGCCGTCTTTTCCAGGCATTTTTAAGTCAGACAGAACTAAATCGAAATTACCGCTGGTGGCATATTCCAATCCTTCGTCGCCATTCTCAGCAATCACCACAGAGTATCCGGCATCGGTGAGGATGTCTTCTAAAATATCGCGCTGTGATTTTTCATCATCTATA
Source organism: Calditrichaceae bacterium (assembly GCA_016928315.1). GTDB lineage: Bacteria > Calditrichota > Calditrichia > Calditrichales > Calditrichaceae > JAFGKZ01. The sequence continues at coordinate 12,246 of JAFGKZ010000276.1, forward strand.
ACCAGAATATGCATTGGAATTTCCATTTATTATTTAAAATTAATGATGACTTCTGTGCCTTTACCCGGTTCACTTTTAATTTGAATATCACCATCATGAGCGCGAATAATTTTATAGGCTGTCGGAAGACCTAAGCCGCTGCCGGTTGCTTTGGTTGTGTAAAATAAATCGAAAATATGTTCGATATCTTTCTTTTCGATACCCGCACCGTTATCAGTAATATGAATACTTTTGCGTTTTGAATCGGTTTTAACCACTAATTGGCCGCCATCCGGCATAGCCTGAATGGCATTTAAAATTATATTAACCAGAGTGGTTTTAATTCGGGCAGCATCTACTTTCATCTTAAAATGTTCAGCAAAGTTGGTAACCAACCCGATATTTTTAGCTGCTAATTCCCGATCATATAAATGTAGTATATCTTTAACAAGGTCATTCAGATCGGTTAATTTTTTATCCAGTTCTTCACTGCGCAGGTAATTCAGGAAGTTATTGACAATTTTGTCTAATCGTTTTATCTCATTTTGTATCGTGGCAATATATTGCTGAGCCTGCTTATTTTCATCACCAACAAGACGATCACCCAAATGATCGATTGTTAAATTAATGGCATTCAGTGGATTTTTAATTTCATGAGCCACACCGGCAGCCAGCTGACCCAAAGAGGCTAATCGTTCTTTGCGCTGCAGATGCGCTTCCTTCTCCTTATTTTTTCGCAGCTCATTGACCATTTTATTAAATGCACCGGTTAAAACGCCTATTTCATCCTTTGAATCATTCTGAACATTGATATCCAGGTCTCCATCAACGACCTTTTCAAAGGATACTTTTAATGAGTCAATGGGCTTCAGGAATTTTCGGGTAATCAGCATGATAACTAAGATCGAAACAATAAAAATAATCAGTGAAATTAGAATATTTTTATTTCGACTTTCAACAAGCGCACTTTGAATTTCCGCGGTACTATAATTGAGACGCAATATACGCGGTGATTGCGGTTCACTGAAATCGGGTACGACAAATGTAAATAAAGGCGGTTCACTCCTTTTTTTAACGCGCTCTCTTCCCCTCAGAGTGTATGCGATGGAATCATTCTTTTTTACCGGATTCAGATTGACTTCAATTTCTTTGACAAACCATTCCATAGTATCGGCATCCGTTGCATAAATTTCATCATCCTTATTCAGGTTTTTCTGCATTGTTAAATCCAGTAAATCCCGCGCAGGGAGGTGAGATTCCCGTTTTCTTACCTCGACGCGGACTTCATCATCCAGATTGCGTTTGATATAGCGATATGTTTTTTTATTGGAAATTTTTCTTTCTAACTGTTCGGCTGTCTTAATCAGGCTGTCCATGTTGGATTTAAAATGCCAGCGGGGCATCCTGTGTCTGGATAGCGGTGGACGAGGCGGGAAATTATTATCATTAAAAATATTGGTATCCTCAAAAAAATCAACATCTGTTGCTTCATTAATTTTTGAAGACATCTTTGTCAGTTCTTCAACAATGTCATTCTGCGTCTGCTGCGTAAAATAAAACTGGATGCCCAGAATACCCGCCATCAAAAGGGATAGGAGTATTATAAATTTTGTTTTGATACTTAAATACACAGGCTATTCCTGAATTAAAATAAAACCCGCTGCCTCTGGGCAGCAGGCAGAAACAATCATTTTACTTAGATAACCATAAACCGGAGCCGCGGTATATCCTTTTCAAATTTTCCATCTGGAATCCGGTGAATTCGTTTTCTTATTTTGATATTATCTCCATCTTTATCGAACCACTCCATCGGGCTGTCACCTTTTTCCATTTTCATAATCCGTCCGGGTCTTGGAGCTCTCTTTTCCTTTTCTGCCAGGGTAACAGAAACATTCTTTTTGCTTCCCTTGCGTGAATAAAAAACTGTTACCTTTTCACCAGGATTGTAGTAATTAAGCGTGCGGATTAAATCTCTGTAATCTTGAATTTCCCGTTCATTTATTTTTGTAATAACGTCGCCAGCTTGTAAGCCCGCTTTCTCAGCAGGCGCGTCCTTAATAACATCTTCGACAAGTACGCCATAGTCCACTTCAAAATATTTCAGCATGGATTCAGAAATAGTTTTAGCGTTTACTCCCAGAAAACCGCCTTTCCGGTGATTATCATCGGAAAAAAACTTAAAATTCCGGCCCATGGGCAGTTCATCGATATCAAACAAGAAATCTTCATCATCAATTTTAAGCTCAATTTTTTTATCCTTATCCACTTTCCGCAAGTTAGCCTTAAGATTCATATCCTTCTTATCGCGTTTTATCACTATTTGAACTTCTTTTTCTTCCTCGATCTCGCTGATTAGATCATACAATTCATCAGCTTTTTTAATATCACTGCCGTCAAATTTCACAATAACATCCCCTTCTTGCAGCCCAATATTTTCCGCTTCGGTACCTTCAATCACATCAACAATATAGGCACCGGTTTCGACGCCGGTTTCTTCTTGTTGTTCTTTATTCAAGTCAGATACAATTACCCCAAGCTGAAAGTGATCACTTGCAGTTACAAAGATCATCTTTTCATCCACCGGCGCGGATGCATGACATGCAGAAAATATAAATGCAAATACAAATGTAAGTGTAAAAAATATTCGGTTTACTAACATGGCAAAACTCCTTCTGATTAATAAATTGTTAACAGTTGCCCATTATTAATCAACAAACATGCCAATCCTGAAAAGGCTGTCATAAAAGGGATTTATTTAGTCTGATATATCCCAATCACCTTATATAAGGCAAAAATACCTCAAATAAGGTATTTATTCAAGAAGAGAAATTAATCAGTATGGGAACTTCGATCAGCAATAATTCTGATGTCAAAATAAATTAAGAATTAGAGGAATTATTTTTATTACAGCAAGACTGTCCCTATTCGGAAATCTGCGATATTAACCATAACGAATAAGGTTAGATTGTGTGAGGAACGAGCCACAATCTGAACCGGTTGTTGGACAAGCCAGTCAATAGCCGGATTTGCAACC
>JAFGKZ010000277.1 GCA_016928315.1 Calditrichaceae bacterium
GCGTGTGCGGATAAGGTTACCATTATGGACGCCTGTAACGCGGTTGTCAATAAGTTCTAAATGTTGAGCTAATATAGATGTTTGCATACAAATTAGCGCAAAACAGGTAATTTTATAGATTTTTTGCATCGTATTATCCATCATTCTTCAGTTCTATTTTTAATTAAATTTCTCTTAACAGGTAGTCTGTATCTTTTTATTTATCATATACATTTATTTTAAAAGTAATAATTTACGATTTTTTGTCTGTCCGTTGCATTTAAGCTGGTAAAAATACACACCGGAACTTACAACAACACCTGAATCCGAAATGCCGTCCCAGATTGCTGATTGACTGCCTGACTTTTGAGATTTATTTACCAGTGTGCGTATCAATTGGCCCCGAATATTGAATATTTTTAATGAAACAAATCCCTGGTTTGGTAAAGCATATTTAATACGTGTTGTGGAGTTAAATGGATTAGGATAATTTTGCGATAAACTAATTTCTTTTGGTTGTAAATCAGTAATGTCGGAATCATATATATCCGTTGGATCGATTTTCGTGCGCAATAAATATGTGTATTTATCAAATATAGGCTCCCATCCTAAAAATAATTTGTATGAGACTGAAGGTAAATTCATTGCGTATAAATAATTATGATCAATTGCAAATTCCTTTACTGCGCCGTGGCTATAGCGTAAGGGAACGCCCTGCCAGGTTTCTCCTCCATCGGTCGTATAACGCATACCGTTTTCAGTACCAGCCCACCCTTTCAGATCATTTACAAATTTAATACAGTAGATAGCCTCTTGGGTGCCGCTGTCTGTTTTTCGCCAGGTTTCTCCGCCATCCTCCGATTTTAAAATGCGTCCAAAATCACCAACAGCAAAGCCGGTTTCCCTGTCAATAAATTCAATATCCCTTAGATCCTCAACAACGCCGCTGTATATATTCTCCCAGGTTTGCCCGGTATCGGTTGTTTTTAATATATTGCCTTCGCTCCCCACCACGAATCCTGTCCGGCCGTCATGGAAATATGTAGCATAGACAAATCTACTTATATGACCATCAGGTACAGGCGTAATATCATTCCAAACCTCTGAGTTTTCAATATGTTCAACAGTTACCCCGCCATCATAACTATAATACCAGTAAAGTGTTGATTTTTTAAGACCAGGCTCTGTTTCAACACTCCCAAGTCTTACATAAAATGATGTATCCCCGTTAAGTGTAAATAAATATGATGCGTAGACATCTCTTAGCTTATGGAATGTTAATCCAAAATCGGTCGAATAATGAATTGAAGTACCTTCTTTTGTGATTGTGATGTATGCCCAAAGTGTATCCTGATCAAATCTGTCCAAAACTATAAAGCTAATATTATCACTAGAAATTTCTGATCCGGATTCATCATAAAATTGAGGTAATAAGGCTTGAAAATTGTTCCCAAAATTATCCGAACGGTAAAAATTGTAAGAATCATCCTTAGGGCTGCGTTGAAGTGCCAACAATTTTCCATTATCTCCAACGATTAAATTCTGCCACCAATGCTGATCGTGATCAGGAAGTTTTGTGGTTTCACCGTAATCATCACTGTAGCGGAAACCTCCTGCGGGACAGGTCGTTACAATACGCTTCCCGGGTAGAACGCAAAACCGGCCGTCACCCAGGAATTCTCCAGACCCTTCGGCATGTCCCAGCCAATTTAATCCTGATGTAGTAGTTTTATACAAATGATTTCCATTTTCCCCATTTTTGTTTTCTTTTGATAAAATGAATCCTGTTGCCAGGTTTTCATCAAAATAGATTTGTTGAAGCGGACCAGGCCAAGCTTTACTGATTGTACCACTCCAAGTGTGATATTCAAGACCTTCCGGGCTTATTTTCTGCCATTGGTGACCCCCATCCACTGACTTAAGGATAATTCCCATATCAAAGATAATTCCCTCCTCAGTATTATTATACCCACATGCCCAGCCATGCGTGCTATCCGCAAAGAAAACATCTTTTAGGGAACAGTCAGTGGATAATTCAACGGTTAACCAGCTATTGTCTGTAACATCCACCAATAGAATAGTCTTGTTTGCTCCAACCACACAGAGACTATCCGTTCCGATAAAATCAATCCCCAGAAGATTTTCCAGGCTGTTACTGGTTTGAAGAAGCCAGTGTTCGCCCCCGTCAACCGTGTGCAGAATCATACCTTTTTCACCAATGGCCCAGCCGTTCAATTCATCTTTGAATAAAATGCGGCTGAGATTATTGGAATATGAGTTATCCTGTTGTTCCCATGTTTCTCCGCCATCAGTGGATTTAATAATGAATCCATCGGTTCCTATAACATAGCCGGTTAGTGCCGTAGGAAAGTGTACATCGGTTAAATCATACAGCCAGGGAATTTCCTGGATTGTCCAGCTTTCCCCGCCATCAGTTGTTTTTAAGATGGTGCCATACTCACCCACCGACCAACCGATGCTGTCGTCATAAAAATACAGGCCGGTCATTTGGTTGGATGTGGGAGTAGGCATAAGCAGCTCCCAATTGCCCTGCGCATTCAGAAAAAATGGAACTATAATGCCTATAAAAAATATGCTGTGTAAATTCCTTATCATTTTTTTATCCTCATTTATTTTAAGAGTAACAATTTATGCGTTTTTACCTGATCAGCGTATCGTAACTCGTAAAAATACACACCGGAACTAACGGTAACGCCTGAATCTGAGAGACCGTCCCATACTGTTGAGTGCTTACCTGACTTTTGTGTTTGATTCACCAGCATACTTACTAACTGCCCCTGGATGTTGAATATTTTTAATGAAACAAAACCGGGTCCTGGTAAAAAATACTCAATGCGGGTTGTGGAGTTAAATGGATTTGGAAAATTTTGAGATAATTTCATTGTATTGGGAATTTGAGATATAGGACTACGATCTTGAATTTCGGTGTCATTATTCAGCATTCGTACCAGGTGCACATAACTTGTAGGTGATTGTTCATCGGGATATTTATTATATGCGTATCCCTTTCCTGCATCATCAAATACTACTTCTGTTAACGAACCATGTGAATATCTTAATGGTACGCCCTGCCAGGTTTCTCCAGCATCAGTCGTATATCGGAGCCCGTTTTCTGTGCCCACCCAGCCATCATGTTCATTAATAAAACTGATTGAGAAAATATCCTGTTGAGTACCGCTGTCTGTTTTGTACCATATTGCTCCACCGTCAATAGTTTTTAATATCCGTCCAAAGTCACCGACTACAAATCCGGTTTGCTTATCAATAAATGTGATATCATGCAGATCTTCAACAACACCGCTGTAAATGTTTTCCCAGCTTTGCCCGCAATTGTAAGTTTTTACAATATTTCCATCGCTTCCGACAAGAAATCCCTGACGCCCATTAAAAAAATAATGCGCCTCTATATAGGGTGCTATGGTAATTACATTCCATAAATCCAGACTTGTAAAAGTATTAACGGTTAACCCGCAATCAAAACTGTAACTGAATAGTATTCCATACTCATAGGTACTTGGTGACGTTGGATAACTACCGCCATAATAACCAATTATTGTATCCGGCGTCAGAAAGGTCGAGAGATACCCGTGAATTTCACGGCGAATTTCCTTATAAGTCAATCCAAAATCAGTGGAAATAAAAGAGCTGTTGATCGTAAAATCATCTGCATTAACAGGTAAACGAACAGGCCGGACCAGCCAAAGCGTATCGCGATTGTTAATGAATGAGCCGAATCCACGAAAACGGCTTTCAAGTCTATCGGGAAATACAATAGGCTGACCGATTGTATCAAGATACTGAGGTTGAAATTCAGTCCAGGTTGTTCCGTAGTCTGAGGAACGTAGACCTAAGCCGATCGAATTAAAAATCGAATCGCTAGAAATGTCCCATTTATGTGCTAATATATGGCCGTCATTTCCAACGATGATAGAATAGTTCCACCAAAGATACTGTTCACCCCGCAAATACCAGGATGTGCCCTGGTCATTAGAGTAACGAAAATCCCCTCCATAACCTGTACAGATAAGTTTACTATTATTCAAAGCACAAAAACGGCCGTCACTCGGGAATTCTCCATATCCTCTGGCATATCCCGCCCACTCTGATCCTGAAGATGTAGTTTTAAACAGTTCATTATCCTCAGTGAGGACAAATCCTGTTGCCAGGTTTTCATAAAAAAAGATTTGTTGAATCGGATCAGATATCACAACTGCGTATTGTACTTTCTGCCATTGATGACCTCTATCTACAGACTTAAAAATAATTCCATTATTATTATCATACCCACAGGCCCAGCCATGCGTACTATCTGCAAAGAAAACATCTTCAAGCGAGCAGTCAGTGGATAATTCAACTGCTGACCAGCTATTGTCTGTAACATCCGCCAATAGAATAGTCTTGTTCTCTCCAACCACGCAGAGACTATCCGTTCCGATAAAATCAATTCCCCGAAGATTTTCCAGGCTGTTACTGGTTTGAAGAAGCCAATGGTCCCCCCCATCAACCGTGTGCAGAATCATACTTTTTTCTCCAATGGCCCAGCCGGTCAGTTCATCTTTGAATAAAATGCGGCTGAGATTATTGGAATAGGTGTTATCCTGTTGTTCCCAGGATTCTCCACCATCCGTAGACTTAATGATGAATCCATCTGTTCCTATCGCATAACCGGTAAGCGCGGAGGGAAAGTGAACATCGGTTAAATCATACAGCCAGGAGATTTCTTTGATACTCCAGGTTTCTCCGCCATCAGTTGTTTTTAGAATCGTACCATACTCGCCTACAGACCAGCCGACGCTGTCATCATAAAAATACAGGCCGGTCATTTGGTTGGATGTGGGAGTAGGCATAAGCAGCTTCCAGTTGCCCTGGGAATAAATTTTTGAATTAACTATCAATACTAAAACGAAAGAAAAAATTACCCTTGTAATCATAATTAATCCTTTCTTGTTTTATTTGATACTATTTTATAGTTAATCATTTTATATTTCCTTTTCTAAAATCTTAAACTGCAGGAATACCGGTCTACTCCAGGCAGAATACCAAAATCACGATAAGCATAATCCAGTACAACTACAATATCTTTAATATAAATCTGAAGTCCAAATCCAAGCGTTAATCCGCCGGTAGTTTCAAAATCTCTTTCCAGTAAAGCATGATAACCGGACCTAACTGAAATGATATCATGATAAACATATTCCATGCCGAGATTGATGCTTTCGGTATTATTTGACGGATGAATCAAATCAATCGCCGTCACAAACCGGTTATTCCGAGAATTTATTGGCGTTAAAGCAAGCCCGAACCGAAAGACCAGTGGTAGCGGATATGCGTCTGTACTCAGCGTGGCGGGCAGTCTGTCATTGGAATTATATTTGGGATCGTTATCTACTTTGATTTCAGTATCCCGCCCGGTAAATTGTAGTGAAGATCCAAAATTAGCAATCTGCATGCCCACACTTAACCATTTGAAATACGA
>JAFGKZ010000278.1 GCA_016928315.1 Calditrichaceae bacterium
GTATGATTTAAAGAAATAACCCACCCATTTGATTCTCCTCCCTGATATCAGGGAGGGGCCAGGGGAGGGTTAGAATAATGCAAATTTTAAGAAATTAAGTTTGCTACTTAAAGGAGATAAAAATGTTTACACCTTATTATCGTCCAAGAAGATTACGAAAAAATGAAGATATACGCCGTATGGTTCGGGAAACCATTTTAACAGTGAATGATCTGATTTACCCGATGTTTGTAGTGGAAGGCAAAGGTGTTAAAAATCCAATCAATTCAATGCCGGGTAATTATCAGTTATCGATAGATTTGCTGATTAAAGAAGTGAAAGAAGTCCACAATCTCGGTGTACCGGCGATAATTTTATTTGGCATCCCAAAAACGAAAGATGCTCTTGGCAGCGACGCCACCAGTGACGATGGAATTGTCCAGCGGGCGGTAAAAGCTATCAAAGATACCATGCCGAATATGTATGTTATTACGGATGTGTGTTTTTGTGAATACACGGATCACGGCCATTGCGGCGCAATAAAAAACGGTACGGTTGACAACGATACTACTTTGGATATGCTGGGTCAGCAGGTTATCACTCATGCCAGGGCCGGCGCTGATATGGTTGCCCCGTCGGGCATGATGGACGGCATGGTGGCGGCAATCCGTGAGGCTCTGGATGATAATGGATTTATCGATATTCCAATCATGAGTTACGCCGCAAAATATGCTTCGGGTTTTTATGGTCCTTTCCGTGAAGCGGCAGAATCAGCGCCGCAGTTTGGCGACCGCAGAGCATATCAGATGGACCCGGCTAATGCCAGGGAAGCTTTATACGAGATCGAACTGGATGTGGATGAAGGAGCGGATATTATCATGGTTAAACCGGCGTTGTCTTATTTGGATATTATTTCAAGGGCCAAAGCAATTACCAATCTTCCGATTGCAGCCTACAATGTTAGCGGGGAATTTTCCATGGTAAAAGCAGCGGCGAAACTGGACTGGATTGATGAGGCAAAGGTTGCCTTGGAAATATTGACGTCCATTAAACGGGCAGGGGCGGATTTAATTTTAACCTATTATGCTAAAGACGCGGCTAAATGGTTAAATGGATAACGCCTTGTCATTCTGATCTTGCAATATAATTATGAAAATAATCCATAGTGCCTTTCTGAGCGAAGCGAAGAATCTATTGTAACTTTATAAAGTATGAGTTTCTTCAGTCGTGGTCTCCCTCAGAAAGACAAGTGTAAGGATAAATATCTGTAATAAAATATATATCAATGACCCACCCCGGCCCTCCCTGATATCAGGGAGGGTGATCCCGATTTATGCCGCAAGGCATGCCTTTTGGCATCGGGATAGGAGGGTTACAATGTAAAATCGGAAAATTTGAAGAATGGAGTAAGTAATAAATGTCAAAAAGCAGTCAATTATTTAACAAAGCTAAAAATCTTATTCCCGGCGGTGTTAATTCACCCGTGCGTGCGTTCAGGTCGGTTAATTTAGATCCCCTGTTCATTGCATCCGGCAAAGGCTCAAAAATCAAAGATGCCGATGGAAATGAATATATCGATTACGTGGGTTCCTGGGGTCCTTTGATTCTCGGACACGCTCAAGATGAAATTCTGGAAGCCATCCGCAAAGCCGCGGAGAAAGGAACCAGCTTTGGGGCGCCAACGGAAATGGAAATTCAGATTGCTGAAAAAATTATCGAAATGGTACCGTCAGTAGAAATGGTGCGGCTGGTTAATTCCGGTACGGAAGCGACGATGAGCGCTTTGCGTTTAGCCCGCGGCTATACCGGTAAAAACAAAATGATCAAATTTGAAGGCTGCTATCACGGACATGGCGATAGTTTTCTGATTAAGGCTGGATCGGGCGCCCTGACTCTCGGTGAACCAAACAGTCCCGGTGTACCAGCCGATTTTGCCCGCAATACCTTAACCGCCGATTTCAATAATGCTGATTCAGTAGAGCAAATATTTAAAGAATATTCTGACGATATCGCCTGTGTCATTGTTGAACCGATTGCCGGGAATATGGGGGTTATCCCGCCTGACAAAGGATTTCTGGAAAAACTACGACAACTTTGCGATCATTATAAATGTATTTTAATATTTGATGAAGTCATGACCGGTTTTCGGGTCCATCCGGGCGGCGCTCAAGCCATTTATAATATTACTCCGGACTTAACAACCATGGGTAAAGTAATCGGCGGCGGATTACCGGTAGCAGCTTATGGCGGTAAAAAAGAGATCATGGAACAGGTTTCGCCGGCCGGCCCGGTTTACCAGGCAGGAACGCTGTCCGGCAATCCTCTGGCTGTGGCGGCCGGACTTAAAACACTGGAAATTATTTCCCGGCCGGGATACTTCGATCAGCTAAATAAAAAAGCGCTGAATTTCTTTAAATCCACTAAAAATCTAATCAAAAAAAAGGGCTGGCCGCTTTCATTAAATTATGTGAACTCGATGGGCTGCCTGTATTTTAAAGCAGGCGGCGTCTCCAATTTCTCGGATGCAATTCAGTCTGACACAAATAAATTTGCTGATTTTTTTGGCCAGCTAATAGAACGGGGCGTCTACATTGCACCATCACAGTTCGAAGCGATGTTCATTTCATCCGCTCATTCCGAAGAGGATTTGGATAATACAGCAAAGATAATTAAATCGACTTTAGAGAAAATTCTATAGTCAATAAAATTATACTATCGAGGTTTTTATGCAATCATCCCTAAAAAGTATTTTTATCCTTTTATCTGTATGGATTCATCTGCTATCAGCTAAACCGGACAGCCTGCAAAAGTATATTATGATTGATCAGTTTGGCTATCATAATAATGATCCAAAAATTGCAGTAATTGTTGATCCGCAGATCGGCTTTAATGCGGAAGACAGCTTTGAACCGGGCCTCATTTATGAGGTTCGTAAATGGGATTCAGATCAAATTGTATTTACTGATACCATTCTCCAATGGAATAAGGGCGCTGTCGATTTTACATCTGGTGATAGAGGTTGGTGGTTTGATTTTAGTAAAGTCAGAGAAGATGGCGACTATTATATCTTCGATAATGAAAAGAAAGTTGGATCATATAAATTTAAAATTGCGGCTGATATTTATAAGGATATTTTAAAGGCAGCGCTCCGGGTATTTTATTATCAACGGCTTAACGATCCTAAAGAAAAACCGTATGCCGAAGATCCCTGGACCGATGCTGCCGCTTTTATGGGTTCCGGCCAGGACAGTGAAGCTCGTTATCAGTTTGATAAGGATAATCCTGATTTGGCAAAAGACTTATCCGGCGGCTGGATGGACGCCGGCGATTATAATAAATATGTCACCTTCGCCCGCAGTCCGATTCACATGCTGCTGACCGCCTATGAACAGAATCCCGAATGTTTTACGGATGATTTTAACATTCCTGAATCGGGCAACGGTATACCGGATTTACTGGATGAGGTTAAATATGAGCTGGAATGGATTAAAAAAATGCAGCAGGATGATGGCAGTGTATTCATCAAATTAGGAAATATTGATTATAATGTGGCTACACCGCCCAGCAAAGATAAGCGGCCGCGTTTTTATGGACCAAAATGTTCATCTGCCGCCATTGCAACAGCGGGGATGTTTGCGCACGCGGCTATCGTTTTTCGCCAGTTTGAAGGCTTAAAAGAATATGCCGAAGATTTGCATAAACGAGCCTTAAAATCATATCAATGGTACATAAATAATACTAAATCAGAGGACTGTGATAATGGCGAAATAAAATCAGGTGATGCCGATGTACCTATACTGAGCCAGGACGAAATGGAAGTTGTTTCTGCCATATATCTATATGCCTTGACCGGGGAAGAAAAATACAATCAAATCGTTAAGAAACATTTCTTTATTACTGCGCCTTTTTATGATACCTATCGATATTTATATCTTGGCCATATTGGCGACGCCCTATTCTATTATACCAGGTTGGAAAATGCTGATCCTGATACCAAAAACCAGATACGCCTGCATCGGCAAAGGCAGGGTGAGGGTCTGGATGTGTATCAGTTCGAGCCGCGGGATGATTTGTACATGGCTTACCTGCCCAAACCGCTATATAACTGGGGATCGAATAATACCCGGGCAGCTTTAGGCGCGGCTAACCACGATTTTATTACGTATCATTTGAGCGAAGATACAAGCAAATATTTGAAACGGGCTTTGGGTATTCTGCATTATTTCCACGGCGTCAATCCGATGGGTATCGTATATATGAGCAATATGTATCAATTAGGTGGGGATTATTGCGCCGATGAAATCTGGCATGACTGGTTCCGGAATGACTCGCCATTTGACAAAACACCACCGCCGGGTTACGTTACCGGTGGACCCAACAGCCGCTATGATGGCAGTCTGATTGAACTGTACAAACAGCCGCCTCAAAAGTGTTATAAAAACTGGAATAATGGCGTGCCGGAAAATGCATGGGCCATAACCGAGCCGGCTATTTACTACCAGGCATCTTATATAAAATTACTGGCACATTTTATTGGATCAGATCAATGATAAAAAAGCCTGATTCGGAAGAATCAGGCTTAATTAGGTTTAGTACATATTTTATGCTGCATTAGGCAGAAGAATTTCAAATTCACAATATTTATCCGGATCAAAGTGAACATTAATTTTTCCTTTGTATTCACTTAAGCGGTGTTTAACGCCATCCATACCAACACCCCGGCCGGAAACCATATCAACCGTGTCAGATGTTGTGATACCGCTGGCAAAGATCAACTCAGCCAGATGCTGTCGATCCCATTTTTCAACTTCTTCAGCAGTCCATTTGCCTGAATTAATGGCGCGCTGTTTTAATTTTTCTATTTGCAGTCCACGCCCGTCATCCCTGAATTTAAGGCCTACCGTACCATTTTGTTTAAATGTGGATATTTCAATTACACCAAATTCCGGTTTCTTCAATTTTAAACGTTCTTCAGGTGTTTCAATTCCGTGAGAGATGGAATTACGAATAAGCTGAATAAGCACTTCCTTGATTAAAAGATGGTACCTCTCCGGGATCATATCCCGTTTAAAATTTTTATAATCAAATTTAATTTTTTTGCCGAGATCGCTGCTGAAACTGTTGATAAGATTTTCAAGCGAGTGCAGCAACATACCTGCGTCTGTTCTTTTGGTTTTATCTTTATGAGAAAGTACTTTACCAATTTTTTCTATAATCGATTCCATTTCTGTCATGCCGGTTTGAATTTCGGCTAACCGTTTGCGCAGCGGTTGAATACTGTTATCATTAATTTCATCGGATGATTTTAATAAATCAGAGACATGATCTTCGAATTTATGGGCTTGTTCAGCAAAAAAATCAATGTTCAGTAATTTGGCATTTCCTTTTACCAAATGAATGGACCGCTGAACCTTAACCAGGAGATGATTATAATCGTCTATTTCAGCATGATTCATAATATCATCAATAAAGGTTAATTCTCTGTTGGCGCTTTCAGTGAAATCACTGAGCATCTTAGGCTCAACATCAAGAATACTCAGCATTAATTGTAATAATTTTTCTCTGCGCGCTTCTTCTTCTTTTAATTGCTGCGCTAACATTATTTGCTGTGTGACATCACGCACCGTAACGATAAGGTCAATTTTTTTGGACTTTTTGGACTTTATTCTTCTAAAAGTAAAATTTAAATATTTTGTTGTAACAAGGCCTTTATCTCTGAAAGTAAACTTAAGATCAACCAACGGATTCAGATCGGCTATTTGCGTGTCATCCACATTAAAATCAAACATTAATTCGAGATAGTTTTTTGTGTTTTCAACTTCGTCAGCAGGAATCTTATCCTGCAGATAGTCAATTATGTTCAATTGCGACAGCTTTTTTCTGTTGAATATTGTTTCCAGAACCGCAGAATATTGGGATGATATTTCCAGTTTTTTATCCAGCAGGAAAAATCCCTCTTTAACATTTTCCAGAATGTTATCGGTTTCTTTCTTCGCATCTTCCAGATCTTTTTTAGATAATTCCAGTTCCAGATTGGATTGAGCAAGTTTTTCAGCTTGTTCACTTAATTGGTGAGTTCTTTCCTCAACCTTTCTTTCAAGTTCTTTACGATGCGCCTCAATACTTCTGACACGATACTTGTAAATCATATATATCGTACCAATAATAATAAGAAAAGCCAGGGTTCTGAACCAGGCGGTTTCCCAGAAAGGAGGAGTAATCGTGATGGAAATGTTGACGTCATCTTCGTTCCAGATGCCATCATTGTTGGAACTCTTAACACGGAATACATATTCGCCCGGGTCTAAATTGGTGTAGGTCGCCTCGCGTTTATTGCCGACATAATTCCATTCTTCTTCGAATCCATCCATCATGTAAGCATAATTGTTGTCTTCCGGCGAATTAAAATGCAGAGCGGCAAATTCAAAAGATAAGACATCGTCTTTGTAGGACAAGGTTATTTGATCCGTCTCAGAAATTGATTTTTTAAGGATTAGGTTATTGTCTATTTTCTGATTTATGGCGATGGATTTATTGAAAATTTTAAAATCAGTTATTACCGTTTGCGGTACAATGGAATTATATTCGATGCTATCCGGGTGAAAAACATTGTATCCTTTAACGCTGCCGATGTACATGATCCCATGTTTTGGTTCTTTATAAAAGGCGTTCATGGTAAATTCACCTGCCTGTAAGCGGCTGTATGCGTCAAAGCTCTTCATCCTGCCAGTTATTGGATTCAGATTTAACAGGTAATTTCCGCTGGCAATCCAGAGATTACCATTATTATCTTCCGAAATACTCTGTATAGCTTTATCCATCAGACCGTCTTCAGCCTTATAATGCTCAAATACCGGGTTTCCATTGTTCCAGACCATTTTATCCAGACCATTGGTTGTGCCTAACCAGAATTCATTGGTTGAACTATGTAGCATTGTAATAATTTTATTATCGATAATGCTCGTTGTATCTTCTTCATTGTGGATAAAGCGGGTAAAGTTATCACCGGCTTCATTATAAAGATTTAAACCGCCCATATCAGTGCCAATCCATAGATTGCCTTTATGGTCTGCGGATATACAGTAAATAGTGTTGCTGCCAAGACTGTTTGGATCATTAGGATTGTTTTTATAAATTTTAAATGTTCCATTATTGGTATCGAATTTTGCCAGTCCGGCTTCCCAGCTCCCTAACCATAGGCAACCGGTCTTATCCTCATGTATGGCAGTGATATGAGTTGAATTGGGATCAGCAGGATCGAAAAAATATCGTCTAAACTGATTAGTCTGATAATTATACAAATTTAATCCAGCTTCCGTACCGATCCACAAGCGGCCCTTTTTATCCTGCAAAATAGCGTGAGCAGCATTATCGCTTATACTGTGTGGATTTCCTGCCTCTTTGAGATAGTGTGTATATTTACCGGTTTGTTCATCATATTTATTTAATCCTTTGCCAAGCGTGCCAATCCATAAATTTTGTTTATTGTCCTTAAGCAATGCCAATATGGTATTGCCAAGCAAAGCATTTTCTTCATCGGGTTCCGATTCATAGTGGGCAAATTTTGATTTATTCTGATCGTATTTACTGATGCCGTTCCAGTCCGAACCAATCCACAGCACTCCGGATCGGTCTTCGAAAATAGAATAGATTGAGTTGCCCGCGACACTGGATATATCATTGGGTTTATTCTGATATTTTATAAAGGATATTTCACCGCTAACAACCCTTTTATTAATATTGATCAAAGGAAGTCGGTTCAATCCGCCGCCCCATGTGCCGATCCAAAGGTTATCCGACTTATCCGTGAATAGAGCCATAATGATATCATAGCTGAGCGAATATTTTTTTTGGGGATTGTGTTTAAAACGATAAAATCTATCAGTCTTCCGGTCAAACATGTTCAATCCGCCGCCCCAGGTGGCAATCCAGATATTACCATATTTATCTCCGGTCAGCTTAGTGACATTATTGCTGCTTAAAGAATGACTGTTCTTTTCATTAAAAGTATAGGTCTCTATGATCTTATCCTGGTTGATATCGATTACGGCGACACCTTCCCTGGTCCCTACCCACAAAAGCCCGTATTCATCTTCGTACAGTGAAGAAACCCGATCATCGGGAATTGTTAGCGGATTATCCGTTTGATGCCGGTAATGAATAATTTCCGGATCAGTCTTAAAGCCGGTTTGCGGATCTGGGTTTATCTTATTCAGACCGCCGCCCCAGGTAGCGATCCAGATAGACCCGGAACGATCCTGTAGAATCTGGTAAATATTGTCATGGCTTAAACTCTTAGGATCTTCAGGATCGTGAGAATATTGAATAAAGATTTCATTTTCGCTGTCAAATCTGTTTACGCCGCCGCCCTGGGTGCCGGCCCAGATATCGCCCTGACTATCCACCAGCAGAGCCCGGATAAAATTATTACTTAAACTGTTGGGATTATTGGGTTGATTCTTATAGATCTTAAAATGGTAACCGTCATAACGATTTAAACCATCGTATGTGCCAAACCACATAAAACCCTTTTCATCCTGCGTCATGCAGACAATAGAACCCTGAGATAATCCGTTCTGACTCGATAAAAGTTCAAATTTAATTTTTTGAGCATGAGATATGGAATTTTGCATCATTACAAAAATGCAAATCAAAAAGATAAATGATAAAATCTTCTGGTAATTGATTATACTTTTCATATAACCTTCCCTGTATTTGGAAAATTTTTAATAATTGATTTTAAAATAATCGTCATCATTTCTTTTAAATTGATGCGAGTTTGAGTAAAGAATATTACCGAGAAAAAAATAGAATACAAAACGTACAATTGTTTATAGACATCCATTTGGCGGTTAAATTCCATTTACTTTCTTCATTCCTCTTTGTCATCCCCAATATAACTGCAAGGATAGGGAGTATTATATCTTATCGGATATTTTTTGATAATTTATAAGTATTGGAAAAATAATATATCAGAAACTATACACTCATTGATAAGATAATCGAAATTTTCAACAATTTTA
>JAFGKZ010000279.1 GCA_016928315.1 Calditrichaceae bacterium
GGAGCTGTTTTGCTTTCCGGGAAAAAACCAAGAGAATTTAATCTCGAAGAGAGATTGAAGAAAGTATCTGAAGATAAGCATAAAATTAAAATTGAACGTTTGCCAAGAAAAAGAGTCCGTCCGATATGGTGGACCATCATATTATTGGCAATAATCCTCTATTTGTTTTTTTTCCTGAAAAAGTTTTAACTTTCCTGTGATGGAGGCAGCAAATGATACAAATTGGTAAAATATTAAAGCAAGTTCCTATTTTTCGAATGTTAGATAAGGAAAGTATCGACTTCATCGTTGAACGATTAAAATTTAAAACCTTTGATCAAAATGAAACAATTTGTAAAGTTGGCGATCCCGGTGATGAAATGTATATCATTATCAGCGGTGAAGTAAAAATTTGTATTTACGGCGATAAAAATCAGGAACAGATAGTTGCAAAATTAACGGCGGGTGATTATTTCGGCGAGATGGCCCTATTAACAGGTGAAACACGATCAGCCTCAGTTATTGCAACGCAGCCCTCGGAAACTTTTTTACTGCATAAAAATGATTTTGATGTCATTTTGGAAAAATTTCCATCCATCTCTTTGAGCTTGGGTAAAATTGTAAGCAAACGCTTGCGGGAGACGCTTAGCAAAGCGACACAAATGCCTGATGTTGATAAAATTACCAGTTCTCAGGGAGGGCCGTCCGGTGATTTAAGTGATATAGCTTTGGTGGATCTGATTAGTTTTTGTGAAAGTAATTCCCTAACCGGTACCATGAAAATAGACGGCGAAGATGGACAGGGTGTGTTTGAGTTTGAAAGCGGTGAACTGCAAAACGTCAAACTTAATGACGCCAAAGATGATCAAGCTCTGGATCAGATGCTTAAGTGGACGGCTGGCAAATTTAAAATCGATATTAAACCCTTAACAATCAAAAAAGATACTAAAACCATTGGAACCGACTCTGTAAAGAAATTATTGATTGTTAATAACTCGCTGGTGGTTCGAAAGGTAATTGAAAGGGCATTTAAAGGACTTGGATATGATGTGCACACAGCAAAAAATATGGATGAGTCACTTTCTGACATTAAACAATCGAAGCCGGATATCATTATTTCAGATATTAAACTGCCTGATGGGAACGGAATTGAATTTTTAGAAAAAGCCAGGGAAACCGGCGATATTGCTTTTATATTTATCACAGATGAATCACGCAAATCTGATTTTGAAGATCAGCTTTCTTCGATTAAAAACGCTGAAGTTACTAAAACTCATGAAGTAAGTGAAATTGTAAAAATCGTGGAAAATTTAATTTAAATGCAGCAACCATCTCAAAAACAATTGGAAAAAATACCACTTTTTTCCAACACCGATGAAAAAGAGCGAATTCACATTGCGGAAAAACTTACGCTGGTCAAATTTAAACGCAATGATATCATTATAAAAGAAGGTGATAACGGCACCTGTCTATATCTCATTAAAAATGGCCGTGTTCGCGTTATCACAACCATTGAACCGGATAATGATGAGATTATCTTATCCTACCTTGAAGACGGTGATTATTTCGGCGAGATGGCTCTTATTACCGGCGAACCGCGTTCTGCCACCGTGATAGCAGAAAGTGATATCGAACTCTACCAGCTTAATAAAACAGATTTTGACGGGCTTATCTTAAAAAACCCCAGCATCTCTCTCTCACTAACGCATGTCCTAACTCAACGACTGCAAATGGCAAATAAATCCAGAGAAAATTCAGAACGGTATTATAAAAGCCGTATCACGCCACATGGCTATATCAAAGATACCGATTTGGTTAAATTGCTTAAATTTGCCGAAGAAAATTCTTTAACAGGAAGAATTACAATTAAAAGGAATGATCGTCAGGCGATTTTTAACTATCGCAAAGGCCAGTTAGAAAAATTGGATTTCGAAAATAAATCAGAAGTGCAGGCCATGGACGAATTATTCACCTGGCCGGATGGTGAATTTAAAATTGAACCGTCAATTTTTAAATTTTCAAATACTACAGAACTGGAAATTACCGAATCCACTTCTGATCAATTATCTTTTCCGCAGATTTTATCTGCCTATTTACACGAAAAATTTTCTGAATTCATCCGCATTGCAGGTTCAAGGAGTACACAGACTGCTTTGAATAAGAGCTATCATAAGTTTAGCAACTATTTTTCAATTATTGATGAAATTCAGATTAGAACGACGCCGGAACTTGAGGTGGAAGTATCGATGATTGATCAATGGACCGATAAACATGTCCTGTTTTCTGCGGTTCTTTTACGGGATGTGGTGAATACGATTGAAAAAGATCTGGTTGGCATGAAGTTCTGGTCTAACCAGACTATTAACGAAACAATAAACAACAAACTTAATGAGCTTCAGTTTTTTGTTTACTATGACCAAGCTTTTGATTTAATCAAAGATTGATAAAAAGCAGCTATTTGCTCATATTATATTTTTTATCAATAAATTCAGTTATGTAATTGAACGCTTCTACGGGTGAATTAACATAATTAAATAAATCCAAATCATGTTTGGATATCGTACCCCAGCGGGCCATGGCGCCGATATCTATAATTTCATTCCAGTAATCCTGGCCGAATACAACGATTGGTAGTTCTTTTTGTATTTTTTTAGTCTGGATCAAGGTTAGTACTTCCATAAGTTCATCCAGTGTGCCAAAGCCGCCTGGAAAGATAACCAGCGCTTTTGCCAGATAAGCAAACCAGTACTTACGCATAAAAAAGTAATGAAATTCAAAACTGAGTTCATCAGTAATATAATGATTTGGTTCCTGTTCCATCGGGATAGAGATATTCAATCCTATGGATTTTCCACCTGCCAATTTTGCGCCTTTATTGGCCGCTTCCATAATACCCGGACCGCCACCAGAGCAAATATAATATTTTTGTTCTTTGCTTTTTTTATCCATAGCCCAGTTTGTTAACAGTTTGGCTAAATTTACGGCATCTTCATAATACTTTGATAAACGAACATGGAGCCTGGCAATGGATAGTTTTTCTTCATTCTGGAGGCTTTTATCTTTATCATATATTTCAACCA
>JAFGKZ010000280.1 GCA_016928315.1 Calditrichaceae bacterium
AATAATCAAGGACCAATACTCAATATTCAACATTCATTATCAAGTATCGAGCAACAAATGGTGCATTCCTAACTACAAAATATAATACCTGATGTTGGTTATTTGACAGAATTTGTTTTTTCCACATAAACCACCTGGGTGGGATAGGCAAATTCTATTTTTTCTTCCTGGAATTTAGCCATAATTTTTAAATTTATGGACTGCTGAATATCCATGTATTGATTATAGTCTGCGGATTCTACCCAAAAAACAGTTTCGAAATTCAGAGAAAAATCACCAAAATTTTTAAAATGCGAGCGGTCGAATCGGGCTAATTCCTGCTTGTCAATAATATCCTTAATAATGGTTGGTATCTTTTCAAGCTGAGCCTTGGTGGTCTGGTAAATCACTCCAATGGTAAATACAATCCGTCTCTCCTGCATTCGCTTATAATTCCGAATCCGGCTGCTCAATAAATCATTATTGGAAATAACCAGCTGCTCACCGGAAAGACTGCGGATGCGGGTGGTTTTTAAGCCCACGTGTTCAACCGTACCCATGTATTCGTTGATGATAATAAAATCACCTATGACAAAAGGCTTATCCAGCACAATGGATAGAGAGGCAAATAGATCGCTTAGTATATTTTGTACAGCCAGAGCAATGGCGATACCGCCAACGCCCAGACCGGCGATAAGGGTTGTGATATCAAATCCCAGATTGTCCAGCGCTATAATCACCAGGCCGGCATATAGGGCCATTTTACCCACAAAACTAACCGCGGACATGGTGGTTGCGGCAGCGGCATCGGATTCTCTTTTTTTGTTGGTATAATCAGTCACATAAAACGTAATAATGGCATTACCCCATATAGCGGCCTGAATTAGGAAGACCAGTATTAGTGCATTTAGTATGATAGTTGTTATAAGCGGGATGAGGCTAATAAATTGACTGCCAATAAAGACAGATAAAATTAATATTAAAAGAGAACTGGTTTTTTCAAGAACAATTACAACGACATCATCAACCTGGCTGGCAGTTCTTACAGATATTTTTTTTAGTCTGTTTTTTACAAAACTCAATACAATTTTAATGACAATAAAAGAGATTACAAGAACAGCTATGGCGATCAACCATTGTTTTAAAGGATTGTTAAAGTAGATAGTATCCAGAAATTCCATATAATATTATACTCCTGAAATTTAATTTTTAATAATTACGAAAGTGCCGAAATTAATGAAAAGTAATGCCTAAGCCAAATTATATTCTTATAGAACGCATACACAAAGGCACAACGTACACAAAGAATATTATTTATTTACCTCCGAGATCATAGTGTCTTTGTGAGAAAAATTTTTGATATATTTTATCTCACTGATTTCGCATGCAGGAATTTCCCGCCAGCCAGCCGGTGGAAAAGGCAATCTGTAAATTATAACCGCCGGTCTCCGCATCCAGATCCATCATCTCGCCGGCAAAATAAAGTCCTTTGATTAGCTTTGATTCCATCGTCTTCTGTGAAATTTCTTTGGTTGATACACCACCGGCTGTAATAATAGCTTCTTTAAATGAGCGGTAATGGGATACTTTAAAGCACAGGTTTTTTAGCAGATATCGAATTTGCCTGCGTTCATTTGCCGAAACCTGGTGGCATTTTTTTTCGGGATCGATTTCTAATAATTCAATAAAAACCGGTATCATCGAAGCCGGCAGCCAGAAACTGAAAACATTACCGATCTGTTTTTTGCCATGTTCATTCAAATCGCGCAGCAGGCGGTTATCCAGTTTTGTTTCATCGAGAGCCGGTTTTAAATCAATGCTGATTTCAACTTTATTTTTTTGCTGCAATGCCATTACGACGGTTCGGCTGAGTGTTAAAATAATCGGACCGGAAAGTCCAAAATGTGTGAACAGCATCTCGCCGAATTCTTCTGCTATTTTCTTATTATTCACCCAAACAGCCGCTTTAACATTTTTTAGATTAAGTCCCTGCAGTTTTTGAGCGACGCCGCCTTCGGTTTCCAGCGGCACCAACGCAGGCATCGGTTTAATAATAGTATGCCCCAATCGCCGGACCAGTTCATAACCCTCGCCATTGGAACCGGTTGCCGGATAGGATTTGCCGCCGGTTGCCAGAATGATTTTTTTAGTTTCGTATACTCGCCCGTTTGCCTGAAGACCTTTTATGATATTGTTTTCAATAATTAATTTCTCAGCACGATGCCCGCAGCGTATTTCAATACTTAATTCATCGATCCATTTTAACAGGGCGTTTAGTACATCGGCAGATTTGTCACTGGCAGGAAAGTAACGCCCGCCGCGGCTCAGAATGGTATCCACCCCATAGCGGTTAAGCAATTCAATTATATCATTGGAAAAGTAGTTTGAAAAAGCCGGACGCAGGAATCGCCCATTCGGAAAAATGTGTTTAATACATTCGCTGATTTCCGCGTTATTGGTGATATTGCAACGACCTTTGCCGGTCAGCAGCAGTTTGCGGCTCGGCAGACGCATTTTTTCCAGTATTAGTACCTTGCCGCCCAGTTCTGCTGCTCTGCCTGCCGCCAGTAAACCCGCCGGTCCTGCGCCAACGATAATAACATCAAATTCACTCATTTGCCTGTTTTATATCCTTTTTATTACCGGGCTTTAATATACCAAAAATTGTCTAAAATATGAATGCGACTTTTTAATTGACAGATTAATGCTGTCAATTACCTCTGTAAATGTTATGTAAAACCTGCCTAAATTTAGCCTGGAAATGGAATAATCCGGAATTAATATTTCAACGATAAGTTTACTAATAATGTAATAATGAGAGAACTTAAAATTTATAAAAGACTTATTTTAGATAAAAGGTCTCTTCAATCATAAAAAAGTATTAACGAGAGTATTAATATGAGCACTTTAGCAAAATCCATCAATATAAATACTGAAACACAGCAATATCGTAAATTATTAATCGATTATCAGCAGCCGGATTTAAAACGCAGCATTTGGCAGATTATTAATTCTTTTATCCCTTACCTGGCATTATTAGCGGCTATGTATTTTAGCTTGAATGTTTCCTACTGGCTTACATTGATATTAGCCATTCCTGCGGCGGGATTTATGGTTCGGATTTTTATAATCAGTCACGATTGCGGGCACGGTTCATTCTTTAAATCCAAACCAGTAAGGGATATCGTCGGATTTATTACGGGCGTAATAGCTTTTGTGCCTTATAAACACTGGCGGCATAGTCATGCCATCCACCATGCAACAAATGCAAATCTGGATCGTCGCGGATTCGGCGATGTCTGGACATTGACGGTTAATGAATATCTGGCATTGTCCTTCTGGAGAAGATTAGAGTATCGTCTTTATCGTAATCCCTTTATCATGTTTACTGTTGGGCCTTTATATCATTTTTTAATAGCGCAACGATTTCCGGAAAAAGGAGCCAAAAAGAAAGAGCGGAATAGTGTCTATTTGACAAATCTCAGTTTAGCCGGTATCGTAATTTTAAGTTCAATAATCATAGGATTAAAGGCTTATCTGATCATCCAGTTATCTGTGCTGTTTTTTGCATCACTTGGCGGGGTCTGGTTATTTTATGTGCAGCATCAGTTTGAAGACGTCTATTGGGAACGCGATGAATCCTGGGATTTCCAGGCGGCGGCTATCCAGGGAAGTTCCTATTATAAATTGCCTGTCCTGCTGCAATGGTTCAGCGGTAATATAGGATATCATCATATTCATCATCTCAATCCGCGCATTCCGAATTATTACCTGAAACAATGTCATCAATTGCTTATCCGGTATGTTGAAATCGAACCGATCACAATAAGAAAAAGTTTCAATTCGCTAAAATGCCGGTTATGGGATGAAAAAAATGAGAAGATGGTAGGATTTGGATATTTAAAGCAGTTGGCAGTTACATAGGTATCGAGTTAAAAGGTTACTTGTTATTTAGCCTGAAAGGTGGAAGTCAGCTAAAGTGCCTAAAGTGGACTAAAGTGAACTAAAGTGCGCTAAAATGACTAAAGTGCGCTAAAGTGAACTAAAGTGCGCTAAAATGACTAAAGTGGATTAAAGTGCCTAAAGTGAGCTAAAGTGCGCAAAAGTGAACTAAAGTGCCTAAAGTTATAAGTTAATAGGCATTATATAATTCAGAATTTAATTTGCGAACTGCATACCGCATGTTGCCGACTGCTAATTGCATACTGCAAACTGAATACGGTTACCGTTTATCCCGATTCCCGAACAACGAAATACCAATCCCGAAGCCAAAATAATAAATTATGATTCCGACCTTTTTTTTAGTACCTTCCCATCCTTTTTATAGACGTTTGATAGGAGTAGTATAAAATAGATGAGAAAAGATAGTATTCGAAATATAGCCATAATTGCTCATGTGGATCATGGTAAAACCACGCTGGTCGACGGCATGTTAAAACAGAGCGGTATTTATCGGGATAATCAGAAAGTGGAAGAGCGCGTTATGGATACCATGGACTTGGAACGGGAACGCGGTATTACGATTATGGCCAAAAACACCGCTGTCTTCTATAAGGATATCAAGATTAATATTGTGGATACACCGGGACATGCCGATTTTGGCGGTGAAGTGGAACGAAGTCTGAATCTGGTAGATGGCGCCATATTACTGGTTGACGCCAGTGAAGGCCCGCTGCCGCAGACGCGTTTTGTGGTAAAAAAGGCGCTGGCTAAGCAGCTTCCCATAATATTAGTGATTAATAAAATTGACCGTCCGGATGCCCGCATTGAAGAAGTGATTAATGAAGTGTATGATTTGTTTATTGATCTGGATGCCTCCGAAGAACAAATTGATTTCCCGATTCTTTTTACGAATGCCAAGCTGGCCACAGCCCAAACAGATCTGTCCATTGAATCGGCTAATCTGCAGCCTTTATTTGAGGCAATCATTAAAAATATTCCAGGCCCGGAATCGGATGATAAAGCTGTAACTCAGTTTCTTGTAACCAATCTGGATTATGATTCTTATGTAGGTCAGATAGCTATTGGCCGCCTGTCCAATGGGACTATTCAAACGAATATAAATTACAACCTTTGCGCTGATAACAATAAGATGACTACCGTAAAACCCTCAGTGCTGTTTACATTCCAGAATCATTTGCGCAAACAGGTAGATAAAGTATATTCCGGTGATATTATTGCTTTAGCGGGTATTGACAATATTAAGATCGGCGATACGATTTCTTCAGCGGAAAATCCAAAACCCCTGCCGCGTATCAAAGTGGATGATCCTACCATATCAATGTTGTTTTACGTGAATACCAGTCCTTTTGCCGGTAAGGAGGGCAAATTTCTGACATCCCGTCACCTGCGCGACCGGCTGGAAAGGGAAGCCCTCGGAAATGTAGCCATTAACCTTAAAGAAACCGGAAGGGCAGACGTATTTGAAGTCCTCGGTCGTGGTGAACTGCAGATGGCTATTTTAATTGAAACCATGCGTCGTGAAGGTTATGAATTTATGGTATCAAAACCACAGGTAATTACCAAAGATATTGAAGGAAAGCGCTGTGAGCCGGTTGAGCATGTTTACATTGATGTGCCAGAAGAATTTGTTGGTATTGTCACCGAAAAATTATCATCCCGAAAAGGTCGGATGACCAATTTGGTAAATCACGGTCATGGACGAGTATATATTCAATTCATGATTCCTTCACGCGGATTAATTGGATTTAGAAGTCATTTTCTTACCGATACCAAAGGATCAGGTGTTATGAATTCTATTTTTGAAGGATATGAGCCATGGTTTGGGCCGATTCCACAAAGAACATCCGGCGCATTGGTTGCAGACCGGGCCGGTAAAGTCACCGGTTATGCCAGTCTGGCTATGGTCGATCGTGGTGAACTTTTTGTGGAAGTTACTACGCCGGTTTATGAAGGTATGATTATAGGTGAACGCAACCGCGATACCGATCTGGATGTGAATATCACCAAAGAGAAAAAGCTGACTAATATGCGCAGCTCTACCTCGGAAGCGACCGTAACGCTGCGGCCGCCGCGGATGCTTTCACTGGATCAATCGATTGAATTTATTGCCGAAGATGAGCTGGTTGAAGTGACGCCGCAGAATATTCGTCTTGCTAAAATTGAACGGGATAGACAAAAACGCGGCGCTATGCAGAAAAGGGAACGCCAGGAAGCCGAATAATTTCTATTCACACTAATCAGTTTTGATGATAGTACAATCATAAAGTTTACACTAAAAAATATTTGATTTGTTGGATTTGTTTTTGCATATTCTTAACCGATAACTTTACCGGTTAAGTAAAATATATGAAAAAACATGTAACACTTCAGGATATTGCCAATAAACTTAATATCAGTAAAGTGTCCGTTTCCAAAGCCCTCCGTGATCATCCTGATATAAGCACATTAACCAAGCAGCGAATTACAGCAACGGCTCAAAAGATGGGCTATATGCCAAATTTTATCGCGCGCAATCTTTCATCACGGCAGTCCAATACCATCGGGCTTGTTGTTCCAAAAATTGCACATCATTTTTTCGCCTCTGCCATTGAAGCCATTTATCAAACAGCCTATATGAATAATTATGAAATTATAATGACCGTTTCTCAGGAAAATGCCGAACATGAAGCCAAGCATATCCAAACTTTGTTATCTATGCATGTGGATGGTCTGCTTGTCTCTGTAACAGAACAAACAAAAGACAATACTATTTTTGATCTGGTAAAAAAACGCGGAACGCCTCTGGTGTTTTTCGATCGTGTCGTTGAAGGGCTCGGATTCAGCACGGTTACGAACGATGATGAAAAAGGCACCTATCTGGCCATTAAAAAAATTATCGAAGCTGGATATACTAAAATTGCTCATCTGGCAGGATACGGTCATTCTAATATAGGATACAATCGACGAAAAGGATTCGAATCAGCTGCTAAAGAAGGCAAGTTAAAGATTCCAAACGATTGGATTATTGAAGGCGGTTTTGCCGAACAAGATGGTTATGACGGATTTATGTCCATCCAGAAAAGCGCTAATTTACCAGAAGTGATTTTTGCTGTAACTTATCCTGTAGCTCTCGGCATACAACTGGCGGCTCAGGAAACAGGAATAAAAATACCGGATCAACTGGAAATTATAAGTTTTGGCGGCAGTATTTATAACCGATTCGGTTCACCATCAATTACTTATATTGATCAGCCCATCAAAGAGCTGGGCGCCAGAGCTATTCAATTAGTTATTGATGAAATTAAAAATCCTGATACGGCTCAGGAGCAGCATATAACGCTTCCCACAGAGTTAATCGTATGTGAAACATGCAAAAAAATAATAGGAAACTAAGTATGGAAGAACTCAAATTAAATCCATATCGCTTTTTTGATTCGGATAATGAAATCCGAAAAATTGCCATGGAATTGTACAGCTCGGTTAAAGATTTGCCGATTGTATGTCCGCACGGACATGTTGATCCCAGTTATCTGGCAGAAAATAAATCTTATCCCGATCCTGCTGAATTAATTCTGATTCCCGATCATTATATTTTTAGAATGCTTTATTCGCAGGGCATCAAGCTGGAATCCTTAGGTATTCCCGCCATTGACGGTACGCCGGTTGAAAAAGATCACCGCAAAATCTGGCAGACCTTTGCTGATAATTATTATTTATTTATAGGCACTCCGACCGGCGTCTGGCTTAGCTATGAATTTTCGGAAGTTTTTGGAATAAAGGAAAGACTGAATTCCGAAAGCGCTCAACGCATTTACGATCAGTTACAGCAAAAAATCCAATCACCGGAGTTTAAACCAAGAGCCCTGTATGAACGATTTAATATCGAAGTTTTAAACACCACCGACGGGGCATCGGACAGTCTGAATTATCACAAACAAATTCGCGAGTCCGGCTGGCAGGGGAAAGTTGTACCATGTTTCCGGCCGGATACCGTTTTTAAAGTTTCGACCCCTCAATGGCGGGATGAAATAAAATTACTGGAAAAAGCTTCCGGCATAAGTATCACCAATTATCGTAAATTAATCGAAGCCCAGGAAAACCGCCGTGCCTTTTTTAAAGAAATGGGAGCTGTTTCCACCGATCACGGTGCGGATGACGCTTATACGCATGAATTATCTGACCGGGAAGCAGAAGCAATTTTCCAGCGCGCCATCCAAGGAAAAGCAAGTAAGGAAGATGAGGCGCAGTTTGTCGCACACATGC
Source organism: Calditrichaceae bacterium (assembly GCA_016928315.1). Classification (GTDB taxonomy): domain Bacteria; phylum Calditrichota; class Calditrichia; order Calditrichales; family Calditrichaceae; genus JAFGKZ01. The sequence continues at coordinate 8,185 of JAFGKZ010000280.1, forward strand.
TGATGGAAATGGCCCGCATGAGTATAGAAGATGGTTTGGTCATGCAGCTCCATCCCGGTTCATTCCGCAATCATAATAACTTTATATTCAATCGATTTGGCGCCGATAAGGGCTGTGATATTCCGGTGCGCATGGAATATACCAGAAATCTTCATGCCCTATTAAATAAGTATGGTAACGATGCCCGTTTAACATTGATTGTATTTACACTGGATGAAAATACATATTCAGGTGAATTGGCGCCGTTGGCTGGTCATTATCCAGCCATGAAACTCGGTCCGGCCTGGTGGTTCCACGACAGCATTGAAGGGATGATTCGTTATCGTGAACGGGTAACCGAAACAGCCGGTTTTTTCAATACGGTCGGATTCAATGACGATACGCGTGCTTTTGCTTCAATTCCGGCTCGCCATGATTTAAGCCGGCGGGTGGATTCAAATTTTCTTGCCCGGCAGGTCAGCAGGCATATTATTGATTTGTCCGATGCCCGTGTCATCAGTAAAGCGCTGGCCTATGATCTGGTTAAAAAAGCATACAGACTGTAACATTTTTCTGATTGAAAGCGCATGATTAAAATTAAATAAAATAAGCCATCCCTGTTATCCCAGCCCTTATATCAGGGATGAAAAAGTCCACGAGTAACCGGGTGGTGGGTGGATTAAAAACCAAATGTGAGAAAAATATATTATGAATTATCGATTTAGAATCAAGTTAATCACAGTCGTATTTACAGCTCTGATATTTCTATTTCTGTTTGGATGCGTCAGTAAAAGTAAGGTAACGGTGGTAAAATTAGCCCATGTTCTTGATGTCAGCCATCCGGTACATCAAGGCATGGTATTCATGGCTCAGAAAGTTCAGGAGTATTCCAAAGGAAAAATGCGGATGGATATTTATCCCAGCGGCCAGTTGGGCGCAGAAAGAGAACTGATAGAGCTGCTGCAGATCGGCAGCCTGGCTATGACCAAGGTATCTACCGCTCCGCTTGAATCGTTTGTGCCGGAGATGAAAATATTTGGCATTCCATATGTATTCCGCGATGCTGAACATCGCTGGAAAGTACTCAATGGATCGATTGGCAAACAATTGCTGTTAGCAGGTGAGCCGTTTTTTCTTCGCGGTATGTGTTACTATGATGCTGGTTCAAGAAGTTTTTATTCGATGGACAAACCAATCAAATCGCCTGCGGATTTAGAAGGTTTGAAAATTAGGGTTATGAAGAGCATTACGGCAGTAAATATGGTACAGGCATTGGGCGGGTCCCCCACGCCTATTCCCTGGGGTGAACTTTATACCGCTTTGCAACAGGGTGTTGTTGATGGAGCAGAAAACAATCCTCCCAGCTTCTTCTTTTCACGTCATTATGAGGTGTGTAAATATTACAGTCTCGATGAACACACAGCGGTTCCTGATATTCTGTTGATGAGTACGGTAATCTGGTACCGTTTAACCGATCAGGAGCGTGAATGGCTGCAAAAAGCGGTGGATGAATCGGTTGAACATCAGAAAATGCTCTGGGAACAATCCACTGATGAAGCGCTGCAGGCGGTTCAGGATGCAGGTGTGGAAATTATTTATCCGGATAAAAAACCGTTTCTGGATGCGGTGCAACCAATGCATGAATCATACAAGGGCACGCCTCTTTATGATTTAATTCAGGAAATTAAAAGCATAGAATAGGATTGGAAAATTAATATGCAAAAACTTACTCATATCATAACCAAAGTCTTATCTATAATACTTATCATTCTAATGGCCGTGATGGTTTTAGATGTAACCTGGCAGGTGTTCACGCGATTTTTGCTTAAGAATCCCAGTGGATTCACGGAAGAGTTGGCCGGTTTTCTGCTTATCTGGATTGGGCTTCTTGGCGCCAGTTATGCTTATCGTATAAAAGCGCATCTCGGAATAGATATTCTTACGTCAAAATTGACTGGTACAAAAAAGATATCATCGGAAATAATTGTATCGGTGATTGTATTTTTATTTGCCCTTTTTATCCTGGTGATCGGTGGATTGCGACTGGTCAATATTGTTTTTACTCTCAGACAAATATCACCATCGATCGGCATACCCATGGGATATGTTTATTCAGTCTTACCTATTACAGGTATTTTATTCATATATTATTCAATTGTATTCATAATTGAATCATTAAAACAAAATAAAATTAAGGGAAGAGTTTTTTGATTCTAAATAAATAAGGAAAATATGATGGATACTTCTGTTTATATTTTAATAATTACTTTTACTGTTCTGTTATTTCTGAATGTGCCGATCGCAATCAGTATTGCCATATCGACTCTTTTTACCATGCTTTTTACTATCGCACCGCAGCCCGCGATTACTACAGTTGCACAGCAAATGGCGACCGGATTGGATAGTTTTACGCTATTAGCGATACCTTTTTTCATCCTTTCGGGACTTTTGATGGGACGCGGCGGTATTGCCCGAAGACTGATTGATTTTGCTAAAGTATTAGTTGGGATGCTGCCGGGCGGATTAGCTTATGTGGATATTATAGCTTGTATGTTTTTTGGATCGATTTCGGGCTCTTCTGTGGCAGCCACATCAGCTATTGGTGGATTTATGATGCCTATTAT
>JAFGKZ010000281.1 GCA_016928315.1 Calditrichaceae bacterium
ACCCCGGCAGGAATATTTTTAAATAAACTTGAAGAACAATTAAAAACAGATTTTAATATTAAATAAAATATATGCCAAATTATCATGTTGTAAGAAATGGGGATACCGGTAGTTGGTCAGTTAAGCGAGCTGGCGCCGGTAGAGTTAGCGGTAATTTTTCCACTCAAAGATCTGCAGAGAGATCTGCCAAGAATTATGCAAGAAATACTGGCGGCGGAGAAGTGAGGATTCATGGACGTGATGGCAGAATCCGGGATAGCGATACAATTCCGCCAGCCCGAGATCCTTATCCCCCAAGAGATAGAAGACATTAATTTTTTATAGGTATGGTATGAATATGTTGATTCGTCCAGTAAAATGGGACACGAAAATCTTCTTTTTATAGTGTCCCATTTGTCCCATTTTGTTCTAAATGTTATCATTATTTCATAAGACCCGCAGACCTGCGGGAATCGTCAAACGACCCTGGAAAGCCTCCTGAAAATCAGTTCGGAACCCGGACGGGGTGCTTGAAAAAAAGTGGTGCGAGCCTTTTTTTTATTTAATTTTAGCTCTTGACTTATTTTTTATAATTAACTATATATAATAATAAGTCAGTTAAAATTGAAATTAAAAAAGAAAATAATGTAAATTTATTTTTAAGAAAAGGTACATTTAAAATTAGGTTAATCTTAAATTTTTCCAAAAAGGAGAAAAGCCATGAAGAAAAGTAAGCTTGGATTAGGAATTTTTGTGCTGGCGGTTACGTTCATATTCTCAGTATTGGCCTCATCCGATGCGGGCGCTTATTCGGCATCGGTCGACAAAACCCAGGTGACACAAGGAGAGTGTTTGGTTCTTACGTGGTCCGGTTTCGGTGACACCTGTAATATTATAGTGTACAAGGGTACTACCCAATGGGTTTATGCCAATACGCAGGCGTATTATCAAGGCACACAACAGATTTGCACAACCGAGTGGGAAGTCCGGAGCGATTATAAGATCAGGGTAGAACAAAAATCGAATACGACGATTTATATCTATAGCCAAACCTTTGCCGTAGAGGGCCCCAAACCTCATCTAGTTGATTTTTTGATCAATGGCGGCGCTTTTTCAACAACTGGGCAAACAGTTGTACTGCAATTTAACTTTACGACAGCCGACCCCACTCACTATATAATGAGTGAAAGTGACATTTTTTCCGGCGCTACTTGGATACCATATACCGGGAATAATACTGTTAATTTTACATTAAGCAGTGGGTCCGGGATGAAATTCGTTTATTTCAAGTTGAAAAATGCCTATGGCGAGTCTGATCGGAAGTTCGATACTATTGAATACGTATCGATAAATTACTACAATGTTGGCGGTTCAGTAAAAGATTCTAGCGGATTGGGGATAAGCGGAGTGGTGTTGAGCGGTTTTCCGTCTGATAGTACCGGGATAAAGACAACATTAAGTGACGGGTCTTATCTTGCTACGCACGTTGTTTCTACCTGGTCCGGCATAATCACGCCCGGCAAAAGCGGTTACACTTTTTCCCCAATTTCAAGATCGTATTCCGGTCTTTTGGGCAATATGTCAAATCAGAATTTTATTGCTATTCCGAACGTGGCTTATTCCTGGCAGACCGGGGTCTGGGGGGAGTGTAATGACACCTGCGGTAATGGTCGAAAAATTCGATTAGTTCAATGTATACGCAGTTCGGACGGACAAGCCGTTAGCGATAATTATTGTACCGACACAAAGCCGGAAAGTATTTCATATGACTGTCCGGAGCTTGGACCTTCGCGGTTGATCAATGATCTGGGCGGAGAAATGTATGAATAAAGATTAACCTGAAACGACTCCGGCAAGCCACGAACATTATGGCTTGCCGGCGCAATCTTTTTAGTAATAATTTATATATATGACAAAAAGCTATATAACACCATTATTATTTATATTGTTTTTTACAATAGTTTTTTCTGGTTGTTCTATAATTAAGCAGAATAAGCAGACTGATATAAAAATAATCAATAATCAGCAAAATCAGAATCATATAAATGAATCGGTTACAACGAGCCAGTCGGATATTCTTGCCACCGGCACAGCAGAAAAAATGTCAGAGGCTGAATCTATAAAATATTTGCCTAATGGCGAAATTGATATTAGTAATTGGAAAACATTTAAAGATAACAAATTGGGTTTTGAAATAAAATATCCACCATTTTTAGAAATGAAAGATCGTAGTCTAACAAGATTTTATGTTTGGAAATATGCTGTAGATTATAAAATTGATATTAATTGGGATTTGCAATGTGTTCAGGCAGGAAATGGTAATTATCTATATAATTTATCATATGACGAAAGAGTAAAACAGTTAGAGGATGAATTTAAAACCGGGGATGATTATCAAAAAATTGATTTATCAAATGGAATAATTTTGTATTCTGAATTTGATAATCGCGAAAAAGGGGTTATACATAATTTATATTTATTAAGAGGTATGATATTAAATACTAACGATTTTGTGATGTATTGTAACAATGAAATTTTTGAAAAAAATGCCATGGAACAAGAATCTCAAAATGATAAATATGGAAAGGTTTTTAAAGCAATGTTAAAAACCTTTCGATTTTTAAAATAGTTAATATTTGTTCTTTTTTGAAATCAGCCCTTTAACAATTACAAAGGAAGGAGATAGAAAATGAAAACAATTACTATTTGGCTTGGTTTATTGGCATGTTTGCTTTATTTTAATTCAGCGTTACTTGCTTCGCCGTGTGACACAACTGGAAAATCGTATTGCTATAGCTATGATGCAAACGATAATTGCACAGAATGGAGGACGCCTACCGGTAACTATGGTTGCGTGTTAGACACTTTTAAGGGAGTAGATATTTATTCCAACGGTGATGCTGGTTATTTGAGGGGAACTTCTCTGGGCGATCCTAGGTATCAATGCGTTGGTCTGATAAAGAGTTTTTATTATAATGCCCTTGGAATAAATTTATACAAACAAGTATATTCCGCAAGGCATTATTATACTGACTTCTATAGTGGTGTCGTAGGCGGATTTTGTTGCATAAATGGCAATACCTATTCGATTGATTTTAGTTATTTGCGAAATAGCGGCCTTGTCAGATATGAAAACGGAGGGACAAACGCACCGCAAATCGGGGATATTATCGTTTACGATGATTCCGGCCACTCAACGGGGCATGTCGGATTGATGAGCGGAGGATGTATTGATACTGTTGAACAGAACTGGTCATTAGATGGAGAAGAATTTTTAACGATGAACATTTCCGGTGGCAATTATACGATTGATAACAGGGGGACTTATTCGATTCTCGGCTGGCTTCATATGCCGGTTGGTGAATTTGCTGAAGATGAAGTTTTGCGTAATGGCACTCCGATCGCCAAAGGCTGGCACTTCGACAGTGATATTTCCGGCCAAAGCGACCATTACAACCTCAACTCCAAGCCATTTGCAGTATGCTACCAGGTTAACGGCGGACGCGATGTATTCGGAACTTATACCAATAAAGTACATCGTTTTCCGGATGAGAATGCACCGTATATATATCCCAGTCCGTATTACAATATGCAGCCGGCCTGGGTGCAGGATTTCGATAATGAATTAAATGGCAGAACCTACACTTTGGTAATGAACGAATATGTTATTAATATTAACACTGGCTATATGGGCGTAGCCTATTTTCTGGAAGGTCCGATACGCAATTATTTTTTTAATCACTACTGGGAAATTGGTTATCCTGTCACTAATCAGTATACAGGCTATATTAACGGTGTTAGTGATCCTGCCAATGAAGCTCAAGTGCAATGGTTTGAAAGACTGGATAACGAGTATTATGTCGTGATTAATAAAGACGGCCAAACTTGGCATGAAAGCGAGCAAACCACTTTGGTTGCAAAGGAAAATTTCAATCAGGATATGATCAAAAATAGCAAACCCAGTAATGAAGGCATAGGTGGAGCAGGCGAGGCGTATGTTTTTAACCATTCAACCATTTGTCAGACTGTTTCCAGCGGAGTCCCGTCCGGTAAAAGTTTTTCATTTTATCGGGAAGACGGCTATGTCGGAATTTGGTTCGAGCTTGATGATGTTTACGAATCATTGGATATTGCTTGGAAATGGTACAAGCCCAGCGGTAACCTTTACGGCGAGTGCGAACATATTACTGATATGCCATCCAGCAGCTTCAACAGTTTAAAAGCGTGGCGTTTCTTTGACATATCTGGAATGAACGACCTTGGCATATGGACAGTGGAATTGCATATAAACGGAACAAAGGTTGATGCTCAGTATTTCAGTTTGTCCGAATATCCAAGCGGAGGAGGATCGTCCCCGCCACCGTCCCCGCCACCGTCCCCGCCGCAAAATCCGACTAGCCTGCGTATTATTGCGCAGTAGCCTGATCGACGTTCTAAAAAACTTTTACACCGGCTCATATCCCGTTGGATATGGCCGGTTTTTTCATGAAATATTGCGGAATTTTTGCTGAGTTGATATAATTAATGAACAAAAAGGATTAATTAATGATTCTAATTTTATAAAAATTAATTGGAAATAGAAATGGATATTATTGAAATAAAGAACTTGCGGAAGAGTTATGATGATTTGGCGGCGGTAAATGATATTTCTTTTTCGATCAGGCCGGGCGAGATCTTGGGGCTGCTTGGCCCTAACGGCGCCGGGAAAACCACTACGATCAATATGATTCTAGGGATACTTATGCCCACATCCGGCAGTATCGAGATCGATGGCGTTAATATCGGGGAAAATTCATTGGATTACAAGAAAAATATGAATTTTGCCGCCGTTTATGCCCATCTGCCTTCCAATTTGAGCGTTTGGCAGAATCTATATATTATCGGCAAGATTTATGAAGTCAAAGACCTGAAAAAAAAGATAGATACGCTTCTGCAAGAATTCGATTTAAAAGATTTCAGAAAGGAAAGAAGCGGTATTTTATCTTCCGGAGAACAAAGCCGCTTGAGTTTGGCCAAGGCCGTGATAAACGACCCGAAGCTTTTGCTCTTGGACGAGCCGACCGCTTCATTGGACCCCAGCGGCGCCGAATATATGAGGCAAAGGATAAAGGATTATGCCCATAAAAATGAGGCCGCTGTTTTATTGACTTCGCATAATATGACGGAGATCGAGCGCGTTTGCGACCGGGTCCTTTTTTTATCGAAAGGCAGGATACTCTTGGAGGGTAGGCCGGAAGAACTGCCAAAGCGGCATGGCAAAAAGGATCTGGAGGAATTATTCATAAGCATTGCCAGGGAACCTCTGGCCGCTAAAGAAACCATATGAACTATCATCGAATATTCGCGGTATTCATGCGTCAGGTATTTTTGATGTGCAATAACAAGGTCAGGTTCTTTTCCGCTTTTGTCTGGATGTTTTTCGATATTATCCTTTGGGGTTTCATCAGCCGATACTTGGGAAGCGTCGGCGAAACAGCCAGTTTCGCGACGATTATTTTGGGCGCGATCATTTTCTGGGGGTTTACGACGAGGATCATCCAGGGGATAATGACCGCGTTCTTGGAAGACGGCTGGTCCAGGAATTATATCAATTTTTTCGCTTCGCCCTTGAAGGTAAGCGAGTACTTATGCGGTATGGTTCTCTCCAGCACGATTTTGGGCTTGATCGGGCTTTCGATCATGGTTTTGATCGCCGGACTCGGTTTTGGCTATAATATATTCAAGATCGGCATCATGGTTTTTCCGTTCCTGGCTCTTTTATATATTTTCGGGATCGCTTTGGGGATATTCGTCTCCGGCGTTATTTTCCGTTTCGGTCCGGCCGCGGAATGGGTGGCCTGGCCGATCCCGTTCGTAATCTCGATCTTTTCCGGGGTATTTTATCCGATTTCAGCTTTGCCGACCGTAATGCAATACATTGCTAAATTGATACCGGCGTCCTACGTGTTCGAGAACATGAGGCTGATCTTATCCGGCAAGGGATTCGGTATGACATCGTTAACCGATATGCTTATATCCTTAGGGCTGTCTTTGGCATATATATTAGTTAATTATTTCTTTTTTGCCCATGTCTATCGCCATAATTTGCGGACCGGTAGTATTGCCAATTATAATGCCGAAGATTTTTAATTTGTAAAAGCTGTTAGTTCCAAGATCGTATCCTGATGTAAGCGAATCGAGTAGATATTTATTTTAATTCTTTAATATACAA
>JAFGKZ010000282.1 GCA_016928315.1 Calditrichaceae bacterium
ATTTCTTTCTTGCGGCGATAGAAACTAATCGTTGACCTGTTTGATAATCATGCTGCGGGATAATTATATTTTTAATTGATTTATCTGCCAGTTCAACGTCATAACCGGAACGGCGCCAGAAATTTATGTGGGCAACCATTGCCGACCAGATAAAAAACGGCCAGATATGATACAGTCGATCCCGAGCTTCTTTTTCATCCCGGCGCAACGATCGGCGAATAAAACGATCTACGGTTTCACCGGGCAGGTATTCCTGTGTCCAGACATCGGCATCTTCCCAGTAACCGCCGAAATTTTCTACCAGTTGTAAACCCCTGCGAGGCGCACCGGCATGGATCATCCAGTTAATTTCAGAGATTATTTCAGGTTTGATTTTGGTCTTAAGAAAATGCATAGATATATCATAAGAACCATAATATCGCGTCTGTATACTGATGCGATATATTTTTTTGTTGGGCAGATCATCCAGTAAACTAATCCAGACGCCGCCAGGTGGGATATCATATAATCGGATAATTCTGCCTTCAGAAAACAGAAAAATTGCCTCACGCACAACGGCTGTTTCACGAATTACCGATAGAATCTTTCTCTGTTCCTCAGTACTTATACCCTCCTCGAATGTAATAACATCTTCCCAGTAATACTCGATATTCGTTTCGGCATCAACGGCAATATCACGGTTATCGCCCAGCCATTTGCGGAATCCCTGTTCAAGTTTTATCCGGGATTGGGAAGCCTGCTTACAGAGCTCGGGAAGATCAGTACGAATTTCATATCGAACCAGCAACTGCCTGGTACGCTTATATTTTGTCGGATGTTTTATGCCAAATTCAGCAAGCAGATGAAACAATGAACCCAGAACGGTAATCTTTTTAGAGGCGCTATCCAGATATTTTGAAAATTCATTTTTAATAACCTGGTGAATACCATTCAGGTAATCTTCACCTTTAATTTTTTGTACAATGCTTTCGATGACATGCTCGTCAAGCAAATCCGCTACATTGGTAATATAATGTTCCATGAATGGGGCAAACAAAGTTCCCGCAAATATTCGTAATCCAGCCAGATATAATTTTTGTTGTATGGATTTATGCGTTGAAAGATTATAATGAGTCAACAATTCGATCAGTAGATTATGATAGGGCAGGTTCTCGTTATCAATTAAAAAATTGATATACTGGATACCCAATTCAGCCTGATCCGTAATTGGCGATTGTAAATGACAAACAGCCAGATGCAATCCATTTAAAGACCGTTCCTTGCCAGCCAGTATAATTTGTAAATTATTCTGCTGATCCGGAGATACCTCAAAATAATTCTTAACCTGGGTGAAATGAATATTCGGATTAATATCGTCCAGCCGATACCATTGAAATATAGAATCACCGGAAAAATCTAAAATTCCCTGATTACCAATCCAATATATAGGATTAGCCAGAATATATTGCAGATCAATAAATTTGTCCGTTATCTGATAAATATAATTCCCAATCTGATAATTATTTTTTTCTTTCATTTTACAAATATCAAGATAATCACCATATTTCTCGATAAAGATGCCCTGATCATTGATCTGTAAATCCCCGGTTAAACAGCCATGTTCCCGCAGAAACCAGGTTGGAATGCGAATCTCGGTTTTATCCTTAACCAGACTGATATAATTTTTCTGATACATCGAATCAACAAGTTCCTGAAAATTCGCTTCAATCACCTTACGTTTATAGGTGCTCTTGGGAGTCAGTTCCCCCTTTTCTGCCTGGAAAGGACGATCGATCAACCGAAAATCTACAATGCGCTCAAACGGCGCCAGGAATTTATTTACCGTAACCACAACCGAGGCAAAATACGATTCCAGTTCCTCTTCTTTTAATTTAGAGACCGCAATACTGTCCGATTCATAATTCGGATAGATCAGAACCGTATTATAAGGCCGGTGATCGCCTACCAGAAATACCTGCTGAACGGTATCGAAATCACGGAAGAGATTTTCAATTTTCTGCGGGGCGATGGTTTCACCCTTAATGTTTTTGTAAATCTCTTTTTTTCGATCGATGATTTCATAAAATCCATGGCTGTCCGTTTGCATCACATCACCGGTCGGCAGCCAGCCATCGATGAATGTTGATTCATAGTCCTGACCGAAATAGCCCATCATCACATAAGGACCACGGATCAGTAATTCCCCGTCATCGGCTATTTTTAACTCTATGCCGGGCAGCGCTTTGCCCAAAGAATTTTCGATATATTGATTGGGCGGCGTCATAGTGATTCCGCCGGTTGCCTCAGTCATACCAAAACCGCTCATCAGCTCAACGCCGTTACGCTGGAAGAAAGTAAATACATCCGGCTCCAGATAACCGGCTGCCGAAAGTCCCCAGCGCAGTTCACCGCCGGTTATTTCCTTTACTTTTTCAAGAATAACTTTATCCTCGGCTAATTCGATATCAACTTCCGAACGGATTTTCTCATACAACTCGTACCATTTTTTAGGAATAGAAATAAAGATAGTCGGCTTGCTGCGCTGCATATTATCGACCATGGTAGTAATGGCCGGATTTTCCATAAACACGTATTCGGCGCCCCAAAAAATAGCTCCGGTCATTTCCAACCAGCGCCCGAACGTATGGTATAACGGCAGGTAGGCCAGGAAGCGGTCCTTATCGCCGATTTCCGGCAGCGCCATAGCCCGGCAGAATCGTTTATAAACCAGATTCTTATGGGAGAACATAATACCCTTTGGATCGCCGGTTGTACCCGAGGTATACATAATGGTGGCAAGTTCATCCACATGCATATTTTTTTGCCATTGACGCGGCACATCGTCGGAAAAATCGGCCCCATCGTTCAGCATTTGAGTGAGTGACAGTACCCAGCTTTCGGCGCTATCGCCCTGAAGCAATACAGCATAATTAAGCTGGGGCACATTCTTTTTTATGGATTTTACTTTGGCCAGTTGTTTTTCATTGGATACCATGATGAGCGATGCCTTTGTCTGATTCAGAATATACTGCACATGCTCGGCAACGGAATTAGCCGGAATCATTACATTAACAATACCGCTGGTCAGACAGGCCACATCCAGCAAAACCATATCGAGGCTGTTCTCGGTTAAAAAAGCTGCTTTGCCGATTTCATTACTCCCGGCTGCCATTAATTTTCCGATTCCACGCGTATACATATCGAGCATTTTTGCTATTTTTTTCCAGCTAAACGCCTCATCCCGGTCATTATATAATAGCCTGAAAATGGTTTTATCCGGGTAATCACGCATCCGTTGTTTGACGAGATATGCGATATGAAAATTACTTTTCTCAACGAGTTCAAGTACTAGCTTTTCCCAGCGTGCTGTATTGTTTATTCTAACCAAAAAGGCTGATTGGCGGAAAATGTCCAGGTAATTGTGCACCAGCATCATCAGAGCAGTATCTGAGTAATCCACATATTTTAAGAGATATTGACCAAAATTGAAGAAGATGTCTAAATCAATGGTGGCAGCAAGCATTTTATCCAGGCGATTTACAATAACTGCTTCCAGAATAGCATCCCAGTTATGACTGATATCGGGGGCTTTTTTTAAATAATCTTTTTGTGCGGTCTCGTTAATACTATAATTTATTTTTTCTATTAGCTTGGTGATTTCATCTTTTTCCAGACTGCCAACACCGGCTCGAAGACTGTCTTCCAGCTGACTCAGTTCGGATAAAAATGCTGCAGATTTTGTGTCGTTCATAATCAATCCTGTAAGTTTTAAATATTCTGCTTTAAATCGAAAATACAGAAATTATATTCCGGCATAAAAAGCAGAGTATGTTAAGGATTGTTGATTGTTTTGAAAGCTAAACAAAGATAAATAAAAAATGTGGTCTCTACAATGTGGAAATGTTAATGAAAAAAAGATCGCACATTAAATACAATAATATAATTTTAAATAAAAAACCCGCCAGTCGCGCCGGAAGGCTGGTCAGTCTACCGACTAACCGGCGGGTTAATTAATTATTTAATCAACAGCATCCGTTTTACATCATTGAATTTTCCGGCCTGTATTTTATAGAAGTAGACCCCTGAGGCCAGGCCCTTTGCGTCAAAAGTTACGGTGTACGATCCCGCCGGTTTAAAGCTGTTCACCAGTTCCCTTACTTTTTGTCCGTTTACGTTGTAAACGACAAGAGATACATGCGTATCCTCGGGAAGGTTATAGCGTATAGTCGTAACCGGGTTGAACGGATTGGGATAGTTTTGAGCAAGGTCATAAGTTTGTGGGATTTCCAGTTCTGCTATTGCCAGCTCTTCAAGAGCAGATTTTGCCATCGCTTCGTTTTCTTCCAGATAACTCTTCGTCAATAAAATATTAGTACGTTTTATAAGACGATTATTATTGTTAATTTCCGGAGGCATGTCGCCCTTAGAATATACCTTTGAAGAGATTTCATTGATAATGTTCGTCTCAACAGTAATTCTGGCCCGAACCGATGCAGCGGTTAAACCTTTGGTATTTAATTTGAATGAATAAGTTTTAAAAGCAGGCGTATCCCCGGCATCGTGCGATTTGTCTTTAATTTTGCCTAATACTTTCCCTGTAGCGTCGTCAATCAGTTCGACCTTATATTTTATGTAATCTTTCTTTGCCAATTTTTTTGATGCAGTGAGCGAATCGGCAAATCCTGATTTTTCTGTAAATACAATATTTGAATTGGCGGTTACCTGGAAAGGTTCGGTTATAAGCGCGTTGTTCAGATTATCCAGCCTGCCGAAATTCATTGTATCGGGTACATCCACAAAATTAATATTATTACCGTCCACATTAAGTCCTTCCAGGCGGTAACTGAATGTGGCCTCGTCATTCAGGATCATAAAACCCCGCCCGGTGATAACATTGGAATTTACCTTAGGCAATGGATTCAAAGCATTGGATGTTTTAAAGTAATAAGGTGAGCTGAAAGGATAAAAGGATGAAACGCGCATATTCGACAAATCGCTACCCGCCCCGTTGCCCAACTGGACATATTTTCCGGTCGTATTAAGCGTGCGTAATGTTGAGGTGTTCGGACTTCCGTTATCAAAGCGCATGGACTTGTTGTACCAGGTGCCCGAATAATTCTGCTTGCTCCAGGCTATATAACCGCTGGCGCTGTTTGCGCCCTGATTTATGGAACATGATCTGACGCCGGAATCATAATAAGTTAGACTTGATGCACCACAAAGCCGATAAGCCAAAACCTCGTATTCTACCCAGCAGGCTAAATAGAACAGACCGGGAAGCGTTACGATGGCAGGACTGATGTTGGCATAAGGATAGGATATCAATCCATCAATATATTCATTTAAATACCAATTAGAATAATAATAATAAAAATAGAGTGATCCGCTGTACATTCCACCCGAATAGTTTCCCTGTTGATAGATAAAATTAGCGCTGATTGTATGATAATCATCCACATAAAGCTGGATGTTGGTTGAGCTGGAGTTCGTACCGGTAATTTTACCATGTTCAACCGGTGGATTAAAATAAGTATCATATTGGCCGCTTCCGCCCTGAATATGGCCTACAAACCAGTTTATGCCTGCCGGATAATTTCCGCTGGTATACTTTTTTTCGATAGTTAGCAGATATGGTCCTGCCCATCCACCGTCCAGGCATAAATTAGGATTTGTATTGTAACCGGCATATGTCTCCAGGGGTTCGGTATAAAGCGTCATGGTCGAAGAGAATAAACCTGGAATACCGCTGCCTCCGGACATCTGATTGCACATTTTCCCTTTTATCCGGTAAGTAGAGCCGTATTTTTCCTGCCATACGATACCAATGTAATACGTTTCATCACCATAGCCCCAGTCCTGGTATGTATAAGCAATAGAAGGATTTTTAGCGCCGCCGGAGCTGCCATCCAGGGGCTGACGGTTATTGCCTAATGTCCAGGTAGCGCCGCCGTCATTGGAATGTTCTATCCAGACATGGTTTCCGCTGGCATAAACCTGGTGCAGCCAGGTTACGCCGTCAATTTTTGTTTCAATGAGCTTGCGCTGGCCGTTGTTGGAATAGGCGCTGGATGTATTGGAAAGCTGCGAGGCTTTAATATTGGCGGAGACTGTAGCGTTGGGATAGTGGAATACTACGCCGGTTTCCTGAGCTGTAGGGTTCTGAAAAGTTGCGAACTCAAAATCAGGCAAAGCCGTCCAGTTGATCAGGTAGACTTTTCTGCTGCCGATCGATCCGCCGAAATTCATGGTTTCAGGAACACCTACGGAATAATTAGGTAATAAAGGATCAAATGAGGGATCTTGATTGAGAAAGACTCCCTGGTGCCCGGATCCGGTAGATACGCTATACGGAGAAGTGTACGATTTTAACGGCGCAGATAAACCCCGGTTGCGGTAACCGTAAGGCGACTCATAATAATCGCGCAGCCAGGGATCTTTAAATTCAATCGTGCCCAAAGTAAATCCATCGGCAAAAGTATTTTTTACCGTTGCGCCGGCCACTTCATTTTCAAATTGGGAAACAATAGGCTCCAATCCCGCTGCTATATCAAAATGTTCAAAGAATTTATAATCCGATTGTTTCCAATGATGAAATTTTTCATCTCCATCAAGTACACTTGAAGCTTTTAAAGAATGATTACTTCCGCTTGACCAATAAAATTCAGCAGGGGCATTATAATCTTCCCAGGCGCTTTCCCAATGATAAATTTTATCGAATGAAGCACCGTTCGATTTTTTCTGATCAACTATAGTTGGATATTGCCCGCCGCCCAGAGCTTCCAGGGCGTTGGCTTTGCCGTAACCGGAATGCTTGTTCCATGTACCGCCCGTGCCGCCGGCAATGCCGTCCGCATTATCCGTAAGATCATCATAAAAATCTTCCGGGCTGCTTGCGCTGTAACCGTAATAATCCAGGTATAAAGCGGCAATACCGGCAATATGCGGGGCTGCTGCGGAGGTGCCTGGGAATGGCCGGAAATCTGCTATACTGGTTTCAACATTTGAAGTCGCTGTGATTGTCGGCGTATTGCGCGTTTCAAAAGTATAATTCCCCAGAAATATTTTTGTGGGACCGCGGGAACTGTAAGAGGCAATTTGATCCGGTTCGTCTGTATGGTAAGCTGCAACGCTTATCACGCCTTCTGCAGCCGGATGACCGAAAATTTGATCACTGGGACCGGATTGACCGCTTGGACCTACAAATTGTAAATGAATAGGATAAGCATTTAGTTTTAGGTCACAGGCCTCACCGCTGTATTTTTTTATTCTTAAATAATAATAATCTCCCGAGCTGACACCAGGTTGATAGCTTATCACCTCAAGCGGTGGATTCGAATTGCCGGAACCCTGTCTGGTTGTAGAGTGCGCTACCTCCTGGTCATTCGAGTTATATAGATATAAGTCATAATCATTTAAAGCTTCATCCCAGTCATCAGCCCATTGCAAATAAAATTTAAACTCAGTATCTGCAGTAGAAGCCGGCAAACTTATCCAGTTATCAGTCGGTGTGGCTCCGCTGGTATTAAAGAGATGGTATTCATTGCCATCCCCGTCAAAATGAGCTGAGTACAAACATTCTGCTTCATTACCGGCCGCAGAAATATAGATAATATTATTATTATTAATCCAATAGTAAATATATTGAGCCAATACACCATCAGTAAAATAGGGATCATCAAACCATCCGATGTCATCAACTACTATTTTGCAGTACAATCCGTCTACAGAAATCATTCTTGATATCTCATTGCGCATATTTGTAGAAGAGGCTCCAGCACTGGCAAAGGTAAATGCGCAGCCCGGAGCCAGATCATAAATAATTTCCATCATGGCCGTGCCTTCTGCATCGTTATCATCTGAAAGTACTACTATATCTGTAGGCAAATCACCGTTAGCAATTGACGCAACTCTGCCCTGTGCGCCCCTTGATACTACGCCTACTCTTATACCGCTGCCGTCGACGCCTTTCTGTACCCTAGCTGCCGCTGCAAATAATTCTGCATCACCCTCAGTTTCATAGTCGCCAATTTTCGAAACGGGATCACTGGCAGTTAAAACCGCATTAACCCGGTCATCTCCGGCAATTTCTTTAATCTGGTCATAAGCGACAAGACAAACAACTTCCGGATACCAGTCAATAAAATCTTCCGGGTAATATGCGGTTAATATCTCAACATTTTGAGTTTGCAATTCATCCACAATCAATTCAAAACCTTCTTTGTTCATTGTTTTGTCAAAAGCCAGTTTAACCCGGATTTTTCCCATATCATCGACGGGTGATACACTGTCCGAAAATCGCTGCTTTATATTCAATGATTTTAGATTGCCGGAGTTTAATTCTGCGGCCATTTTATCGATTTTTTGTAATACAGCCGAATTAATTTTTTGCTCATTTGGTTTTAAATTTACTTTTGCAGATTCAATTTTACTGACTTGTTCTTTTATTTTAATTTCCCTGGTTTCATTCTGTTGTCCGGAAACAGGTAGAATAAAAGTCATTAATAAAAAAGTACATAATAGATAAATAATGTAGGTTCGCATTGATGCCTCCTGATTTTTTTTAAGGGGCAAAAATGGTTATATTTGTTTTGCCCCTTGGTTCGTAAGTTGAATTAACAGGGTATACCCGGAGCTGGCTGCTACCGCCTCCGGGTATTTTTTAAAACAATCAAAATTAGCCTCCTTTCTTTTAATTATTTCTGGTTAACATAATTAATCGTGCTGATCTAGAAGTATAACCAACAGCTATAACCAGATTATCCTTGACGTCAACAGAAACATAGCTTCCATAGAATGTTGAGGGCAGCTCATACCAGCTTTTACCGTTAAAGTGGGCTATGTAACCATAACCGCCAACGGTGTAAATATCATTTAACTCATTCCCCCTGACCTTGTGCATAAAATAAGGGGATAAATTATCATAAACTTTCCAGCTCTTTAATCCTGTAAGTGAGGTCATTTTATCACCGCTTACAAATATTTTTCTTTCATTTTTAAACCACACGGAATAAGGCTTAAGATCCTCATAAGGCCAGTCAAAACTGGAGACGGTATTATCCTCATTGATTTTTAACAGCAAATCCTCGCTTTCACGAAAGATCTGGGAAGCGGTACAGAGTATAAAATCTTTGCCGGTTTTTGTATTTTCAGCCCCCCAAATATCCTGAATATTTTCAGTTGTTCCGCTCTCTATCTTTACCCAGTTCTGACCGTTATAATAGGCAATACTACCGCCCCTTCCCACAAAATAAATATCTCGGGAATTGCTTCCCCAGATTTTTGAGAGGGACAAATTTGGATCGACAGTTGTTCTAACATCATATATTATCCAATTATTATCATCGACACGAATAGGTAAGCTTCCCGCAAACCATATGTCAGAAGATATGAAAGAAAATACACCTTCCAGGGGGGGGCTAATTAAATTATCTCGGAAATTTACAGTTATTTTCATTAATGTCCATTCAATTCCATCCCAATGTGCGGCATTAAAATTACCCTCTGCCGTAGAAATATCCCCGGTAACCCAGATATCGGATTCATTTATTATGGAGACATCGCTGAATGAACTGCTGCCGTAACCCGCCTCGCCGCCAAACTCATATACCTGCCAGGTAAAATTATGGCTGGTGGTATCCAGGGTGGTAATAGCAACAGAACCGGACGTTTCACTGCCGCTGGAAGCCTGGTAGCGGTAAGTCGTATTGGGCGTCAGACCGGTATCCATCACCGTCGTATCCGGCCGGGATAGCGTAAATTCCATAATGGCGTTGCCATCGCGCTGAAGCGTAATATCACGGCCGCCTGGTCCGTAAATTGATATCCATGCTTCTGTGCAGGAAGTTTCATCTACCTTTAATTGCATTATTTCATCTTCGGGATCGGATAAACAGGAAACAAAAGTAAAAAGGGAAAAGGTAAAAGTAAAAAGTAATGTGATTTTCATATTGTACACTCTTTTTTATATAAAAGTTTAGTTTCTGGTTAACATCAGAACACGCGCCGAACGGTCCGTATAACCAACCGCAACATCCATATTGTTATATTAATCCGGAGCGTTAGGCGTTTGTTCAAATATACCGGATTACCTGAACAAAATCACTGCCTTTCACCGGCGATGTTATACTATCTCAACCTCGCTTCATTTATTCCGGTTTACCGCCTGCCAAATAATCTATAAAAAAAATATAATTGTTGATATGATTAAGTCTTTTACTGCATTACCTGTGAGTCAGATCTTGTTGAATTTTAAAGACTTATTGAAATATTTTAATAACAAATAACGTGCCAGACAAGGGTAAATTTTGTAATAGCCGTATAAACAACAGGTTAGGTTAGGTTAGGTTAGATATGCGGAAGGATCGTTCACAAAGTGAGAACAATTGTTCACAGGTGTAAACTTTTAATCACATTAATATTAGGAGATAAAGCGCATGTATGCAGATTGCATTTTACACTAATTCTATCAGTTTAAATCTGAACACATAAAAAATCCGCCTTTCAGTCGGTAGACTGATCCGCACGCCGGCGTGATCGGCGGATTATATATTATTGAGTTCCTGAGGTATCAGCCGGCGCTTCAACCGGTTCGGGTACCGGCTTCGCTTTGACCGTTATTGTACAGCGTGTACTGGCTTCATCGGTACCGTCGCTCACTTTTACCACCAGGGCATATTCGCCAACCTGGTCATCGGACGGCGTCCAGCTGAATTGCCCGCTGTTCCCGTCAAAATCAGCGCCTGAAGGCAAATTGCCGCATTCAAAGGTCAGATCATCACCATCGGGATCACTGCCGCTAAACGAAACCTGGACCGCGCTGCCGACCTCGACCGTTTCAGAAGTTGAGCCGCTTATTTTTGGTGCACGATTCACATTGTTCACTTTTATTTCCGCTGTCTGGGAAACCGTTTCTTTACCGTCGCTCAATTTAAATGTTACGGAATAATCACCAGCCTGGGTAAATGTCGGTTTCCATGTGAATTCACCGGAGCTGCTGTTCAGGCTTGTACCTGAAGGTAAATTATCCGCACTGTAAGTCAGCGTGTTATCCGTATCCTCATCACTGCCGACAAGATTTATTTTTAATTCCTCATTCTCATTTACCTGAGCATCAGCCACGGCATTCAATACCGGTGCACGATTCACGTCCGTAACTGTAATAACAGCGCTATGCTCTGCAGACAGTCCGGCCGGATCGTTAACTTTGAAATTTAACGTAAATTCGCCGGCTTGAGTGAAATTCGGCGTCCAGGCAAACTCGCCACTCTGGGCATTCAGGGTTGCGCCTGCCGGTAAATTGGAACAGGCATAAACCAGTTTGCCTTCATCTTCTTTGTCCGGGTCCGTTCCGCTTAGGGTAAAAGAGATAACTGCATTTTCAGCGCCGCCGGCTGCAGGAACAGCTGCTAATTCCGGCGTACGGTTGACATGATTTACTTTTAGATTAAATGTTTTCGAATCGCTTAAACCTTCCGAATCATTGAGATTTACAGTTATTCCCGTATAATCTCCGGACTGATCGAACGTCGGTGTCCAGTTGAATTGAGCGGAGGCAGCGTCAAATTTTGCGCCATCCGGCAGGTTCTCAGCTGTAATTACCAGCTTACCTTCATCCTCCTTATCAGGATCCGAATATTCAACTTTCAGACTCCAGGGCTGATTTTCATCCACTACCTGATCGGTAATAGCTGTAATCACCGGCGGACGATTGACATGATTTACAGTTATGGTCATTGGTTGAGAGACGGTAAAAGCGCCATCCGTTGCACTGAAACTAATAGTATATGATCCGGATTGATCATAAGTCGGCATCCAGTTAAAAGTCAGCGCTGTGGCGTCAAATACGGCGCCTTCCGGCAGATCAGCCGCCTGATAGGTAATTTTACCTTCATCTTCTTCATCGGGATCGGTTGCAGGAATCAGATTATAGGCCAGGGCCGTATTTTCATCTACAGCCTGAGCTGCCTGTTCGGGCAGAATCGGCGTACGATTTACATGGTTGACTGTAATTTCTGCCGTTTTCTGATCCGTTAAACCGCCCGGGTCCTTGTTCATGAATACCACCTGGTAACTGCCGGATTGTTCAAAAGTCGGCGTCCAGCTAAACTTATCAGCTGTGGAGTCAAATACTGCGCCATCAGGCAATCCCTGCGCCTGAATAGACCATTTACCTTTATCTTCCGCATCCGGATCAGAACCGGACAGATCAAATGTCAGTAATGCATTTTCATCAACACTTTGGGCTGTAACAACATCCATTACCGGCGGACGGTTAACATGGTTAACTGTAATTGTAGTTGATTTAGTATCGCTCAACCGGCCGTCGCTTACGGTAAAGGAAACCGGGTAGGAACCGGATTGATCATAAGTTGGGGTCCAGGTGACATTGGTTCCATTTAAAGCTGCCCCTTCCGGTAAACCTTTTGCAGTATAAACCAGTTTGCCTTCATCCTCAACATCAAGATCACTTCCAACTAAAGTAAAAGCAAGATTTGCATTTTCATCCACCGTCTGTGGAGGTATTTCTGCTAATACCGGCGGACGGTTGACATGCGCAGCAGTAATAGTAATTGATTGCGATGCGGTTAAGCCGGAAGGGTCCACAACGGTAAAGGAAATATTTTCATAAGTACCGGATTGTTCATATGTTGGCGCCCATTTAAAAAGGAGAGAATCTGCCTTAAACACGGCGCCTTCCGGTAAATTGGATGCCGTATAAACCAGTTTACCTTCATCCTCTATATCAGGATCGCTCCCGCTTATATTAAATTTTAGTAATTTATTTTCATCCACCTGGGCATCAACAATAGCATCCAGAACCGGCGGACGATTTACATGATTTACAGTCACGTTAAAAGTTATCGAATCGCTCAAGGCGCCAGCTTTGAAAATAAAGAGTAATGAGGCATACGCACCACTTTGATCATAGGTTGGCGTCCAGCTTAGCGTGGCTGTCTGCGGATCGAAGCCGGCACCTTTTGGTAAATTTTGTGCATGATAGCTCAAAGCATTTTGATCTTCCATATCCGGATCACTGCCGCTCAATGTAACGGTTAAAAGTTCATTTTCATTGACTATCTGATTGGCAACCGGTTCCAATACCGGTTTCCGGTCGATATGGTTCACAGTTAAAACCGAAGCATCACGATAGACGCCCCCTGCAGGGTCCATAATGGCAAAATCCACGGTATAGACGCCGGATTGTTCATAGGTCGGTGTCCATGCAAACACACGCGTTTGTGGATTAAATTGAGCGCCATCAGGCAAACCTTGTGCATCATAAGTTAATCTGCCTTTGTCCTCGATATCCGGGTCGCTGCCCTCCGGTATCGTAAACGTGAGCAATTTATCTTCATCAATCACATAATCTTCAACATCGGGTAATTCGGGATTACGATTGACATGAGTAACGGTAATCTCAAATTCGGTTGAGGTACTCAATTTGCTGTCCGTTTTTTCGATCACAGTAATATTTACTTTTGGATAGCGTCCGGACTGTTCGTAATTTGGTATCCAGGTTAATTCGCCGGATGAAGAATCAAATACAGCTCCTTCCGGTAGATTCTTTATAGTAAAATAAATTTCATCGCCATCCGGATCGTAGGCATCCGGAACAATTAACAGTTCACTATTCTCTTCCACTATCTGATCGTTAACCCGTGCTATTACAGGTTCGAAATTTTGCCGCACAATGAGCGTTTGATCATCCGCAGCGGTATATACATATACATCCTCTTTAATAGCATAATAAATTTTGCTTTTTGCCAAATATTCACCGGCTTTAACCGGATTTCTTGGATTGGTAACATCGACTATTTCCAGTTTTTTACCCAATTCATTAGCCATAAACAGGGTATTACGAGTCTTTGATGCATGGTAAACATAACCATCCACCGGCACTTTTGTCACCAGAGACGGCACTTCCGGACTTGAAACATCCAATATCCATAGTCCGTCTGGTCCATTGGCCACATAAGCCAGGTTTTCTTCAACCTGAATTGTTTTGGCATTTTTCATTCCCAAAAACTGACCGCGTTTGACAGGCGATCCGGGATTGGATACATCTATAATTACCACACCGGCAGTTTTATCAGCTACATATAAATCGGTACCATAAAGAAATAAGCCCCATGCCCAGCCATTCGTATCCAAAGAACCGGATAATCTTGGACGATCCGGCTGCCGGATATTATAAATCGATATACCCTGCGGGCCTTCTGCTATATAAACATTTGGGAATTGTGCAATCACCCAAAAGGCCTGTTGGGTAGGCGGGATTATTTTAGACACAAGCCTGATATTTTTCGGATCGGCAATATTCAGGATATAAACGCCTTCAATTTCTACAGACAAAAAAGCATAATTGCCATCGACATAAACGTTTCTGGTGCGCTTCGTTAATTCATATTTACCAATCTCTTTTGGATTTTTTGGATCGGATACATCGAGCACCTGCAGCCCTGCCCAGGTATTGGCAACATACAGCTTGTTCCCCTGAAGGAAAAGATTTTGGATTCCATCCTTAACCGGTTCTCCGGAAATAAGCGTTTGCGGACTAACGGAACTTATAAACTCTGCGCTTGCTTTTTGCGCATTTGCAGAAGTAACTGGAAACAACAGGAAAGCAATCACAAGGATATATAAGAGAGCTTTACCATTCATGCTGTGCTCCTATTTATGAGATAAGTGTATATTTTCATGAGGATAAAACTTAATGATTTAATTTAACTTAGCCCCTTTTGAAAATCAAGAAACTTTAAACAAGTTAGTACTTCGCTATATTGATTTCATATCGACGCTATTACTATCGACTTTAATGCTAAAAAGCTGAAAGCATTTCCTTAAATATTTAATTGAATTTTAAAGTTATTGCTTCTATTTTATTCCCATGTTATTGGTTGGGATTTAATTATGTCAAAATTGTCCGGTTTAAATTTATGCGCTCACCTTGATTCATTATTTTCATTAACTAATCGTGATTCAATTTATGGATATCCAGCCCGAAAAATCTACCATGGGTACCCGGGATACGACTTTTCTGTAAATCTTTTTGGAAAAACTGCCGGCACGCCTATGGGACCGGCAGCCGGTCCGCATACACAATTGGCCCAAAATATTTTACTAGCCTATCTTGCCGGTTCACGCATTATAGAATTGAAAACAATACAAATTTTAGACCAGTTGGCTATATCCCGTCCCTGTATCGATATGCGTAATATCGGATTTAATATCGAATGGTCACAGGAATTATCGCTGGAAGAATCGTATCGGGAATATCTTCATGCCTGGATTATGCTTCATTGCATCAAAGAGAAAAAATGGTTTGGCGAAATTGATATTCCTTTTTTTTATGATTTTATTTTCGATATCTCGGTAGGTTATGACCTGAAGGGTATCCAATCGGATAACGTGCAATCGTGGTTAAATAAAATTAAAAATGCAGAAGACTATATTTCAGAAGCGCTTGATGATCTACCTGCTAAATACAATTCATTAAAGAGGATAAAAATCCCTTCAGCTATATCCGATTCCGTTACCCTGTCAACTTTTCATGGCTGTCCTGCGGATGAAATTGAAAAGATTGCCAATCATTTAATAAAAGAAAATGATTTTAATGTTGTGATTAAATTAAATCCAACATTACTAGGCTATGAATATGTACAGGAATTACTCATAAATAAACTGGGCTATCGAAAGATACAGTTGGATAAATCAGCCTTCAACAGTGATTTATCTCTGGACAACGCCGTGAAAATGATATGCCGTTTAAAACCTGTCGCTAAAAACTATAACAGACAGATCGGCGTAAAATTTACAAACACATTGGTTGTAAAAAATAATGAAAATATTTTTGATGAACCGGTGCGTTATCTGTCCGGAGCGCCGCTTTATGTAATTGCCATGCATATCATGCTGCATTTCAGAGAAAAAGCGGGCTGGGATTTACCGGTCTCCTTTTCAGGGGGAATTGATAAACAGAACTTTGCTGATACGGTAAGCTGTAATATGGCGCCTGTTACGGCATGCACGGATATTCTAAAGAAAGGCGGCTATACCCGGTTTACCAAGTATCTGGAAAGTCTAAAAACAGAAATGGACAAATTTCAGGCTAAATCATTAAAACAATACATTACACTTAGGGCTGGTATCAATCAAAAAAAATCTGCCTGGAAAGCGGATCGGATAAATGCAACAACTCTTATCAGAAACATTGATGAAGACACTCGTTATTCCTGGAATGAAAATAAGACTATCCCAAAAACTGTTCGGTCAAAATTGAATGTTTTTGACTGTATCAATTGCGATATTTGTATTCCAGTTTGCCCGAATGCCGCTAATTTCTCTTTTACAGTTAATACAGAAACTGAGTTTTATTCAGATTATCAATTTAAAAATGGTTCTTTTTCTCCAATAACTGATAAGACTTGCTTAATTGAAAAAAATCAGCAAATAGGCAATATAGCAGAATTTTGCAACGATTGTGGTAACTGCGAAACTTTTTGTCCCGAAATTGGAGCGCCGTATAAAATAAAACCGAAATTCTATATTTATTCTAAAAATATTAACTCAGCCGATACCATAAACGGTTTTCATTTTGAATCACCCTGCTCCATGCTTGCGAGGATAAACGGAATTACAACTAAATTGGAATACAATGCTGACCAAAGATCTTATATTTGGAAAACCGGACAAATAACTATGTGCATGTCAGAAAAAAATGAGTTGATACAACATGTTAGTATTCAAAAGATTGACGAAGGAATTATTATTAAAATGGAACCTTATATCATCTCAAAAATTATTTTAAAAAATTTTATCAAGCATATGGATTATTTTCCGAATTATTTATATCAATCAATCGAATAAAAAAATATTACAAATATCTGTGAAATATTTGTCCATTTTTTAAAGGTTATGAGAACTCAAATACTGTTTCGGCCGAAGATACAGGAAATTAATTATTAAAAATTGTGGTCTGCAATTTGCATCATATTAAAAGGAAATATTAATAAATATGGAGAATACAATGAGGTATTTAGTAAGTATAATGTTAGTGTCTGCATTTATGATAGCGCTGGTATCCGGCCAGAATGCACCCCAGGATACGCCAATAACTAATTTGAAAATATCCGGTAAAAAGATGTTATATATCGGTTTTGAAAAAACTACCACTGAAAATCAAAGGCTTTTGGTTTTAAATAGAATAACCGCCGCCAATATTGAAGAACTGAATTTTATGGATTATCCTTTATTTCGGATTGAATTCGACAACAACCAGGAAGGCCTTAAAGCGTTTGATGATGCTTCCGATAAATTGAAAAATGAACCCGGTGTGAGATTTATATCCGATAAACAAACTTGGGATGAAGAAAATAGAAGTGTCAGCGTAAAACGCCAGGGTGAAATGAATATTCCAAAGGAAAAAACGTTACCTCAATCTTCCAAGGCATACTATCACAGCATTATTTTAAACCACATGCCTGGATTAAATCAATGTGTGGAAAAGCAGTATCCTATTGGGAAGCGGAAAAAGATTAAAGCACTCTATCAAATTGTGATTAATAAAAAGGGCGCCGTAGAACAGGTGCGTTTGCTGAGCAGCAATATAAAGCAGCCGGAATTAAGAACCTGTCTGAAAAATAAAATATCAACCTGGCATGATTTCCCGCGCCGGCGGGAAGATGAAAATCTAACGGTAAAATTTAAATTCAGTTATTAATGCTGATCCCTGCTGCAAGCCCGGTTCATTACTTGTAAAAATTGCCGGGCTTGCTTTTCTCTGTTATATCTATCAACATCCAAATATTTATAATTATTCTTTCCGAGTATCCATCTACTTAACGTTTCACAAATCTTATCTGTATTCTGTGGAGATATAACTTCTCCGGATTGTGTGGAAGCAATTAAATCAGCCGCTTCGCCATTTTCCGGCGCCAGAGCCAGAATCGGCTTTTTCAACCGCAGGTATTCATAGACCTTCCCGCCTATGGTATTTATACTATTTCGATTACGATCATCAAGAATAAAACAAAGAGCATCCATCTGATTTAATTTTTCCAGGCATTTTTTATGTGATAGATAGCCCCATAATTTGACATTATTTTTAAGCTTATATTTGGCAATCAGTTTAGGAAGATTGATCTGTGAATCTCCAATGTGATGGAATAATATTTTTTCCCGATTCTTTTCATTTAATTTATTGATTGCCTTAAATATGTGTAATGGCGGGTTAATATGGGAATAAAAAGTACCGGAAAAGGCAATATTAAACTTCCCGTTATTCAAAGATCCATTGGGCAAGCTTCTAAAATCATTTTCATCGAAACCATTGGGTATCACCGTCCACAACGCTGTTTCAAAATTACGAATTTTTGCTCTATAAAAATGAATTAGACTTTCATAAGCGCTCACGCCAAATTTGATGCGTGAGATGGATTCCAGCTCAATTTTCAGATCCTTATAGTGATGGTAAGGTGTAGGATGAATTTTATAAGGATTTGTAGTCCAGGGATCACGCATATCCAGAATAACCGGGATGGAAAGTTGATCCGTCAGCTGCGCGGCATAAACAGCCAATGAGTAGGGCGGTGCAGTAACTAGTACACAATCATAATGATTAATATTGATTTCATCCATCAGAACGGGATGTAGTGATTTTAGCCAGCCTTTACGGATATCTGGTATATAGAAAAAAGCGCTTAGCCAGCGCTGCAAAAAACCCGACTTATCTGGTAAGAACGATGTATAACGGGAATTGGATTGAACATTTGTGCGACTTATTGGAATTCTTATCACTTTAGTGCGATTATCAATATCTTTGAGAAATGATGCATCCTTTGGCAGGGAAACAATATCATTATCTGCGGTTAGAATGGTAAAATCCCAACCGGATTGACTAAGAAATTTGATAAGTTTAACAATACGCTGAACGCCGCCGCCGCCGACAGGAGGAAAATAATAGGATATAATTAAACACCGTTTAGCCATGTCTGGTTTTCCAGATCCCTTATTGAGTCATATATTATTTTAAAATCTTTTTCATTATTTTCAAAATCACGCTGTTTCATATCAAAAGTAACGATATGAAAGTTATTTTTTTTTGCGCGTTCAATCCACAAATCATAAGCATCGTTTAATTGTTTTAAATAAACAGGTTCAATAGTCTGTTCATACTCACGACCGCGTTTTTTAATATGTGACAACAGATGGTTAATATCCGCTTTGAGGTATACAATCAAATCCGGTTTGCGAAGATATTCCACCATTGTCGCAAATAATTCCTGGTAATTTTCATAATCGCGATTATTCATATTGCCTTGTTCGTGAAGAGTATAGGCAAAAATTTCCACATCTTCATAAATACTACGATCCTGAATACACGAATCCGGCCAATTCGTAATTTCTTTTTGACTTTTAAATCGATGGGACAGAAAAAACACCTGTAAATGAAAACTCCATCGTTTCATGTCGCCATAAAAGTCAGATAAATAGGGATTATCAATGACCTTTTCATAATAGGCTTTCCAGCCGAATTTTTCGCTGAGCATTCGGGTTAATGTAGTTTTACCAACTCCAATATTTCCGGCAATTGCTACATAAAGTTTTCTTTTTTCCACCAATTCTTCACCTTCTGGAATAAAATATCACATTTCACATTCAATACATTATAGCATCATAAGAATTTAAAACCACACCATATAGGAAGTAATTTATTGAATCATTTAACTATAATGCAAATGAATGGTCTTATTAACACCAATCTGAGGGAGAATACTTGATGGGGCAGGATTCTTAAAATTTGAACAGCAGTAAAGTCTGGAATTTAACTGATCGGCCGTTAATTTTACCGGGTTTAAATACAAATTTCTTAGCAGCTTCTTCAGAAATTTTATCATAATGTTCATTAATTCCCCGAAGCGCTTTGGCATTTTCAACGCGTCCGTTTTTATCAACAATAACGCGCACATATACCTGGCCATGCATAACTGACCGGGAACCACTGACAACCGGCGCAACTTGTTTAACAATTTCTTTCTTTTCGTCAAGAAAACCGTCGAAGAAAATCTGATCATAGTTAATTTCAGGTTCGGCCGGCTCTTTAACTTTTTCTTCAGGTTTACTTACTACCGTATTTTCAGTTATTTTTTTATCATTGGAAGCAGGCAGCGGCGTATCTCCGCCTGCAGGCGTCGCAGAGGCATTCCCGTTTTCAGCAGGTTGACTTGCAGTTTTATTGCCGGCGCTTTCTTCTTCACTTGTTGGATTTTGCTGGTTTGCCGGAGTCGTGGATGCCAGCGCCGTAGATTGATCTTCTACAGGTTTTAGCGGCAGAGAAGTCGGGTTAATTGTATTAGTATTATTTGTTCGCCGATTTGTGGCTGGACCCGTGTTAGCCGCCATTTCTTGTGGCGAGGTGTCTGTATTCTGGGCGATTGGTTCACTTTGTGTTTGAACCTGAGTGGTTGATCCCGAGCTACTGCTTGCAGCCGGTTCACTTGACGCATATAAATTGCCCAGAATCCGATTAACTGCATTTCTTTGCGAACCTAACACCGGTTGAAAATCGACAATGCCGTATTTTGATTCATCAATTGAATCGTATATTTGATTATTTATTTCATTTGTAGTGGTAGTACCCCACGAATTATTTTCCGCCATTATGGGTTCACTGGAATGATTGTGGAAATCATACTCAACATTATTTATGATTGTATTTTGTCCAATATTGTAATCAGCGCCTTTTTCAAGCGAACCTAAATTCGGCCTTGATTTACCAAAGACAATTATTCCAATTTGATTCAGCGCGATCATATTTTCAGATAAAAACGGGTTTGCGTTAAGCCGGCAAACAATACCAGCATAACCATTTTCTGAAATTACATTAGCAATCAATTTGGGATTAGCCTTTATTTCAATGGTCAGACCAGAATTGTAATTATAACGAATTTGTGAATTTGTTATCTGCGGATTGGATTTTTTTATAGTGATCCCGTCATAGGCGTATTCTACAATAGCGTATTCAATTTCTGAACCCTGTCTGGAACTGGCAATCTGAATGCCATACCAGTCACCCATTCTTGGTGATTGTGCGGATGATGTAAAAACGATCTTGTTATTTGCTGTACCTTTTGCCAAAAGCACGCCTTTTACAATAAGCTCACATCGGGTTGGATCTTCCCCGGACTTTTTATTGTCAGTATGCGCTTCAAACACTATTTTTGTACCCTGCTCAATAATCAAAATACCGCTCGGAGCAACAACAACATCAGCCGTAATTCTAATTTCACCCGACCAGCTTACAGTTTGATTTATGGTTTGTCCGTCAATCGTACGTGTCTGAGCAAACAGAGTATATGATAAAAGTAAACTTAGTATTAATATCGCTTGAATTAAAAATTTGGGATACATATATGAATTTTTCATTATGATTTTCTCTAAGTCCTTAATGCCATATATCGGAATATATTAAAAAACCATTAATATAATCGAAACTCACTGGTTAATCTCAATGAATTGGCCTAATACATTCAAAAGATCATTTTCTTTGAATGGCTTCATAATAAATGCGTTGGCGCCAATATCCATTGCTTTATCACGATAATCTTTACCGGTTTTACCGGACAGGATTACGATGGGCAGTTCATTGTACTGTTCTTCATCGCGGATGGATTCAATTAATTGAAATCCAGTCATTTTAGGCATTTCCAAATCAGTGATTACAATATCAATATCACCTTTATTAAGCCGTTTAAGCGCACTGGATCCATCACTGGATTTAAAAGTTGAAAATCCCTTTTTCTCCAGTACGGAACTTACAAAATTTCTTACGCTTATGGAATCATCAACAACCAGCACTTTAGGTTTTCTGTTGGTGATTTTCTTTTTTTCGATCTTTTTTCGCGCCGGAACAGGCGGTTTGGCTTCGGCTGTTTCTTTTTCAATTTTTCTGGTTTTTTCTTCAATAGCTTTTTGAGGCGATTGCAGGGATGCTTTATCCGATAACCTGCCGAAATATTGAGATTCAACCAATCGGACAATCGCTGCATAATCCAGAATAAGCGCAACTTCGCCATTGCCCAATATAGTTCCACCGGCAATATAATCAACATTCTGTAAATGATCGCCCAACGATTTAATTACAATTTCCTGGCGGCCTATAATTTCTCCAACACCCAGCGCAATACTAACACCGGCATCGTGAAGCACTAATGCAGACTTTAATTCTTCCGTATCATCTTTTGAGCCATCAAATTTCAATATATCTGTGATGGCAATAAACGGAAGTAACTTGCCGCGGACTTTTAAGTATTTACGTTCATCATCCACCAAGACTTCATCCATTTTAAACTGACTGGATTCCTGAACAGCAATTACGGGTATTGCGATATTCTGATTCTGTACTTTAACCATCAAGGCCTGCGCAATAACCAGTGTTAAAGGCACACGAATACTGAATGTTGTACCCATATTCTGTTCGGTTTTAACCCTGATTATACCTTTAAGTTTTTGTATCTGATTATAAACGACATTCAATCCCAGACCGCGACCGGACACATCGGAAGTTTTTTCACGCGTGGAAAATTCCGGTAAAAAGATAAAATCGAGTATCTCTGCTTCGCTTAATTTTTCAACAGCTGTCTTTGTGGTAATCTTATTCTTAACAACTTTTGCTTTCACTTTTTCCAGATCAATGCCACGTCCGTCATCAATAATATCAATTACAATCTGGTTTTTATCCTGACTGGCTCTTAAGCGGATCGTTCCCTTTTTATCCTTATTTGCATCGGCACGTTCTTTAGGCGATTCTATACCATGATCCACTGCATTCCGGATAATATGTAAAATAGGATCCGTTAACGATTCAACCAATGCTCTATCCAGTTCAGCCTCATTATCCTCAATAATCAGTTCGATTTGTTTATTCTGCTCATGAGCGATATCGCGCACTAACCGCGGATATCGATTAAATAGCTGCTCAATAGGAACCATGCGCGCTTTTAAAATATCACTATGTAATTCTTTACTTAAATTTGATATTCGGTTTATATTTTTTTCAAAGCCCTGTGATAGTTTATTTAATCGCGAATTAACTGCGTTAATCTTGCGGGAAATTTCCTTAAAATTTAAAGAAACATTTTGCCAATTACTGTCTTTACCGAGATTATCGATACCCAATTTTTCGCCTGTATCATCAAAATCTTTTTGAGCATCATCATACGTATCTTTTTCCACAACCTCTTCTAACAGGTTCTCAGCCTGATATAATTGTTTTTTACCAATTTCAACGTCCGATACAATTTTTTTCAAATCTTCATAATAAGTAACCAACTCCGTACGGTTAACGAGCAACTCTGTGGCCATATTGACTAATTTGTCAAGATATGATGTACTGATTCGAATAATGTTTTCATCATCCTTTATTTTCACAGCAGAAGATTTTTTTGAAGCTGATTTTGCATCAGAAATCATTTTAGTATCTGTGCTCAAATCAAAATTTTGATATAAAAACATTTTATTGTCAATTTCTGCCATCTTCGATGTAAAGTGAATTGTCTTCTCATCCCCGCCGGATTTATGGGTATCTAGGACCTCGGAAATAAGATCAAGCGCCGAAAATACCGGATTTAGCATTTGTTGTTTAAGTTCAGTATTTTGTTGTTTATAAACGTCAAAATAATCTTCCAGCTTATGGGCTAAGTCGCCAATATTATCAAAATGAGCCATCTTGGCGCTGCCCTTAAGTGTATGCAAATTACGCAGTAAATTGGTTAGAATTGGTTCGCTTTCAGGAATTTTTTCCAATTCCAGCATATCGGCATTCAATTTCTCAAGCAAATCAGCTGCTTCTCCCAAAAATATTAAAGATATATCAACCTTGGGTTCTTCTCCAGATTCTTCAACTTTATCGGTTTCTTCCTCAATAATTTCTGATTCACTGGTTTCAGCAACATCCAGCTCATGGATGACCTGAGAAATTTCAGCAGTGTTTACTATCTCACCTTTGCTTAATTTTTCAATTAATTCTATCGCCTGCGTAACACGTTCCTGAATTTGGGCAGAATCAGTAACTTTTTTCTTTTTGATCGCGTCAGTCAGTGATTCCAGGCCGTCCGCAATTTGTCCGATTTCTCTAAACCCTAACATTTTTGCAGCCTGCTTAAGTGAATGAGCGGCGTAATCCAATTGATCCAACGCCTTCGCATTCGTCGGCTTTTCTTTTAATGTGGTATTTGAATCTTTTATAAGCGCAATAAACTCTTCAGCTTCTTCCTGAAAAATATTAAGCATATCTTCATCGGATTCATCATCAGCAAATAATGGTTTTTCGTGGATCGTTTCAGTTTCTTTTATTTCTTCATCTGTTTCGGTTTTTTCTGCAACCACATCGTCAATCACAATATTATCAAGAATATTACGGATGGCATCAATGGATGCCGTTGCATCTTTCTGTTCATTTGTGATTAGTTCTTCTAAATCATCAATACCGTTTGATAAGCTGTCATTCAATTTGCTTGGTATATCAATAGATGATTTACCAAAAATTTCTGCCGCCTCTTCTATGGTAACGGCCATATCACTAATTGATGTCTTATTTAACAGATGGGCTGAAGAACGAATCGCGTGCATCGCTGTTTCAATTTCATTAAGTAAATCGCGATCCTCTGGATTTTTCTGTAAGCTGGATAATGCTTTTTTAGCATCTTTTAAATATTGCCGGCATTCAGAGACGAAAATTTTTTCGACATCTTCCTCAGCTTCTTCTTCAAAAATCTCTTCCGGCTGAACCATATCGGCTGCTGGTTCATCTGCTGTATATTCTTCTGTGTCCTCAAGCGGAATATTTATTACATCCTCAAGAACGGCCAATATATCATCGCAAGCGCCCGATTTACCTCTGTTCTCAATACGTTCCAGTAGTAGTTCAAATGAATTATCAAGCTCATCAATAGTCTCAGTCGAAATTTGAGCCTTGCTTTCAGAATCAAATAAATCGGAATAATAAGTTAATATAGGTAAATAGTTTTTGTATTTTGTTATCTGGCAGTTATCAATAAAGTTCGAAAAGAAGTCCTGAAATAATGCAATGCTTTCTTCATCTTTGTTGATCAGGGCATTTTCTAACCGCCCTTTGATTTTATGCCAGTGCCCACCTATGGAATCGACAAGCGCTTTGGCAATTTTATCGTCATCTTCAAATGAATAGACGTCTTCACCTCTTATCTGTCTGATTTCTTCCAGTAAGTCTTGCAGTACAGTAAAATTTGGGGATGCATTAATCTGGGCGTATATTTCAGTCCACATATTATCAATAATATTGCCGCATTTTTTCTTATCTTCATTCTTTAACTCATCACGGCGTTTGTAGGCTTCACGCAGGGAATCACCTACTTCTTTATCAAATACCGGTAAAGCAATTTTTGTAGCGCCCATCAACTGATCAATTGTATCCAAAACCCAATCAAGCTGCAATCTTCCTTTGAATGATGCATATACTTTTTGATAAACTTCTACCAGTATAGGATAAATTCTGTCTTTATCTGAAAATGCAATCAGTTCTTCGCCAAAGGATTTATCAAATACAGTTTCTTCCGGTTCAATGATTGTTTCTTCTTTAGTAACAGCCTCTTTAAGCGCTGCCGGTTTGGTCTTTGTTAATGAATTGCTTAATGTGTTGCAGAATTGCTCAATTTGATCACGCTGCTCTTCTTCTGATAAAGCGGATCCTGCCCGGTAATTTTCAATTTTAGACATTTCCATGAAAATATCATCAAAAGCAGAATAGCTTTCTTCACCAATATAATTTTTACTCTTTTTAGCTTCCTTCAATGTAGAAATCAATGATACACAAAAATGTTCAATACCATTGTATCCATGAATCATACTAATTTCTTTTAATGCCTGAAATTCCTCAAGTATTTTGTTTATAATGGTCAAACTGGGGGCAGATTTATTTTCATCCAAAAGTGTT
This sequence comes from Calditrichaceae bacterium, assembly GCA_016928315.1. Lineage (GTDB taxonomy): Bacteria > Calditrichota > Calditrichia > Calditrichales > Calditrichaceae > JAFGKZ01. The sequence continues at coordinate 25,949 of JAFGKZ010000282.1, forward strand.
TTAACCTGATCTAAATGGACTGTGATTTCAGATTTAAAATAGTCGTGCAATAAATCATCTATAGTTTGTCCTGAGGCGCCGGATTCAGGAGCAACTTCTGCTTTTTGTTCAGTTCTAATCGTCTGTTTGGGAGTTTCTAAACCGGCTGCAATCTTTTGGGCTTTTTTCTTTGGTATTGACTTTGTCGATATAATCTGTAAAAATAAATCCTGTTCTTTTGTTTCAAGATTGCGCAAGGCTTTTATACAATTATCCATGTTAGCATTCAGCGATTTCATTAAATCTTCCGCCGGCACCGTAGCGATATCCATGACTTGTACAGCATTTGCCAGCGCGCTGACAGCAGGATTATATTCATCCAAATCGATTTGATCTACGGTACTATTGAAATCATTAAACAGGGATATTAACTCCGTGTAAGGCTGTTTTTTATCATTAAGACCGGCTGTTTTGAGGGCTATATGATATTGTCTATCGAATTCTGCCCGGTAAAATTCTTTAAATGTTAATAACTTTTCCGCGGCGATGTCTTCCATTTTTGCTTTATCTTTTTTACCGACGGCACCACTTTTTTCGCGGAATAAATCTAAAGCAGACTCTAACGCCTGAATGCTATCGGCATCTTCAACCATTAATTGGTAGAGATTAACAAAGTCATCAGCCAGATCTGCTACGCTGGAATAAACCGAGTACGGTGATAAATCTTGAATTCGATCTACCATATCAAACAGAAAGATAGCGAATTCGCTGGTTCCCTGATACCTGGCCAGTTTTTCCAATCCATCAATAATATTATCTTCTGCAAGTAAATGATTGCTCAATTCTTTAAGCGTCGAGTAGCTTTCATCCGGAATACTACCGGCGCCCTTGGCAAGGGTGTTTTTAAAAAATTCAATCACATAAAATTCAGTAAAAGATAAATCTTTTAATTTATCAATCATCATTTTCTTGCTCCAAATCTCATTTAGCCAGTCTGAATTTGGCAACCGCCTGATTTAAGTTTTGAGATAAAAATTCCAGCTGCGTTGCAGATTCTTTTGATTGTTTTGCACTATCTGCTGTTTCTTTTGCAATAGCGCTAATATGTTCCAGCGTCGATACGATTTCATCAGAAAATTTTGTTTGTTCTTCAGTAGCCGAGGATATATTAACCGCCGAGGTTGTTGATATTTCCACACTACCCAATATTTCTCGTAAGGCTTCACCGGCACTATCAACCAGCGATGTTCCGGCGGTAGCTTCTTTTGCACCTGCTTCAATAGCAGTCATTGTTTTGGCTATACCGGTTTGAACATCGGCGATTAATTTTGAGATTTCATCCGCTGAGTTACTGGAACGTTCAGCCAGATTTCTGATTTCATCCGCAACCACGGAAAATCCCCGGCCTGCTTCACCGGCACGGGCAGCCTCGATAGAAGCATTTAATGCCAACAGATTGGTACGACTGGCAATTTCGCCAATAAAATCACTGATCTCACCAATACGAGTTGATTGTTCGCCGAGAGTTCTGACTTGTCTTGCTGCATCACGGACAGAATCACGAATATTATGCATACCATGAATAGTTTTTTTAACAATTTCACTGCCGCGATCAGCCACACTTTTTGCATTCTGTGCAGCCTCTGCAGCACGTTTAGCACTTTGATTAGTATCTGTAATTAATTTAGCCATATCTTTGGCAAAATGGCTGATCCGTTCCGTTCGGGAAGCCTGGTCTGCAGCGCCATTGGCCATTGATTCGATATTAGACAATATCCCTTCAGTGGATGTTGCCACCTGTTCAGCTGCTTTTTTCGCATCCCGCACAAGATCGCTTAAATCGCTGATCATAAGATTAAAGGAATCTGCCAGAGCGCCCAGTGTATCGGCTGTAACATTGGCGCTAACTGTAAAATCACCATCCGCTGCTGAACTAACTATTTTCAGAAGTTCGGTGATTTGCTTCTGTATTTTATCGCGCTCAACGCCGCTATCCTTAGAAGAAGTTAAACTGGTTTCCAATTGTTGCAGAGCTGAATTAATCTCATCGAGGTATATATGTTCTTCGTCCGGTTTCTTAACGCCCTCGCCTTTTTCCAGACGATCTATATTCATAGTGATAAAATCCATACCATGATTCAATTTTTTTGATTCCAGACTCAGAATAATGAACACTGCCAGCAATATAATAATACCTAATCCCAGCGGACCCAATAATACCCATAATGAAGGCAGTGTTTTCGGCATGAGATATTCAACCATTAAAAACAGATTCGAGGATGCTTCACTATCATCCTTAAGCGGAGCAAAAGCATAAAATTTGAGCCCCTCAGGCGCATCCATCCTTTTAAGCGTTGTAATGCTCTGTTTTATAGCGTCGTCCATTTCTTTTAACAGATCATAGCTTTGGCCAATAATATTAAGCTTGATATCATTTATTAATATTTCTGTTGCATTATCTTTTTTTCGTAAAATTTTTAATCGATATTTGGGATCTCCCAGTTGTTCCCTTAAGGAAGATAATTTAACAAAAGCTTTATTGTAATTCTCGGAATCAAAATCTTTATCATTTTGTATCATCATAATGGACTTACTGTCAAAAATTATGGAGCCGTTGGTTGCAATAAGTTTTAACTGGTTTTCTATGGTATCCAATGCAGATTTATTGTAAACCTGAATGTTAAAATAACTCAGAATAGCTACACCCACTACCACAACAATAACCAATATAATTAAAGTATTATTTTTTATTTTTGACCCGGTAATATTCATTTTAACCTCTAATTAAAATCGGTATTGACTTATTTCTTTAGAGCCGATGATCTCCCGAACCTCCAGAAGATGAATTGCGCCTAATTTTTTATCATCATAAAGTCCATTGAGAAAATGAATAAAATTTGCTGATGATTTCCTATTTGGCACCTGTATTTTTGTTTCATCTATATCAAGTACATCCATAACTTTATCCACATAAATACCAAAAGAAATATTATCATCTTTTAGTAAAACAACATAGTTTTTATCCGAAATATCATTACTCTCTAAATCAAACAGAACACGCATATCGAGAATTGAATATATTTGCCCTCTTAAATTAAACACGCCTAAAATACATGCATCCAGATTTGGAATTTTTGTATATCTGGGCAACGGAATAATTTCCACAACTTTATTAATTTCTATACCAAAATAGTGTCCTGATAAATTTATTACTGAATACCTGGATTCATTATTTTTTGTTAATTCCTTTGTCGGCGAATCCTTTGTCAACTTATATATCCTTTATTCAAAAATACACGGGTAAAGCGTATTATTTAATCAACATAATCATACATAAATTCTTGTAAATCAAATTGCACAAATCATCCTAATAATTCACGGATTTTTGATACCAATTCATCATCTTTAAATGGTTTGGGTAAAAAGGCATCCGCTCCCTCCGATCGTGCTTTTTCAACCATCTGAGGTGAATCTTTTCCGGATAACATGATTACCGGAATACCCTTGGAAGCTTTAACAGTTTTAAGCAGATCGATACCGTTGATATCCGGAAGCATTAAATCCAGTATCATTAAACTTGGATTTTTTTCATCTAAAATAGCTAATCCATCCTTGCCGCTTACAGCTGTTTCGATTTTATAATTTTCATCTTCCAGCGCTATTTCCACCATTTTGCGTATAACAATACTATCATCAACCACAAGGATTGTTTTCATATCGGCCAACTCTTCAGGAGAAGGCTCTTCTGGTTTGGCTTCTTCGGGCTGAGGTTGTTCTTCAACCACCGCTTCTGCTGCCGGTTCTTCATCTGCGAAATCGATATTCAGATCGATACCTTCGTTTTCTTCCTCTTTATTTTCCATATCCTGCAAATCGATTTCAAGAGTTTCTTCTTCTGTTTCGTCAGATCCGGCTTCTATCTCATCCTCTATGCCAGTATCAACTTCAATATCCTCTTCAACGGCTGTATCCGTCTCGGCCTCCATCTCCAAAGTATCTTCAAGATCAAGATTATCCAAAGAGAAATCCGTTACAGTTTCATCCTCAACAACAGGTTCTTCTTCAACTTCTTCTTCATCCTCAACTACCGATATTAAGTCGTCGGTCAAATCCGCTTCATTTTCTGTTAATTCTACTTGGGACACCGGTTCTTCTTCTATTTCAGTTATTTCTTCATCCAAATCCAGTTCAAGTGATTCATCGGCTTCGGACTGATATTCAAATTCAGGTTGTTCCTCAACCTCAAATTCTTCTTCAACTTCAGGTTCCCCTGCTGTCTGTTCTTCCACCAGCTCTTTTTCTTCTTTTGTTTCTTTTACTTCTTCTGAAGCTTCCACATCGACCAGGCCTTCCGAAATAAGCCTTTGAAGAGAATCATCTATAACCGATAATTCATCGTCAAGATACTCAGCAATTTGTTCTGATCCAACCGATCCATCAATCAGAAAAAATACCTTCCACGCATTATAGGGAAGCTTTGCTGAATGAATCTTCTCTTCAACATTCTTAACGCGTTTATACTTTTTTCCCACAACTTTACCCTTTCGTGAATTTATGTGCGATTATTTTTTGTTGATAATTTCTTCCGCTAATTTTAGATAACTCACCGATCCAGGTGATGCCAAATCAATTAAAGCAACCGGCTTGCCAAGGGCTGGCGCTTCAGCAATTTTAGAATTCCTCGGAATTACAGCATTGAATACGATATCCTTAAAATTATGCTTTAACTCTTCGGCTATTTCTTTACTTTTTTTCACACGTTTATCAAGCATGGTAATTAAAATACCTAATAATTTTAAATTTGGATTATGATTTGAACCAATATTACGTACAGTTCTTAAAAATTTCCCCAACGAATTTAATGAAAAATACTCAGATTGCACAGGTATCAGCAACAATTCAGCCGCTATTAATGCATTAATCGTAATAGTCCCAAGACTTGGAGGGCAATCTAATATAATATAATCATACATGTTTTTTAACGGTGTTAAAATACTACGTAACATCATTTTCTGTAATAATTGGGTATATAGTTCAACTTCTTCCTCTTCTGTTTTAATATGAGAGGGTACAATTTCTAAATTATCCAATCCAATGTCTTTAATTGCCAACGTCAAAGGAATTTTATTAACAATGATATCGTATAATCCATATTCAATATCTAATCCCTGCAAATGAAAACTCGCTGCTATACTACCCTGTGGATCCAGATCAACGAGCAGAGTTTTTTTTTCAAAAATTGCAAAACTGGTTGCTAAATTTATTGACGTAGTAGTTTTCCCAACGCCTCCTTTTTGACTGGCAACGACTATAATTTCACCCATCTAATTAATTTATCGCTTTCATCTCTTAGGATCAGATCAATTTTCTATTGTTTGGATTAAGCCTGATAGAAACATGATAAATTAATGCCGCATAAGTACTTAATAATTTAGCATTTACTTTCTATTCAAGTCAACCATTTAAATTATTTCTATACTATTTACTTTTCATATTTATTTACTATTGCACTATTTCTTCATTCTATCTTCTCGGCTTATTTTTAATTAACTCAAGATTTTTTTTAATGAATCAAGTTCAAAGTTAACATATTGTTAAGTGGTATTATTTTAAAATGAATACTTTTGGTTCATATTACGACCGGTTTGTTTTTAAATCTAAGATATATCAACACAAACAAAGACAGAAAATATAATTGTGCAATTAATAAGACTGGGATTCTATTTACTAGTTCGGTTGTATTATGGCTTTTTTTAAATCATTAAAATACGATGGATGTTCTCTGAGATAATTATACGAAAAAATAACATACCCGCCATTTTTGATAGTCTGGGTTTCCTTTATTCTATCAATAACAGCCTGATAATCCTGATTGTAAACGGATATCCCAACCATTACTTTGGATTCATTTTGCTTAATTAAAGCCGTATTCAAATTTTGAATAAAATTATGCATGACGGTGTCATAATTCATGATAACCAAATGATCGCATATATCATTAATAAGCCATGATCCCCAATCCTGAAAATAGTAATCATAGGCTATTTTCCTGTTTGGTTTTACTGCAATACTTAATTCTGCCGGATGTTTAAATTGATTCATATATTGTTTAATCTGTATTAATAACCCAGTTAAGTTTTGTCGTAAGTAGTCCTTATACATACCGGATAAATATTTGTATTGCTCAACCTGAATAACCGAATTGTTTTTACCTTGAATTTTAAACATATCAATTGGATCAAACCAATGTGACCGAAAAAACTGTGTTCTTCCATCAGGGGAAAAGGAATACTCATAAGATGGATAGCGCAGATAGTCCAGATGGATTCCATCCACATTATGGTTCTGAATCAGATTTGATATCAGCGCTTTTAAGTCCAGTAAATTTTCCTCACTGGATGGATCAATAAAGAATCCTTCTATACCTTGTTTTTTTAAACTGCTATATTGCGGAATGTTTTTATCATTAACTGTACGCAGTGTTGAATTTTTTAAACGATAAAACAGATGTGATTGATCAGTAGGCTGCCTGTCATTTGCCCATATAAATAAAACATTTAACCAGGCATGAACACGCATATTTTCCTGTTTTGCTTTTTGAACTAACAATCCAAATGGCGTATCTTGCTGTCCAATCTTTTTTTGACCGTATGTTTCACCCAGTGCTCTCACTTGTACATAAAGATCTGTGATATGTAATGATTTTGCTGTCGTAATAATATTTTCTACTTCGGTCTTATCCGTTAATGCATAGCGAACAACCCAAAGCCCGCGAACCGGATTCGCATATATTAATAAAATTGAGAAATAAATCAGTGTTGAGACTATTAATACTTTCTTGCACATTTTATTGTTGTATGTTTAATAAAATTAAATATATAGATATCATAAAATTAATGCAATCGGTTTGTGTACTTTATAAAACAAAAAAAGCCCGTCAGTTGGCGGGCTTAAATGTGGATCAAAAACTCAAAGACTATGCTTTAGGATCATCTTTTTCTTTATCTGACTCTGTAGTTTTTTCTTCAGCCACTTCAGCTTCTGGTTCAGGTTTTTCTTCCACTATCTCTTCTGCTTTAAGGTCTTTAACTTCTTCTTTTTTATCTTCAGCGGGCTTTTCAACTGACTTTTCTTCCATAGCCGTTTCTTCTACAGATTCAGCAACGCCTGCACTTTCATCTTTATCTGCTTTTTTCTTATCCTTTTTCGGCGTTTTGGGTTTGGATTTTGAAGCAGATTTTTCAAAGCCCACAAGCTGCAGAACCGACATAGGTGCGCCGTCACCGCGACGATTGCCGAGTTTGATAATCCGGGTATAGCCGCCTTCCCTGGTTTCAAATGTTGGCGCAACTTCATCAAATAAACCTTTGACAGCTTCTTTATTCTGCAAAAACTTAAATGCAAGACGGCGATGATGCAGCGTACCTTTTTTTCCGTATGTAACCAGGCGCTCAACATAACCTCGAAGCTCTTTTGCCTTGGCAATTGTTGTTTTTATTTCTTTATGTTCTATAATTTGCGCAACCATATTACGCATTAACGCCTTTTTATGACTTGTTGTTCTGCTTAAATGATTGCCTTTTTTCTTGTGACGCATTTTAAACGTTCCTTTACAATATACCTTTTAGTTCTCTTCAGGTTTAACGTATTTATCCACATTCATGCCAAAATGTAAACCACGTTCTTCCAATATTTTACCAAGTTCCATCAAGGACTTCCGACCAAAATTTTTAAACTTGAGCATTTCTGCCTCATCTTTACGAACCAAATCACCAATAGATTTTATGTCTGCGGCTTTTAGACAATTATGTGAACGCACGGATAATTCCAGCTCATCGACGCTCATTTTAAGCAGTTTCTTAATTCTTAACGCTTCCTCATCAATTTCAGCAGCTTCTTCCTCTTCCGTGTCAATATCAAAATTAATAAATAGTTGAATGTGATCTTTTAAAATTTTACCGCTGTAGGTTAAAGCATCGTCTGGGGTTATACTGCCGTCTGTCTGAATATCAAGGATCAGTTTTTCAAAATCTGTTTTTTGACCTACACGCGTGTTTTCCACATCAAACTTTACATTCAGAATTGGAGAAAATATTGAGTCAATCGGAATAACACCGATTGTTTGATCGGTCATTTTATTTTCTTCTGCAGTTACATAACCACGTCCGCGATCAATATAAAGCTCGAGGTCTAAATAAGACTTATCATTTAATGAGGCAATATGTAAATCAGGATTTAAAATTTCAATATCTGGCGCATTATCCTGCAGTACTTTCCCCGTGAATTCAAGTGGTCCCTTCAATCGCAGATCAATTTTCTCGGGACGTTTATTGAGCATTTTAATCCGTAATCTCTTCAGGTTCAAAATAATTTCAGGCAAATCTTCATAGACGCCCGGAATGGTAGTAAACTCATGTTGAACATTATTCACTTTAATGGCTGTGATAGCCGCTCCCTGTAAAGAAGAGAGCAATACGCGCCGAAACATATTTCCTATAGTTACGCCAAAACCTTTTTCTAAGGGCTGAATGTAGAAACGCCCAAATGTATCAGAATAAGTGGCTTCATCTATCTCAATTCTTTCCGGCATTTGTAAATTTGACCAGCTCATTTTCACCTTCTATTTTAATTACAGATTTTTTTTATTTCGAATACAACTCGACAATCATATTTTCCTGTACATTAACAGGAATATCTTCGCGCTGCGGCTTGTCGAGAAAAACACCTTTCAATTGTGCTTTATCCAAATCCA
>JAFGKZ010000283.1 GCA_016928315.1 Calditrichaceae bacterium
CAGAGTAGAACTGGTGAACCGAAGCAGCCATCCCGGCAAATTTATAACCGCGGATGCTGTACGATTCGGTGGAGGGATGGGGAATATCATCCGAAATGACTTGGAGAGCCGCCGTCCGCGATTCATGGAAGGCAGCCGCTACCATCTGCAATATATTGGGATGCCGGATACATTGGTTCAGAATATAAACAATAATGGTAATGATTATAATAATGATATTAACAGCCGTTCGGAATTTATCAATTACCTAAATGGCGCGCCGAACGGACCGAATAAAAATCGCAATTTGCCTGGTTTAGGTATTCCCATCGATATAACCCTGGCTTTTCATACCGATGCTGGTATTACCCAAAATGATTCAACCATCGGCACCATGCTGATTTATAGTACGACGGGAGCAGATACCCAAACCGTATTTCCTGACAGCGTATCCCGCATCGCTGCCCGTGATTTAGCGGATATCGTACAAACGCAATTGTTGAATGATATCAAGAAGACATTCAATCCGGAATGGACCAGACGCCGCCTTTTAGATTCCAGATACAGTGAAGCCTTCCGGCCGAATGTACCGGGTGTGCTGCTGGAACTGCTTTCGCATCAAAATTTTACTGATATGAAATTCGCCAATGATCCCCGTTTCCGCTATATGGTTTCACGGGCTATTTATAAAGGGATGTTAAAATTTATTGCCAGTCAAAACGAAAGCGAATTTGTAGTGCAGCCATTGGCGGTGGATCATTTTCAGGCCACCTTGGATACGTTGGGTAATATCATTTTAAAATGGCAGCCGGTGGATGATCCGGTTGAAGCGGGCGCATATGCAGAAAAATATAAAGTTTATACCAGAATTGAAGATAACGGATTTGATAACGGCTTTATCGTTGATGAGCCGGAAGCGCTGATTGGGGATATTATTCCCGGATTAATCTACAGCTTTAAAATTACAGCTCTGAATGCCGGCGGTGAAAGTTTTCCTTCCGAGATACTTTCCGTGTGTAAAATGGATTCAGCCAGCGAACAGGTTTTAATCGTAAATGGTTTTGATCGGATTTGCGGCCCGGCCATAATTGATTCGGATAAAATGAAAGGATTTGCTGATTTTATTGATCAGGGTGTGCCGGACAAGTTTGATTTACACTACACCGGCAGCCAATTTAATTTTGATCCGGATTCGCCGTTTCGCCTGAATGACGCCCCGGGGCATGGCGCCAGTTATGCCGATTATGAAACTAAAATAATTCCGGGCAATACCTTTGATTTTTCTTTTATTCACGGGCGGGCGATAAAAAACGACGGCTTTTCATTTGTATCCTGCAGTGATGAAGCGATTGCATCGGGCAGGGTACAGCTTGAAGATTATGAAATTGTGGACTGGATTCTCGGTGAGGAAAAAGAAACTTCCTGGCCAATTGTTTCAATGGATTCATTATTAGGAAAGCAATTCAAAACATTTAATTACGGGTTGCAGGAACAGATTGCAGAATACCTGAATAATGGCGGCAATTTATTCGTATCAGGCGCTTATGTTGGCAGCGATTTATTAGCTGGCAAAAAGGAAACAGATGCCGATGTGAAATTTGCCAAAGAGGTGTTGAAATTCTGGTGGGTAACCGATCATGCGGTAAAAAACGGGGACGTCTTCTCAGCTGATAAATCATTCTTCAAAGATCAAATAGAATTTAGTTTTAATACCGGTTATGATCCTCAGATTTACACGGTTGAATCACCGGACGCTATTGGCGCCCAGGAAGGGGGCAGGGTGATTTTGCGTTATGCTGAAAATAATTTCAGCGCGGGCATTGCCTATAGCGGCGATTATAAGACTGTAATATTTGGATTTCCTTTTGAGGCCATAAAGCTGGAGTCGCAGCGAAACCGTGTGATGAAATCAATTCTTAATTTTCTCACGGCCGGATATTGATATCATTTTTCATAAATTCAACCATTAAGCGCAGTCTGCCGGTTTGGGAGTTTCAGCGCTGTGTATCCCGAAAGTTTCCCCTGTTATCCTTTACCGTTCTTACACTCTCAGAAACACAGAACCATCCGGGGACGGAACCCGGGCGCCTGAATAATAAGCCGGAAAGGTGGGACAGGCGTTTATTTCCTGTGCTCCGCATGGAAGGATTCAAAAGTACGCTTATAAAAGTAAGATCAGGTTTTTTAAAAGTCAAAACTTGATATTAAGCAAACAGCGGTGTTATATTACGGCGTCTATCGGTATATTACGCAGACTTAATTATAGTAAAAACAAGACGTTTTATTATATAGCGGCAGAGAAAAAGTAATTAATTATATTGAGTAAAAAAGCGCGGTTATTTTACCGCGCCCAGCGGCTTACTCATATGTTAGCCACAATAGTGTCTGATTACTAAAAATTGGAGTAAGATTATGAAATTAATTCTTGTTATTCTCAATTTATTTGTTCTATTCTTATTAAGTTCAGTTCTAATAACCTGTAGTTCATCTTCAAATCCCGCATCATCTTCAACGAATGATACATTTTATTTTGAAGATTTTAATAGACCACTAGGCTCAGCAGTTTATGCAATTGTGAATGCTACATCATTTTTTAAGGAATTAGAAAATGGATGGTTAGTTTATGCTGAAGATCTCTATCAATCTGAGGGAGTTGATACTCTTTTTAACTGGTATTTTGTTAAAGATACTATAAATCAAGAATCATATTTGCGTGGTATTACAAGTTTATCCGGTGAAGGAAATCTTTGGCTATATAAATATTATGAAGTTAATGAGGATGATTCTCTTTATATATCAGTAAATGGAAGAACAAGTAAAAATCATAGTGGATTAGCAACTGGACCTTCAATGTATATTTATAATGGAAAAATGGAATATCCTTCTCAGGAAGCTGAAGAGTTAATTGACTGGACAATCTATAGGTGGGAAAGTTACGAATTATCACCGTGGATCAATTTAAATTTGGAAATACAACCTCAGAAGTCATTTATAACAGTTGCTTTGAAGGTGAATGATGCTTGGGAAAGTTATCAAAAATTTACAGATTTTGATAATTTAGTTGTAATATCAAAATAATAGTGGCTAACGAATAAGGTTAGATTGTGTGAGGAACGAACCACAATCTGAACCGGTTGTTGGACAAGTCCACCGGTGGGCGGATCTTCGACCC
>JAFGKZ010000284.1 GCA_016928315.1 Calditrichaceae bacterium
GATGATAACCGAAAAAATGATCAGCAACGGATGCAGATCAACGCTGCGGGCAACAACCAGCGGCTGGATTATTACATTATCAGCCAATTGGATAATGAGAAAAGCAACTACCACCAGCAGCATGGTAATGCCGCTGCCTCCGGTCATTAAAACAACCAACACCGCCGCGGAACCGCCAACCATGGGTCCCACATAGGGGATCATATTGGAAAGTCCGGCAAAAATACCAATCAAAAAAAAGTACTTAACATCCAGAATCCACAATGCCAGGATCGCTAAAATACCTACAATCAGTGCATCAAAAAACTGACCGCGCAAGTATCCGCCCAATTGCTGATCGATTTTATACATCATATTCAAACTCATTTCAAAATAGCGGTTGGGAATCAAGCTGAACAGATGTTTCATCATAGCCGGGCCGTCTTTTAATAAAAAGAAAACGGCGAAAGGAATTATGATAACGGTTGTAACTAACGAAACGACACTGCCGAGTATCATAAAAAATGAATTGGTTAACTGGGATATCGCAGTCGTGATTCGGCCCTGCAAATTCAGATCATCGATAGAAATAAAAGGAAGATTCTTTATTAAGAATCCTTCAATTCCCTGAAAAGTTTTCAATGCGTCACCCGAATTAATCTTCTCTTGAATGGTGGACATTTCATCAATAACCGCCGGAATAAAATAAGAAAAAAGACCGGCACCGATGATGGCAAAAAGGATAAAAATAATTACAGTCGACTGCGTTCGCGAAAAATTGCGTGATTCAAAATAACTGGCCACAGGATCCAGGATATAGGCAATTAATACAGAAATAATGATGATCGTAATGATCGAACTCAATGTATATAAAATCCAGGCGGTGGCGGCAAGGATCAATACAACAGTAATTCCTTTAAAAATACGACTGACCGTATATTCCATTATTTAGCCCCAAACGATTTTTTGGTTTTACCTTCCAGTTCATTCAGTTTATTTTTTAAATATTGATTTTCAATTGAGCTCTGGCGAAGGCGTTCGGCAATCATTTGAGCTAAATGCTGGAGAATTTTATTACCCGTTTTGGGTTTGGTTTGCAGAAGATTAAACAGATCCGGCTGAAAAAACCCAAGCAATTCTGTGTTTTCATGAGCAATAGCAGAAGCTGTGCGTGGTGATTCCAGCAATAAAGCCATCTCGCCAAAAAAATCACCGCTAGTTAAAACGGCCAGTACTTTCTTTTCTTTACCCAAGGTAATATACACTTTACCGGATGCAATGATATACATACCCACACCCGGCTCGCCTTCATAAAAAATTGCCTCATCCGCTTTATAGGTGCGGTGATGCAATATCCGTTCAATTGCCTTGAGCTCCCGGCGCGTCAGTCCCCGGAAAATTGGAATTTTTGTCAGAACGGTATAAATGCTTTTCTCTTCTTTTTCTTCCTTCTTAAAGATGTTACTCCAATACGTATCTTCTTCCACATAACCTCCAAAACCTTCAATCTTGATGAAATGAATTTAAACCCATAGTCAGAACATGGCAATAGCGCCGGGAAAAAACCATTCTTAAATTAGGCTGTTCAGTTTACTCATTTCATTATGCAAATATAAATTTAAGTTTTTGATAATTAAATATGAAGTATTAAATTGTTGAAACTAAGAAATTCAATTAAACCTAACTTTTAAAAAATATGGTCATCAAATATCGATTGTTAAAACTAATATTCCGGCGAATTATCTATCTTCCAAAAGGATTTAATTTTTTTAGGTACTCTGTTAATCGTTTAAAATTTTTTTATCAAAAAAAGAAACGTAATCCTATAGTTCAACGACCCACGTCTCTGATGATTGAACTTACCAATCATTGTCAGTTAAAATGTTTTATCTGCGCCAGAGAATATCAGTTTGGCAGAGACATGGATAAGGGCCATATGGATTTTGTGCAGTTCAAAAAACTCATTCAGGAAAATCATATCTATCTGGATCGTATTGGCCTCACAGGATTAGGTGAAACCTTACTCTATCCCCAAATTATTGAAGCGGTTGAATATATTCGAAGTTTAAATAAGGGAATTTCAATCTTTATATCCACCAATGCCTATCCTAAAAACGCTCCTGAAATTATGAGCAAAATAGCTGATAAAATCGATACCTTACAAATTTCTTTGGATGGCATCGGTTCTGTATTTGAACATATCCGGAAAAAATCAAATTATAATCTATATTATGACAATCTGAAAAAATTAACCGGATTATCTCATCACAAGCGTATGGCGGTAAAGTTTAATATGGTTGTTTTCGAAGAAAACTATAAACAGATGAAAGATGTTATAAATTTAGCTCATTCATTGAACGTGAATGAATTGTTTTTTAACACATTTAACCTGGTAGCCACCGACCTTGACCTTAACCGATATAATTTTTATAAGACGCCGGAATTTTTAAATGAATTTGATGAAGCCCTGCAATCAGCGCGTGATTTAGGAATATATATTGGTTATCATGATTTAACCATGCCTAAAGGTTTTGAACATTGTCCCTATCCCTGGGATGATTTTTATATTACATGGGATGGCTATTTAGTACCATGCTGCGCTAAACCTTTTCCCAAGGTAAAGAATTTCGGAAATGTGTTTACCAATGGTTTGATGCCGCCGCTAAATAGTAAGGAGTATATCGATTTCCGAAACCTATCAAAACAAAACATAACGCCTGATTTTTGCAGAGGCTGTCATAAACTTAATTAATAGCAGATGCTATATTAGTATCAGGATAGAATTAACTAAAGTATTGAATAGTATTTTTATATTGTTAAAGTTTACCTTTTATTTGTTGATTATATACGCAATTATTTTTTCGTGTAATGAAAATAGGAATAAAATTTCATTGGAAAAATACAAACAGGAAACTCGGGAAACAGAATTGGCTTTTGCTAAACTCGCCAAAGAACAGGGATTAAAAGTAGCCTTTGTTACCTATGCTGCCGATGATGCGGTTCTAAACCGGGGCAATAAACTAATCAAAGGTAAAAAAGCCATCGAAGATTACTATTCTAATCAAAAACTACAGAATGTAAGTCTGGAATGGGAACCGGTATTTATAGAGGTAGCTGTTTCGGGTGATCTCGGCTATACCTATGGACCTTATACTTTTTCATCGGTAGATTCAAGCGGAAAAGAAACAAAATCTGAAGGTATTTTTCATACCGTCTGGAAAAAGCAGGCCAATGGCAAATGGCGATATGTGTGGGATTGAAAATTTTACTTTTTAATATAAAACATAATCCAAACCAAAATAAAAATGACCTTTCGGTGCGAGGCAAACTGACTTAAACCAGTTTGCCGAATCACGCCGGGAGGCGGATCAGCCCGGCGGCATTCGTCATGCCGAATTTATTTCGGTATCTTTTAATTTAGACCAGAGATCCTGAAACGAGTTCAGGATAACGCTATCCTAATTATGGATGTCAAAAAGTATTTAAATTAAGTGGAAATTGTCAAGATACACATTGCAGAAACTCCCAAACCTCTGAAGGCAGAACAGTTTTATGGCGAAGAAGTTTTCGGTTTTTAATTCTTATTTAGTATATTTGAATTGTTGATTAAAAAATGTCGGAGAATTTATGAAAATAATTTGGCCTTTAATCATTTTAGTACCTTTTGTTTTACTTTATGCTAATCAGTCAGAATACATTGAGACTTTCCCCAAAGCCGTTGACGGTATGGAACGGTTTGTACTGAATCTGCCTGAACAGCAAGATGAATCGGGTCTAAAGGTTGAGCTGATTATTGGAAAATATGTTTTATTAGATAAAGAGAATAAATACTTTTTTAACGGCGCCATTAAAGAAGATATCGTTAAAGGCTGGGGATTTACCTACTATAAACTGGATACGCTTGGCGTAATGGCCGGGACGTTGATGGCCGTTGACCCCAACGCAGCTAAAACGGAACAGTTTATCACATTAGGCGGCGATCCCTATTTAATCCGATACAATAGCAGAGTCCCTGTGGTAGTATATGTACCGGAAGGCGTGATTGTAAAATACAGAATCTGGAGTGCCGGATTAAAAATGGAAACAATGGAGAAAGGATGATTCAATAACTATTAAAACCAACTAACAGGAATACCTGAAAATAAATTTATATACTTCTTCTCGCCCCTCGGGTCGCTATCTTCGACCATTTTGTCTGACTTTTTTCTTCTATTAGAAAAGCGGATACATTCTAAGCAATTGAAAAATAGCTGTTTATAAAAATTTAATTCATCTGGCATACCCTTTGTAAAAATAATACCGTTTCCAACTATAACATATATTTTTATCATGGGAGGTATTTATGAAATATTTATTTACGTTCCTTATTCTAATTTATTTATTTTTTAATTTTCCAACTAATGTGAATGCTTCATGGATACAAGAATGTGATTCTCTTCAGGCAATCACCATATCCGGATTTGCCATTGTCGATACCAGCCATAACCATCCGTTATATTTTCTAGATACCGATGATGACGGCCATATTGAATACAAATTGAATTTTGGTCCCTGGTGGTATAGGCCTGACAGCAGTGAAGCCATCCGGCCAATGGATGGACAATTCACCGAAATTGAGGGACTCGTCTGTATCTGCTGTGATGATAGCATTCCTGTTATCAAAGTATCAACCATCGATGGACTTTTTTGGAGAGATCCATATTTTCCATCCTGGAATAAAGTCGGGGAAAAACACCAAAGACATTATTGGTCATATCGAAATCATCACGGATTTGCCTTTGGCTGGCTGAATGACTCATTGGTTTGGGCAGAGGTGAGCGGAGTTGCTCTGGTTGATACCACATTTAATAATTATCATTATTATCTTGATGCCGATGATGATTCGATTCCGGATTATCAGTTGAACTTCGGACCGCCCTGGTATGACGGCTCTGAGGATGTTGACAGGCCCAAATCGTTTGAGTCTGTTAAGATTGGAGGCTATTTATTTGAGAAGAAGGATCTCAACCTCATATTTGTTATCGAACTGAACGATTATGTTTGGGTAGATACTACATCATGGCAAGGGCATTTTGGCGGCGCCTGGATTTATCGCAATATGAATCAGCATAGGAATATTCATGTAATGCATGATTCAATCTGTGGATTCCAGTTCACGAATGGCTGGTTTGTCAATAACCAAAATGAAAAAAATCTGCCGGACAGTGTATTTTGCCAAATGCTTGAATTATATCCCGGAAATGTACCTTACGCTAATCAGGAGCGCATCCTGGCCGCCTATGAAATTGGACTATTTAAACCGAATCATCAGAACATGCTGGCCATCGGTGACAGCATTGGAGGTCAAATTGGTTTTACCAATCAGATTCGTTATACACTCCGCTATCAGGATAAGATCATTGAAAATTCTAAGATGCAGGAAAACAAGTTGGCGGTAAAAGTATGGAATTATCAAACCAAACAATGGGATATCGTTGAAGATGTGGTTTTCGAATACGAGAAAAATATCGCCTATTTTGATCTCGCCAGTATCTCGGGTTTAATTATAATTTCTGCGGAAGGTGCAACAAGAATTTCGGACAACAACTTACTAAATCCAAATACTTTTGAACTGATGCAGAATTATCCAAATCCATTCAATTCAGGAACAAATATTAAATTCTATCTTGCAGAACCAGGCATGGTTGATTTATCGATTTATAATATACTGGGTGAAAAGCTAAGCACGATATTAAATAAGGATATGTCATCTGGATTGCATTCCATTACTCTTGAACTGAGTGAGTTATCGTCCGGCGTTTATTACTATATGCTCAATACAAACACCGGCCAGGCCATTCGAAAAATGGTTCTGTTGAAATAACATCTTAATGTGCACTGATTATAATACTTTACCAACCCCGCTTTTTGCGGGGTTTTTTTAATTGTTTTCTTCAGCATTGTTGTCCGGTTTAATCAAAGATATCTCTCAAAATACAGGTTTAGGATATCTGTAAAAATTAATAACTCTCCCCATCCCGCTGAACAGGCTGTTACATAAAGAAATCAAAGCCACGAACAGGCACAAATTTGCACAAATAAAATATAACAATTGTAATACGACACTCTGACGAGACTTAATCAGGGATTTTTAGTGAAAATCAGTGGTTAAAAATAATCTGCAACACCCTAATCAGTTAGTGAGGGGTTAAAGGGATGGATTATTTTTTATATTTCATATCAATCGCATTTTTAGAATAGCACTATTAGCCTTGGTACTAATGAGTTCATGATTTTAAATTAATTTAACCAAACAAAATAGTTTTCACTTGCGTTAAGTATCTAATTTTAATTACAATTATTGTAAATAAATATTGTTTCTCTAAAAGAATCTGAAGATGAAACTCAGTCAATTCATTTATATCATTATATCATTTTTCATCGCCTTATTATTATTTACCAGCTGCACTCTAATACGTCTTGGTAAAGAAACAAAAATTATTGATTACTCAACCGGTTTAGTTGGATACATTTCAAGCAATATTCCATCTGAAGATGCCCCTGTTATTGTGGCGGCTTTTTTAAAATATAACGGTAAAATTAATATTGCACACCATGTCATTTTGCATGAAACCGGGCCATACGAACTCTTTGTTCCGGAAGGAAATTATTATATCGCTGCATTTATAGATAAAAACAAAAACCTGATTTTTGATAAAGGTGAGCCGGCCGGACAATACAAGAACACACAAATGATAAAAGCAAAATCGGGTTCCATAATTCAGGATCTGGATATTTTGATTTCAGATTCCGACAATAAACTTATTGATCTGCCGATAGACGCTAAAATCCCTGCAAAAAATCCTAATCAATTCCATAGTACTTTACCCGGCGCTATTGCCGATCTGGATGATGAGATATTTTCAGATGAATACGGAAAGAAAGGGTACTGGAATCCTCTGGAATTTTTTCTTGAGATTGGCGGAAATATTTATTTTCTTGAGCCTTATGATGCTTATAAAACTCCTGTCCTATTTGTCCATGGGGCCAGCGGTTCTCCGCAGCAATGGAGAACATTTTTTGATCATTTCAATCGTGAAAAATACCAGCCATGGTTCTATTATTATCCATCCGGCGCCACGATTGAATCCATGTCTTATTTATTATACTGGAAACTATTCAATCTTCAAAGGAAATATCAGTTTAATGAGATGTGTATAGTCGCTCACAGCATGGGCGGCCTGGTCGTCCGGTCTTTCCTTGCAGATTGGGGAAAACAATTCCCTTCTATTACCCAATTTATTTCTATTTCAACACCATGGGCAGGACAGAATTCGGCAGAAATTGGCGTAGAATATTCGCCGGTTGTAATTCCTGTATGGAAAGATATTCAACCGGATGGGGGATTTATAAGTTCTCTTTATAAAAAAGAATTACCTGCAACTGTAAAACACTACCTGTTTTTTGGCTACAAAGGGAATCGTAATCCGTTTAGTCAAAATAACGATACAGCCGTCCCTATTGCGAGTCAGCTTGATCCACGGGCTCAGGCCGGCGCAGAACTGGTTTATGGTTTTAATGAAGATCATGTTAGTATTTTATATAGCGATCAGGTTATGGATCAGGTAAATACTATATTAGAACATGCATCAACTGATCACCAAAGATTTATATCAGGCGGTACCCTACAGATTTTCTTTACTTTTGATGTGCCGGATGATTGGCTAAAACCACGGCCAAGATTATTGTTCCGCTCAGTAAATAAACAGGTATCAGAAACAATAATCTATCTGAGAAATAAAGATAGCGGCCGTGAACTGGGGCCCTTCCCTTCCGGGGAATACACTGTCAGTTTAATAGCAGATGCATTTGTCCCAGAACCACGTTCAATACCGGTAACTATTCAATCCGATAGTATAAGTTCGCTTTCCATTGCATTGCTGCCCCGCGGCAGTTTGATAGGCCAAATAGTTAATGCAAGAACGTGTCTGGTACAGCCATTTGCAAATAAAGAACCTGATTCTGACATTAAAATTCGGAAAATTATACTTTCCGGAAATGACATCACCAGAACTTTGATTCCGGGCCAATATGATAATATAAATAAAATTGATTATTATTTATCCGGGATAGATTGCCTGACTGACGGCTGTTTCTATTTTTACAATCTTCCTGCCGGTGAGTACAGGTTAACCATAGAGGCTGATGGTTTTAAGACGTTTACAGCAGATTATAATGTTATACCGGGACAGACCTATAAAACCAATACCATTGAATTGCTGCCTGTTTCCGATGAATTGAATAAAGACTAAAACCAGTTACATAATATTAAACCTAAACCAATATGAAAAATTTTTGTTCATCTGCATGTTGTTTTTTATATTTTTAAAATATTCTGTACAAATTTTTACAGAATATAACCATGCAAATAGTGCGTTATTTAACAGAATAGAATCACAAACCTAAATATTTTTATGGCGTTATCATTTTTATTTTTTAAATGAATAGTGTAAAAGGAATTTTAAAATTTAAACCTGGAAAGGAAAACAATGGAAGTTATTGTCGAAAATCCGCAGAAAATTAAAGAAACTGATATCATCGTAGGTATACCTTCTTACAAAGAAGCGGATAGCATTGCCTTCCCAACTGATGTGGCCAGCAGAGGTTTATTGCAATTTTTCCCCAATAAAAAATCCGTACTGATCAATGTGGATAACAACTCCCCGGACGGCACTAAAGACATATTTATGAACACTCCGACAAAAGTGCCAAAAATATACATATCCACCCCTAAAGGTATAAAAGGCAAGGGCAACAATTTTAAAAACCTTTTTCGTGCCGCTGTTGAACTCAATGCGAAAGCGATCGTTGTTGTTGATGCCGATTTAAAAAGTATCACACCGCAGTGGATTCGCTATCTGGGTGAACCACTCATGGGCAGATTTGATTACGTAACTCCTATTTACGTTCGCCATAAATACGATGGTACGATTACCAATCATATAGCCTACCCGCTTTTAAGGACATTATTCGGTTTGAGGGTGCGTCAGCCGATTGGCGGGGATTTCGGTTTTTCCGGTAAATTAGCCCGGGCTTTCTTATCTGAAAAACTATGGAATGATAAAATTTCCAATTTCGGCATCGATATCTGGATGACAACCATTGCCATCGCCAGACATTTTAATGTTTGCCAGGCATTTCTCGGCACGCCAAAAGTTCACAATCCAAAAGATCCGGCTGCCGATTTAACCAATATGTTCATCCAGGTAGTATCAACTATCTTTGATCTAATGATAGAATTTGAATATCTGTGGATGGAACTTTCCGAAAGCCGGCCGAGCAGTATATATGGATTTGGGCTTGGCGTTGATGAAAAGCCGCCTGAAATTGATGTTAACACTGAGGCGCTATTTCAGAGTTTTTTAAAAGGTATTGAAAAAAATAGTAAGTTATGTGAAGATATTATACCGCTTCCCGAAAATACCGAAATGTTAAAATACACTAAAATAGAAAATAAGGATCAATTCTATTATAGCAGCAGCTTATGGGCGCGTATTTTATTTAATTTTGCCATTGCTTATCGTAATAACGAAATAGATAGAACAAAATTATTGCAAGCCTTAATTCCATTTTATCATTCGCGTGTGCTCACATACGTTAATAAAACAAAGCATATGGAAACCCGTGAAGCGGAAGAGTATCTGGAAAATATTAATCGTGTTTTTGAAGCGGAAAAATATTATCTGATTCAGAAGTGGCATGAAAAAGCCAATGGCCGGGTATTATTCAAGTAAAACACTTTTAATAAAGGCTTGCGAATATCGCTTGCAATGGAATATTGGGGATATTTTTTCATAGATCATTATCACAAGCCATGCATCGTTCCGCATGCTTCAATCCAAAATATTCGTGAATATAGGATTTTCGGCATGTGTCCAGCTTGGCATACATCATCATTTTATACAGTTTCTGTTGTTCGTTCTTCAGTTTGACATCTAAGTATTCCTGATCAGAAAGCTTATCCGGTAAATCATTTATGATCTGCAGGTTTTTCTTTTCAATATCACCTTCGGTTACAGCCCAGCGATCCAGAATACCGAGCACTGTTTCTGCCCGGTAATCACGCCGGTTTTTATAGGTCAGTTGTTCTTTAAAATATTCCAGTCCTTCACCGTTTATCCGTTCAATATCACCTTTAAGTAACTGGTAAGCTCTGTAATAAAATTCGGCATTTGGATTATTCCATTTCATAAATTCCATCTGAATATTCAAATCCATTTCATCATAAAGAAGTGTGCAGATGGAATCTTTGCCATCGCGGCCGGCGCGTCCAATTTCCTGATAATAAGCTTCCAGTGAACCGGGTATTTGCGCATGGATGACAAAACGGATATTTTCCTTATCGATACCCATACCAAAAGCGTTGGTGGCCAGAACCAGCTGGTTCTCATTATTCATAAATTGATTTTGCCGGGATTTTCGCTGCTGGGCTTCCAGATCACCGTGATACACCAGATGCTTTACGCCATTGCGGTGAAGTAATTCACTCATATTGGATAAGTCTTTAATCAATACAAAATATATAATACCGCTTCCCCTGTGCTGTTTGATTAACTCCAGAATAGCCTTAAGTTTTTCATCTTCGCCCCAGAGCGACTGCACCTGTAAAAATAAATTAGGCCGATCGATGCCTTCATGAATCTGATGAACTTCCTCTTCCTTTAAACCCAGTTGGTAAACTATATCTTTCTGAACCTCCGGCGTTGCGGTAGCCGTTAAAGCAATGGTAACAGGATTATTTAATACTTTCCGGATTTCATTGAGTCTTGTATAGTCCGGACGGAAATCATGACCCCATTCACTTATGCAATGGGCTTCATCCACAGCCAGTAAACTGATTTTGCGTTTGGCAATTATTTCCAGAAATTCTTTTTTCCTAAAACGCTCCGGAGTGACATATAGAATTTTATATTGGCCATCCCCGATAGCCTGATACCTTTTCTCACGTTCTGATTTTGTCAGCGATGAGTTAACAAAGGTAGCGTCGATTTTTTTTCTTCGGAGCACATCTACCTGATCCTTCATCAATGCAATCAGTGGAGAGATAACCAGCGTTAAATCAGGCAGTAACAGGGCGGGCAGTTGATATATAATAGATTTACCCGAACCGGTGGGCATTATAGTCATAACATGCTGCTTTTGCAGGATGGCTTCAATGGCTTCTTTTTGCCTGCCGCGGAATTGTTTATATCCAAAGTATTCAAATAATTTATTTTCAAGTGAATCTGTCAATCTAAATCCTTCTGATAACTGTCATTCTGATCTCGATGTTTTCGATCGGGAGAAGAATCAACAGCGCGATAGATACTTCAGTACAAGCTCCTTCAGTATGACGACACTATGTTCGTGCTTGTCAAGTTTACTCCTTTTTGATCTCTGATTCAAAAATACTTTATTGCTTATAATTAATTAATTAAATTGGACAAATGTTATTTTTTATAGGAAATAGAAAATGAGTTTTTCATTATCCAACCAGGAAAAACAATTCTTACTGCAATTAGCCCGTGATACGATTATAACCTTTTTAACCAGCGGTAATAAGAAAAGGGAAAAATATTTCTCGGATAATTTAAAAACGCCGACCGGCGTTTTTGTAACCCTGCATGAAGCTGGTGATCTGCGCGGCTGCATCGGCTACGTGGAAGGCGTTAAACCTCTACAGGATGCGGTTATTGATAATGCCGTTTCAGCAGCCTTTAGCGATCCCCGTTTTATGCCGGTAGGAACCGATGAAGTGGAACAATTGGATATCGAAATCTCTGTTTTAACGCCGTTGGAACTTGTCCAAAACACGGAAGAGATTGAAGTTGGCAAGGATGGTTTGTTGATGAAAAGAGGATATAACCAGGGATTATTATTACCACAGGTTGCCTCGGAACAACAATGGGATCGGGAAACCTTTTTACAGCATACCTGCATGAAAGCCGGATTGCCAATCGATGCCTGGCAGGATGATGAGACCGAGATTTATAAATTTTCCGCCATAATTTTTGGTGAAAAGGAATAATTATATTGGCCAAGATTGACAATAACGAGCGGCTGTATAAAGCCCGCAGGGTTACCTGGATCGGGATGATCTGGAATGTGTTCCTTACTATTCTGAAATTTGTAGTTGGATTTATGGCCCGAAGCAGCGCTTTAATTGCTGACGCTGTTCATTCTCTTTCCGATTTCGCCAGTGATATCAGCGTATTGATCGGCTTAAAAGTTGCTTCAAAACCGGTTGATCATGACCATAACTACGGACACGGTAAATTTGAGACACTGGCGGCTATTATTGTTGGGTTTATGCTTTTTTTAGCAGGCATCGGTATTTTATGGAACAGTATTATTACTATTTATGATCATTTTACTGGTGTCCCGATCTTTCAGCCGGGAACCATCGCTTTATATGCCATCATTGCATCTATACTGGTTAAGGAAGGATTATACCGGTACACGGTTATATCAGGAAAATCTCTGAACAGCCAGGTTCTTATTGCCAACGCCTGGCATCACCGCTCGGACGCCCTTTCATCGATTGCCGTTCTGATTGGTGTATCCGGCGCTATTTTGTTAGGAGAGCGCTGGGTCATTCTTGATCCCATATCAGCTGGTCTGGTCAGTATTCTCATTTTAAAAGTAGCCGCCCAGTCCAGCTATGACTCGTTTAATGAACTGATGGAAGTTTCATTAGGCAAAGAGCGCCAGAAGGAAATTTTAGCACTGGTGGCAGAAGTTCCTGGTGTGAGTATTCCGCATAACTTAAAGACACGTAAAATCGGCAATACAGTTGCTATTGATATGCATATTAAAGTTGATAAAGATTTATCGATTGTTAAAGCACATGATATTTCTACACTGGTTGAGAATAAACTAAAAGAAGCCTTCGGGGCAGAAAGTTTTATTTCCATCCATGTTGAACCGCTGATAGAATAGATTAATTCAGAATATCTTCCTGCTGGTTCGGATTGATAAACACAATCGTATCCCGATTTCCACGAACGAGATATTTACTTTGGCCTTTCTCATCTTTCTCAGCTGACCCAAAAATTGCATGAACATTATCTTTTGAATCCGTAGTTGAAAACACGTACCCAAATATGACATAATCTTCAAGCAGGTAAAATGCGGGGATACGTTTTCCCATTTTAACCTGAATTGAGTTAAGCAGCATGGGCTGATATTTATACATGCGCAGACGATCAATAAAGGGTTTGGACATTAAGTAACCATCATAACGCAGATGATGCATGGTACGTTTGATATTACGACCTAAAATAAAATCATCAAAGATATCCAGGACCGGCCAAAAATCTATCTCGCTGAAGGAGGTTTTTAAGTATGTTTCATATAAATTCATAATAAATATATCGACTGAAAAGTTATACTATATAAGTAGGCGTTAATTAATCTGACCAATTTTATTTCATAAATCTGTATATTCATAAACACACATAATTATAAAGTCTAATGATTGTTAATTAAAGAATGAAATTATTATATTTTGTCTAAATTAACGTGAGTTCGATGTAAGAAATTCAATTAGATAAATTAGGAAAGTTAGTTGGGAATGGCTATAAAAATAACCATCCCTGTCCTTCGGACATCCCTCCCTAATCCATTAGGGAGGGTACGGCTTTAGCCGGGGGTGGGTCAAAAAGTGCAA
>JAFGKZ010000027.1 GCA_016928315.1 Calditrichaceae bacterium
AATATATTTTTATTTTGGTAATTATTGTATTATTAATAAATTGCTCCGAAAAGGATCCGATTGATCCCGATCCGCCGAATAAAGTAATAATGGTTCTTAAAGAAGAGGGTTTTGATACGTTAGAAGTAGAACGTGGTATTGATGCCGCGCCAAATCCTGACAAGCCCGTTAGTGCAATAGAATTAAACTGGTATGAGCCGTTGGATAAATACCGGGTAGCGTATTATAACATTTACAGAACCGTCCACGATAAGGGTAAATTATTTTATGAACTGATTGGGAATACCGAAAATCAAATAAATCTGCCGGATACCGTCTTTATCGATACCACATTGACCAATACAAACGGCGAGAATCCTTACTGGTATTATGTCACCGCCGTCAATGAAGATGGGAAGGAAAGTGAACCGTCGGACACAGTGTATTACACATTAATTGATAAGGCAGCGGAATTATCCATTAATAATAATAGTCCAATTTTGAGAAGTACGACTATCGCCTTTACCTGGAGGGTAAGTTCAATACCAGCAAGCGGTTATTATTTAAGGGTGGAACAAATAATCAGTGAAAATTTTACTCCCATAGTCTACTTTAAGGATTTTCTTGAAGATGATATTGATTATAGTCCGCCTCAAACGTACAGCGTATCTGTTGACTCATTTTTCAGTCCTGTAAACAATGGATCCCAGTATCGCTGGCGAATTGATTGCAAAGGTAATAATAGATACATGGGCGCCGAATCGGACTGGAGCACTTTTACAGTAGACTGGAGTAATCAATGAAAAAGTCGTTATTTATTGCCTTCATGGGTATGCTGTTTATACATAGTTACGCTCAGGATACAGATAATTTGCTCAATTTTCAGCAGGGCAGGACTGCATCGTTTTCAGACCGGCCGGCACAATATATTCTGGGTTCAGGAGATATTTTGCTGGTGACCGTTAATCTTTGGGGGCATGTGCAGCGGCCGGGCATTTACAGTGTGCCAAGTTCCTATACGTTGATTGATTTGATTTCTTCAGCCGGTGGGCCATTAAAGACAGCGCGTTTAAACGATGTGCGTATAGTTAGAAAAAATACGGATGTTGTTAAAATAGATGTTGACCGGTTCTTAAAAACTGGTGATATTACACTGTTGCCCATATTACAACCAGGTGATACCATCATAGTAGCTGGAAGTATCAGCGACATATTTACACGTGTCGTTGGAATAATGCGTGATCTGGCCATCATCGCCAATGTTTTTGTATTGGCGTCACGCATTGAAAAATAGTAAAAACCTATCAATTCATAAATCGAATTTAGGAGTTGAAAATGAATAAAACAATCTTCATAATACTCATTATATTTTTAACAATATCATTTTCAATGGCTCAGCTTGTTAATGGTTCTAAAACACTATTACATACTCAAACAGGAAATACATCCGATCAGGGACAGTTCAATATAAATCTCTCAACCAATTTTTTTACAAAAGCGGCAGAGTATATTGGCAGCAATCAGGCCCAGGATGTTGATGTGGCTGAATACTGGTTGGTTGCCGGTAATATTGTAATGACCTATGGCATCATCGAACATTTTGATGCTACAATTGGTCTGAAAGTATATCAGGATACGCACAGAGATAATGAATACAATTTACCTGATGATCTTTTTTTAACATTAAGAGCGGGTTCCATTCCGTTTGGACAAAATCATTTTCAGAACGCTTTTTTAGCAAGCATGCGTTTTCCAACCGGTGAGGAACATAATTATCCTATGGCCGAGTATGCCAGCGGCAGTTTTGAATACGGGCTTATGTATGCCTTATCCTTTTTTAGCGATGCTTATTTACCTGAAAGATCGGTGGGTGTCCATTTTAATATCGGCTGGTGGAATCATAATGAATCGGGAACCAAGTATACTTTTAATAATGGAACAGAATATACTGCTAACAGAAATTCAAATGATATCCGATTGGCGCTGGCTTTTGCCATCCCTTCAACCATGTTCGATTTTCGCATAGAAACATCCGGAATATTGTATCTCAGAAGACCAAATGATTTTATCTATAGTGCGGAAGAATGGGCTTTTCTTTCGCCAAGCATCCGCTATAAACCCATTAAGGGGCTTAATCTGGATTTAGGTATGGATATTCGCCTGTCCCCATCAGATCGTCAATGGACTACTGCCGAGGGTGTGCCGGATATATCGAGTAGCGTAGATATTTCACCAAACTATCCGGCATGGAAAATTCATCTCGGCGCTGATATAGAACTGAATTTTGCCAGCAAAAAACTGGCAATTACCAGTGAAAAAAACTACCAGCGTGCAGAGGCCAGAGAAAAAATTGAATTATTTGAAAAAATTCTTAAAGAACGGGAAAAAGCTAAAGATGTGCAGGAAGAACTGCAGAGTTTAAGAAAAGTGCGTAAAGAAGCTGAAGAAGAGATTGAAGAAATTAAGAAAATTTTAGATGAATAAAGCAATTGGTATGGACTATTGCGAATTATAGAATATATTCTTAAGTTATGTCAAATAAATATAAAGTTTTACTTTGATTGATAACAAAAAGAATAATCCTACAACTATTGAATATTTTCAGGAGGTTGGGATGAGAAAAATCAGCCTGTTTATTGTACTAATATTTTGCGGAAATCTGTTCAGCCAAAATCTTGGAAGCCGCGGACTTCTGCATACTCAAAGTGCAAGAACATTTGAAAAAGGTCAACTCGAGGTGCATACCAATGCAAATTTTTATACTAAAGTTTCGGAGTATATCGGTCAAGATGCACAAATAGGAGATAGTTATTCCGGTGTCAACTATTGGTTGGTTGCTTCCAATTTGGCGATTACCTATGGTATTATCGATAATCTTGATTTTACCATTGCACCAAGAATATATCAGGATACCCATGCCAACAATGAATATAATCTTCCGGGAGATATTTTTCTAACTTTAAAAGCGGGTTCCTTTGGCTTTTTGCAGCGTCATATGTATGGCGGTATCTTAATGAATATCCGTTTAGCTACCGGAGAAGAACATAATTATCCATTTGTAGAATATGCATCCGGCGCTGTTGAGTATGGTTTTAAAACGGCATTTTCCTATTTTATGGATCCCTATTTGCCCGACCGTTCTCTTAATATGCATTTAAATTTGGGCTGGTGGAATCATAATGAAGCCGGTCAGGAATTGACTAACAGCGGTTATAAAGCCAAGACAAACTCTTCTGAACTGCAATATGCTCTTGGTTTAAGTTATCCAACGGCTATGTTTGATTTTAATCTGGAGGCCAACGGGATTTCTTATTTAACTGAACCGGATGAAGTTGTTAAAAGCAGAGAAAACTGGCTCTATATTACACCAGGTGTAAAATATAAACCTACCAGCTGGTTTTCCATTGATCTTGGTATTGATATTCGTGTAAGTAGTGATGAAAACACTACCACAGGCCCAAATTATGAAGAGTACGATTTACCAAACTATGCCCCATGGAAAGTACATCTGGGACTTAATTTAAGAATTTTACCTTTAGCCACGTCCCCACGCACAGCCGCTGAGATAGAACGTGATGAATTCCAAAAACGTGTGGATTTTTTCCAGAAAATTGTTGAAGATCGCGCTCATTCTGAAGATGTGCAGGAAGAACTTAAACAGTTAATTGAAGAACGTGAGGAAGCTGAGAAAGAATTAGAAGAGCTTAAACGAATTCTTGAAGAAGAAGGTTAATAGAAATTTTTAAATCCCCTGCTTTGCGGGGGATTTTTTTTCGACTTTTTTATCTATCTATTGTATATTACCGCAAAAAAGATTTTATCAGTTCATATGAATTGAATCCTTCTTGAAATAAATAGTAGCAAATTAATTTTCAAATTCTAAAATTAAACATAATTCATGATGGAAATGTCATCTAAATTCGAATTCCCAATTATAAAAAATGAGCCTGTCGTGAATGTCTGTCTTTTTAAAAAGATGGAGAATATCGATATTTGTTTTAACGCTAAAAATTATACCATCCAGGATAATCAGGGTCGTATTCTGAATCGTAAAATATCTGGGACACCTACCTGGCGTTTAAAAATAAAAAAAGGTGAAGCTGCCATCTATTCCTACTATTTAATCATTTATGAATCTGAAAATTTGGAATGTGTTCAGAGCGAAGTTGAGAAACTAAACAAACTTTGCGACCAACTTATAATTAGAGAAGCTGGCGGCGATGTTTCATACGCCGGAATTACAATAACTAATAATCATAAATATATATTAATGGCCGGCCCCTTTGGCAGCGAAAAGGAAGCCAGGTATTATTGTAAAAACTTAGATCAGTTAAATCATTGCAACATTCACAGGAAATTGGAAAAAAGTGGTTCCGGGATTATAGAAATATTTGATTTGGATAATGATTATTATGCGGAAGTGAGAGATGGTTTAAAATTTATTCCTGATAATTTTAATGAATACTATGAACTTAAGCATTTTGAATTACCGTTGTGCGGTGAAATCGACAAAGTTGTGAGAGAAGATCTGTTTTATCAGGGGAGTCTTCAAATTAAAATTGATGAAAACAGAGCCCTGGCAGGTGTAAATCAAATCCCATTGGAACTTTATTTAAAAGGCGTTATAGTCTCAGAAATTGGCGAGCATCATTCCGGTGAATTTATTAAATCGATGGCTGTAGTAGCACGTAGTCAGGTATTTGCCAATTACGGCCAAAAACATTTTGACGAACCCTATGATTTTTGTTCATCAGGTCATTGTCTCAGGTATTATGGAATAAAATCTGAATCATCTGCAATTGCTGAGATCATCAGTCAAACCAGTGGTTTGCTGCTGCAAAATGATAATAAAGTAAATCTTGCTTTGTTTTCATATTCCTGCGGCGGCCATACCGATTCTTATGATATAAATAACATGTCTCTGAATGGGCAGAACACAATGGTTAAATTTGATTGTTGTGAACCAAATAAATTTAATTTAAACTTACAAAATGAAGAGGATGTTGAAACCTGGATTATACAGCAGCCGGATGTTTATTGCAGAGAAGTTACCAAAGCCACGATTATTGATCCCAAGCTGGCAAATAATTCATTTCGCTGGGAAATTTTCTATACACGTATTGAATTAGAGAAAATTCTAAAAGAAAAAACAGGCGAAGACCCGGGCATTATTTATGAAATTATACCATTGTCCCGGGGTGTTTCAGGAAGATGTAAAGAAATTGAAATATTGGGCAGTTTAAAAAATGTACGGATAAGCGGGGAACGCAATATTCGTTCCGCATTTTCAGATTCCCTTTTACAGAGTTCATGTTTTATTGTAAAGCCGGAATTAGGAGAAGATGGAATGCCTCTTAGTTTTAAATTTATTGGCGCCGGTAATGGGCATGG
Source organism: Calditrichaceae bacterium (assembly GCA_016928315.1). Classification (GTDB taxonomy): domain Bacteria; phylum Calditrichota; class Calditrichia; order Calditrichales; family Calditrichaceae; genus JAFGKZ01. The sequence goes on from JAFGKZ010000027.1 coordinate 5,371, forward strand.
CATTGGTTTATGTAAAGTTGGTGCGGCAAAAATGGCCAGCGAAAATTATTCTATGGAAAGTATCCTGGCTCATTATTTTCAGGAAAGTCAAATTCAAAAAAGATATTAGGAACATTATGGATATAGAATATTCTGAACAGATTAAAGATTATTCTCAGCGTATTGAAAAATTGCGGAGCTATCTTTGACATAGATAAAAAAACAGAAGAAATAAAAAAACTTGAAGATAAAACACTTGCAGATAATTTCTGGCTTGATAATGAAAAAGCCCAGGAAATTATCAGACAATTAAATGCGGTTAAAGAATGGACCGAAGCCTGGGGTGAATGTAAAGCGCTTCTTGATGATATTAAAATACTATATGAATTGTATGATGAAGATGAAGGCGCTGATATTTTAACTGATCTGGATAGTCAGCTTAAGATTTTAAGTAAAAGATTATCCGATATGGAATTCCGCCGGATGCTGGGTGATAAGGATGATAAGAAAAATGCCATTCTGACCATCCATCCGGGAGCCGGGGGAACCGAAAGCCAGGACTGGGCCGAAATGCTTATGCGGATGTATATGCGTTTTGCCGAATTGAGCAGCTTTCAGACTGATATAATGGATTACCAGGCCGGTGAAGAGGCTGGATTAAAAAGCGTGACCATTGAAATAACCGGATCCTATGCTTTTGGTTATTTGAAAGCCGAAGCCGGTGTGCATAGGTTGGTCCGAATTTCTCCTTTTGATTCTAACAGTCGCCGACACACTTCTTTTGCATCTGTCTTTGTTTTTCCGGAAATTGATAATGACATCGATATTGAAATTAATCCGTCTGATTTAAGGGTTGATACATATCGGGCCAGCGGCGCCGGCGGGCAGCATGTAAATAAAACGGATTCGGCCATCCGGATAACACATCTTCCTTCAGGTATTGTGGTACAGTGTCAGAATGAGCGGTCTCAGCATAAAAATAAAGCAAATGCCATGAAAATTCTGGCATCAAAATTATATCAAAAGGAGCTGGAAGAACAGGCGGCTAAAAAGAAAGAATTTGAAAGTTCCAAAACAGAAATCGCCTGGGGAAATCAAATTCGTTCTTATATATTCCATCCGTATAATATGGTTAAAGATCACCGGACAAATATGGAAACCAGCAATGTTCAGCAGGTAATGGATGGTGATATCATGAAATTTATCGAAGAATATTTGGTGCAGTTTGCAAAATAAAATCACTGAACAGTAAAGAATAAGGCAGGACAAAGTTGGAAGATTATAATGAATTAATGCGTATCCGAAGATCAAAACTGGATACTTTGAGGGAAATGGAAGTTAATCCGTATCCATATTCTTTTGAACGTACAAATTTTACAAATGAAATAATAGAAAATTATGAAACATATGAAGACAAACAGGTCGCTGTTGCCGGCCGGATTATGTCGATCCGCATTATGGGCAAAGCCTCATTTTTTCATATTCAGGATCAGAATGGCAAGATACAGGTTTATATTCGAAAAAATGAAGTGGGTGAACAAACATTTGAAGTGTTTAAAATATTGGATATCGGAGATATCGTAGGCATAAAAGGAAAAGTGTTTAAAACCCGCACGGAAGAAGTCTCGGTGTTAGCTGAAGAATTTGTTTTGCTATCGAAATCGATACGTCCCTTGCCGATTGTGAAGGAAAAGGAAAGCGATGGCGAAAAGATCGTATACGATCAGTTTGCTGATAAAGAATTACGCTACCGCCAGCGCTATATTGATCTTGAAGTTAACACAGACGTAAAGAAAGTGTTTATAATCCGCAGTAAAATTATTACAGCCATGCGCTCATTTCTTGATGAAAATGGATTTCTGGAAGTTGAAACCCCTATACTTCAACCTATTTATGGCGGCGCAGCGGCACGTCCTTTTATTACCCATCATAATGCGCTTGATATTCCTTTATATTTACGCATTGCTAATGAGCTATATTTGAAACGACTTATCGTTGGCGGATTTGACCGCGTGTATGAATTTGCCAAAGATTTCCGCAACGAGGGTATGGATCGGTTTCATAATCCTGAATTTACCATGCTGGAGCTTTATGTTGCTTATAAAGACTACATCTGGATGATGGATTTTGTTGAGAAAATCTTTGGCTATGTGAGTGAAAAGGTTCTGGGCACAACAAAGGTCAAATTTGGTGAACACGAAATTGATTTGGCCGGACCATGGCGGCGTTTATCCATGTTTGATTCGATTAAGGAATTCACAAACATTGATATCAGTGGAATGGATGAAGAAGACCTGAAAAAGACCGCTAAGAAATTAAATGTTGAAGTTACACCGGATATGGGCATTGGTAAAATAATTGATGAAATTTTTGGCGAACATGTGGAAGCTAATTTAATTCAACCGACATTTATTATGGATTATCCGGTGGAAATGTCACCGCTGGCAAAGAAACACCGCAGTAATCCCAGACTGGTTGAGCGCTTTGAACCGATCATTGCCGGAAAAGAAGTAGCGAATGCCTTTAGCGAATTAAATGATCCGATTGATCAGTACAACCGATTCTTAGACCAGATGAAATTAAAGGATCGCGGCGACCAGGAGGCCCAGGTTATGGATGAAGATTATGTGCGCGCTCTGGAAATCGGTATGCCGCCAACAGCAGGGTTGGGAATCGGTATTGACCGGATGGTCATGTTGTTCACCGGACAAATAAGCATCCGGGATGTTATTTTCTTCCCGCAAATGCGGCCGGAGAGTTAGAATATGTCATTTGAATACTTTATAGCAAAACGCTACTTAAAATCCAAACGCCGAACCGGATTTATTTCTATTATCACCTATATTTCCATTGGCGGTGTAACCATTGGCGTAACCGCTTTAATTCTGGTTTTATCTGTGATGAATGGATTTGAACAGGAAGTCCGATCCCGCCTTTTAGGCGCTGATGCGCATATTAGGCTCAGAAAGTATTTTGCCAAAACCATTACCGAAGTTGATTCGGTTTTAAATTCAGTTAAAAGGCAAGATCATGTAATTGGAGCGTCGCCGGCTATTTATGAAAAAGGTATGATTTCATCCACAAGAGGGCATCAGGGGCCGACGGCAATTAAGGCAATCGATCCCGAAACAGCCGGTGAGGTAACGGATATCAAAGATAAGGTTATTCTTGGTTCATTGGATATGGAACCGCGTTATGTGAACGGCCGGAAACTGCCGGCCATTCTTTTGGGGAAATATCTGGCCGATGATATTTATGCGCATCGGATCGGCGACAGCGTTGCCGTCTGGACCATGCCTAAACAGGGCAGTATTTTTTCGCAGCCGCGGGTTAAAAATTTCTATGTAGCTGGTATCATCGACCTGGGCTACTATGAATATGATAAAGTGTATTCCTATATGCGCATTGAGGAAGCTCAAGATTTATTTCAGATGGGCAACGGCGTTACGCTTATTGAAATAAAACTGGATAATTATAAGCTGGCTGACCAGGTTGCTGAAAAAATTGAAGATGAATTAGGGTATCCGTTTAAACCGCTTACCTGGTTTGAACTAAATAGATCGCTGTATTCATGGATGGAAATTGAAAAATGGGGATCCTTTATTATTTTAAGTCTGATTATTATGGTTGCGGCGTTTAATATTATCAGTTCTTTGATTATGGTTGTTATGGAAAAAACCCGTGAAATTGGTATTCTTAAATCCATGGGCGCATCGGCAAAAAGCATCCTGAAAATCTTTGTCTTTGAAGGTATGCTTGTCGGCGTAATCGGGACGGTGCTCGGTAATATCATTGGCTATTCTCTTGGATTTATGCAGCTGCATTTTGGATTGGTTTCACTGCCATCGGATGTGTATCTGATTGATTCATTGCCGATCGTGCTGGAATGGCTGGATTTTTTTATGATTTCATCCGTGGCGATATTTTTAAGCCTGGTGGCATCATTCTACCCGGCATATAAGGCATCGAAGCTTATTCCGGTGGATGCAATTCGATACGAGTAATAAAATCATTTTTAGAAAGAAGAATTAATAATGGCGGCTCCGGTTATACAAATTGAAAACATGATTAAAAATTATGAAAATGGTCCACAGCTTGTTGAAGTCCTGAAAGGTATAACCCTGAATATCAATCGTGCGGAGATCGTTGCTATTACCGGACCATCCGGGGTGGGCAAAAGTACACTGCTGCATGTTATGGGTGCGTTGGATTTACCAACAAGCGGAAAAGTAATTATTGCCGGCAACGATATCCACCATCTGAAGAATGATGCCCTGGCTAAATTCCGGAATGCTTCCATCGGATTTGTATTTCAGTTTCATCATCTCCTGCCGGAATTTAACGCCCTCGAGAATGTGTTGATTCCGGCCATGATGCACGCTCCTCTGGATGATAAAAAAAATGAATATGCCAAATATTTATTAAATGAAGTAGGATTATCGCATCGGCTGGATCACAAGCCCAATGAACTCTCCGGCGGTGAGCAGCAGCGCGTGGCCGTTGCCCGTGCCTTAATCAACAAACCGGAAGTTCTGCTGGCCGATGAACCTACCGGAAATCTGGATAAACACAACACGGAGGCGCTCTACAATCTGCTGCTGGATTTAAATAAAAAGTTAAGTCAGACTTTAGTGATTGTAACGCATAATGAACAGCTGACTGAACATGCAACCAAAGTTGTTGAATTAGATGACGGCCGGATAAAGAATACATTTCAACAATCATAATCCAATTATAAACCTTTAAATCCGCAATCGAATGACTTCCCAAAATAAAACCTATGAGCTTCAATTTATAAAGGGAATCGGGCCGCGCCGGGCAGAAATACTATTTAAATATGGTATCAAAACAGTAACGGATTTATTTAATTACTTTCCCCGCAAATATGTGGATCGCAGCAATATTGTACCTCTCAACAAGCTGCAGCCCGAGCAGGAAGTTACCGTAATCGGACGCATCGAGGTGGCCGGTATCCGCAAAGGCAGAAAACCTATTTTTTATATCGTAATCAGCGATGATCATGGCATTCTGGAAGCGGTTTGGTTTAATGCGGCAAATTATTTTAAAGACCTGTTTAAAGTAGGTGATTGGGTTTCGCTTTCCGGCAAGATTGGTTTTTATCGGGGATTCCAGTTAACCCATCCGGAATACGACCGGCTGGGAGAAAAGGAAATTGATAATCTTATTAATACGGGAAGGATTATTGCGTTTTACTCTGAAAATGAATCCTTTAAGCGGGCAGGGATTAATTCTTACACCTTCCGAAAAATATTTGATTTTCTTGTTAGCAATCATATACAAACATTTTCAGAATTTTTTCCTCCAGAAATTATGGATAAAAGAAAATTTCTTATTCGGCCAAAAGCTATCAAAGAGATTCATATTCCGGAAAGCAATGAAACCCTTGATGAAGCTATTCGCCGGTTTAAATACGAGGATTTTTATTTTTTACAATTGATGTTCGCCTTACAAAAAGCCCATCAAAAGGAAAAGCCGGTTGGGATTTCCTTTGACAAAAAAAGTCCCCGTCTGGAAAAACTGTATCAGTCCCTGCCGTTTGAATTGACCGAAGCGCAGAAAAAAGTAATCAAAGAAATCCGCAAAGATATGAAGGACCCCTCACCTATGAATCGGCTGCTTCAGGGCGATGTGGGCTCGGGTAAAACCCTTGTTGCCTTAATGGCTATTCTGATAGCGATTGATAACGGTTACCAGGCAGCGCTGATGGTACCCACGGAGATACTGGCCGATCAACACTTTATAAACATATCCCGTATGCTGGAACCGTTGAATGTAAAAGTGAGTTTACTGACCGGCAGTACCAGTCAGAAACGGCGGAGTGTTTTAGGGCGGGAATTAAAACAATCCATACCCCATCTGGTTGTTGGAACCCATGCTTTAATTCAGGATGCGGTGAAATTTTCTGAGCTGGGATTGATTGTGATTGATGAACAACATCGGTTTGGTGTGATGCAGCGGTCACAATTGGTTGAGAAGGGCATCAATGCCGATGTGCTGGTTATGACGGCAACGCCGATACCGCGTACATTAGCTATGACGGCTTATGGCCATCTGGATAGTTCGGTTATTGATGAAATGCCGGCCAATCGAAAAGCTATTACCACGGTCTGGCGATTTGACAATAAAGCGGATAAAATTTATGAATTTATTCATGAACGACTCGATGCCGGTGAGCAGGTTTACATTGTTTATCCTTTGGTTGAAGAGAGTGAAAAACTGGATTTAAAAGCGGCCACTGAAGGTTTTAATTTTTTGAGTAAAAATATTTTTACTAAAAACAAAATTGCTTTAATTCATGGCCGGATGAAATCGGATGAAAAAGAAAAAATAATGCGGGCTTATACAGCCAATGAAATACAGGTACTGGTTTCTACTACGGTAATCGAAGTTGGCGTTGATGTACCGAATGCGACGGTGATCCTGATTGAGCATGCCGAGCGGTTTGGCCTTTCGCAGCTGCATCAACTGCGCGGAAGGATTGGCAGGGGTGAGGCGCAATCTTTCTGCATTTTAAAGACGCCCTACAATATCGGCGATATTGCTCAAAAACGCATGCGCATTATGACTGAGACGCAGGATGGATTCGTAATCGCAGAGAAAGACCTGGAATTGCGCGGCTGGGGTGATTTTTTTGGCACGCGGCAGCATGGCATGCCCGAATTTCGGATTGCCAACCCGATTGCCGATAGAGAAATTCTGGAACAGGCACGGCAGGATGCCTTTGAGCTGATTGCCCGCGATCCGTTTTTACGCAAAAATGAAAATACGGCTCTGCATCAAATGATGAAAACACAGTATAAAGACAAAATGCAACTTATAACGATTGGTTAAAACGGATGACAAAAATTACAATTGTAATTCCACATTATAATGGAATAGATATTTTAAGGGACTGTCTGCAATCACTTTTTAAAAATACTTTTACGGATTTTATCACACTGGTTATTGATAATGGTTCTTCCGATGGCAGTCAGGAATTTGTTAAACAAGAATTTCCTCAGGTAAAACTTATTGAAAATGAAATAAATCTGGGATACGCCGGCGGATGCAATCAGGGGATACAAATGTCTGATTCACCTTATATTCTTTTACTGAACAACGACACAGTGATGCCGGAAAATTTTTTATCTGAGATGATCAAAGTTATTGAGAATGATGATACGATAGCAATGGTTCAACCGAAAATTCTATCCATTCAGAACAGAAATCATTTTGATTACTCCGGCGGCGCCGGCGGTGAACTGGATATTTTCGGCTACCCCTTTGCCCGTGGGCGTATTTTTGATGAAGTGGAGCAGGATCAGGGGCAGTATAATGCAATTGATGAGAATTGTTTTTGGACTTCCGGTTGTGCCCTGTTATTGCGTAAATCGGTAACAGATGAAATCGGTGTGCTTGATGAAGATTTTTTTGCGCATCAGGAAGAAATAGATCTGAACTGGCGGGCGCAGTTAGCCGGATATCGCAACGTAGTGACGACTCATACGTTTATCTATCATTATTCCGGTTATACATTGCGCAGTGATAATGAGCGAAAGATGTTTCTGAATCATCGGAACAATTTAATCATGATGATAAAAAATTATTCCCTTTCGCATTTAATTTTATTATTTCCTATACGAATTATTTTAGAGCTGCTTACCATTGTTGTAGATTTTATCTTCTGGGAAGGTAAACGGTCCAGAGCGGCGCTTAAATCGTTGATAGATCTATCACAAAATATATGCACTGTTTTAAGTAAAAGAAAAAAAATCCAGAAATTACGAAAAGTGCCCGATCGTAAAATAACAAAAAATATGTATAAAGGCAGTATTGTATTCGAGCATTTCCTGAAGAAGAAAAAGCCTTTTGATATTATTAGTTCTTTCCGTAAATAGAGTGGACAATTTTTATTACCTCAGAATGAACATTTCAGGCTATGAATAGTTGATATAACATCAAAATTTCAAATTTCGGATATGACCTTAAGCAAAGAAAATCAACTTGATAAAGTTATACAATTTATTTAGCTTTAAAGCTTTTATCGTAATTTAAAATCAAGGAAAATATAGATGGAAATGGAAAAAGTAAATCGGATTGTCGCTGGAATCATATTCGTATTCACAACCGTTATCTATACGCTAACAGTGGCTCCAACAGTTTCATTTTGGGATTGTGGTGAATTTATTGCCTGTAGTTTTAAAATGGCTGTCCCGCATCCTCCGGGTGCGCCGCTTTATCTGCTCGTTGGAAGATTTTTTTCGCTTCTGCCTTTTTCAGATGATATTGCATTCCGGATCAATATGATTTCAGTGTTCTCAAGTTCTGTCACAATTATGCTGCTTTATTTAACGATTGTTCATCTAATTCGTCAATGGAAAGGTCAATTGGTTGAAAAAACAGATTGGTATATCGCTGTATTTTCCGGGATAATTGGTTCGTTATCGTTTGCTTTTTCTCACAGCTTCTGGTTTAACGCTGCCGAAGCCGAAGTCTATGCGCCATCGATGCTGTTTACGGCGCTAATTGTCTGGCTGATAATGGTATGGGCTTCCAAATCGGATGAACCGGGTAACGACCGCTATCTTTTGATGATCGCTTATATGATTGGATTATCCATAGGCGTCCATTTATTAAATATTTTAGCATTACCTTTTATAACGATGATCTATTATTATAAACGCTATGAATTTAATCCCAAATCTTTTGGCATATTAACTGTTGTTACAGGTGTTGTGATGATTGCAGTTTATCCAGGTATGGTCAAATGGATTCCGTTATTAGCATTAAAATCCGGAACCGTAGGACTTGCCTTGTTATTTATAGTGATCATTTTTGCAACATTATGGGCTATCAACAATCATAGACATCTTCTGAGTTTTATATTCTTATCAATTTTTTTAATAACGATTGGATACTCATCTTACGCTACTATATTTATCCGTTCAAACCTGAATCCGAATATCGATGAAAACAATCCGGAGACCATTGAAAATTTTATCAAATATATCAATCGTGAACAATATGGCGATCATGATATTATGGATAGAACTAATGTTTGGAAGACATCGCCAAATGGCCGGCAATATGATTCCACCTCTGATTTCTTCTGGAATTACCAGGTGAATAAGATGTATATTCGATATTTTTTATGGCAGTTTGTTGGTATGGACCAAAATGAAACGGACTGGTCGGCAAAACAATTGTTGGCTATCCCATTGCTGTTAGGATTGATCGGTATTTACTGGCATTTTCGAAGGGATCCCAAACATGCCCTGGCTGTAATGGCCCTGTTTTTTATGACCGGATTTGCTATCATCTTATATCTGAACCAACCCGATCCACAACCAAGGGAACGGGATTACAGTTATGTGGGCAGTTTCTTTGCCTTCGCCATTTTTATTGGTTTAGGTTATGCCGGCATAATCGATATGATAAAAACCGTGCTGGCCAAAAAGGGTGAAACGCTCAAGTTATCCACGACATATTTATTATTTATATTGGTGCTGATTATTGCCCCGTTAAATATGCTGCGCGCTAATTATGAATCCCATGACCGCTCGGGGAATTATGTGGCCTGGGATTATTCATATAATATGCTGATGTCCTGTGAACCTAATGCGATTCTTTTTACCAATGGCGATAATGATACCTTCCCGCTCTGGTACTTGCAGGAAGTAGAAAATGTGCGAACCGATGTACGCATTGTTAATTTAAGTCTGTTAAACACAGACTGGTATATCAAACAGCTTAGGGACATGGAACCGAAAGTACCCATGCGCATGAGCGATCTTGAATTGAAACGGTTGGGCCTTATGCCCTGGAAAACTCAAACGGTAACGATTGATGTACCCGATAAAATTGCAGAAGAATTCTATTCGGAATATTCATCCAGTTTCCCTGTGAGTGATATCAGTTTACCGGATAAAATTAGTTTTAAAGTTGAACCCGCTTTAAACACGCGTTATGGCGGGATGCTGCGTACCCAGGATTATATGATTTTAAATATCCTGACGGCCAATCGCTGGAAACTGCCTATATATTTTGCCGTAACTGTACCGAGAAGCAACATGGTTTCGGAATTGGTCAATTATATGCGTATGGATGGGCTGGTTATGAAAATTGTACCATTTAAGAATTGGGTAATTTCACCGACCCGTATCGAAGAGAATCTGTCGCAAAAATATCAATATCGCGGCTTAAATGACGAATCGGTATATTATAACGAAAATGTAAAAAACCTGCTCCAGAATTACAGATCCGGTTACATTCAGTTAGCTGAATATCATTTAAAAATGGGCGATAATGGTAAAATGCTTTCATTACTAAATGAAATGGATACGAATGTAGATCCGGCTGTTATACCCTGGACCAGCAGAGGGATGATGGTTATTAATGATGCCTTTAAAATTGCAGCGGACACCTCGCTTCTGGATAGTATAGCTTCTCAATATACAGATTACCAGGATCTCCAAACTTTAGGAAGACAACTGCTCAATTTAGAACAATTTAATCAGAGTATTCCCATACTAGAGTCTGCATTTGAGAGAAATCCGGGTGATCCCCGCTCAATAGGTCTTCTTATAAGGGCATATGAAGTTAGCGGACAATTTGAAAAAGCTATTGCGCCTCTGGAAGCCTGGCTGGAACGGACACCAGGTGACAATATTGCCAGGCAAAAGTTAAATGATATCAGACAGAGAGTTAATAACTAAAGTCGATGCGTTTTTTTAAATTTGCAGTCCGGATGATAATATCAGCGGGTTTGCTGATTTATCTCCTATATTATGTAGGTATTAATGCTATTGTCGATGAATTTAATAATATTCTTGCAAATAGCGGGCTGGTGTATATTGTATATGCTTTGCTGATCGGACTTGTTGCAGTGCTTATCATGTCCACACGCTGGCAGGTAATCTTACGCGGGTATGGGTATGATACCAGATGGGGCAAACTTTTTGGATATTATCTGATTGGTATGTTCTTTAATAATTTCCTTCCATCAACCATTGGCGGAGATGTTATTCGTGTTATAAAGGTGGTGGATGATGTCCAGAATAAATCTTCGGCGCTGGCCAGTGTTATTATTGAACGGTTGATGGGAGTGGCTGCTACGCTCTTTTTGGCGTTTCTATCCTTGCTCGTACTCTGGCAGGAATTTCATAATCCCCGGTTACTCTACATATCCGGCTTTCTTTTTCTTGTAATTGCACTTTTCTTTTTTGGCCTAATAAGAAATCGTCCTTTTAAATATCTTGTACGCATATTTGATACTATTAAATGGTTCAATATCGGAGAGAAATTTAACAGGGTATTTGAAGCCATTCATTATTTTCAAAAAAGAAGACGCATTCTGGCTTATGCCTTTATTTATTCACTTTTCTCGCAGGCAGGTTTTGTAATTATGAACTATGCACTGGCTCATGCACTTAAAATTGAAATAAGCTTAACCTATTTATTTTTGGTGGTTATGGTAACCTTCATTATAACCATATTACCTTCTATCAACGGCATTGGCATTCGTGAATTCGGGTTTATCAGTTTATTAAGCCGGGTGGGTGTTTCAAATGCTACGGCTTTATCGTTATCCTTTATGAACCTCATCATTCCAATGATAATCTCACTTTCCGGAGCCGTTTTGTTTGTTCTTCAAAAACACAAACCAAGCGAGGTAACCTATGAAGATATATAGTTCAATAAAAATACTATCTGCTGTAATTCTTGTCCTGATCTTTGGAATGTTAAATAACAGTTGCGATCTTCAGGTTACGGTAATGGGGTATCCCCAGGAAATATTTGTAGTAGCAGATTCCCTGTTATGGACCGAAGTTGGACCTGAAATTATGGAAGTATTTGAAGCACCTGTATATACGCCTATTCCCGAACCATCGTTTGCGCTGCAATGGATTCCGCTCAGAGAACTTAATGCCTATAAAGACAGAATGAATGTATTTTTGATTGGTATTGCCGGGGATAAGAATCCAACGTCTGAATACCTTAAAAGTATTTTGCCGGCTGAAATACAATCAGGTGTGGAAAATGATCAAAACTATCATTTTTTCAGTAACGATCTGTTCGCCCGGGGACAAATCAATTTATTCCTGTATGCTAAAGATAAAATGACTTTTAGGCAGAGATTCGATCAATATAAGGACGATATATTTTCTGAGTTTAACAAGAGATATCTTAAACGCCTTTCCGAAGATATGTTTAAACAGGCAGAGCAAAAAGATATTGAACAGTTTATTCTTGAGAAATACGGCTGGAAAATTAGGGTGCAGCATGATTATTTTATTGCTACTCAGGATATCAATGCAAAATATATCTGGTTAAGACGTATGGAACCGGATCGCTGGGTCTCGGTTTGGGAAATGAAAGGTGATGCTTCTGATTTAACTCTGGATTCTCTGATTAAAACACGTGATAAGGTTTTAGGCAAATACTATCAGGGCGACTGGGTGGATCGTGATGAAACGTATTTGATGAATGTTGAATTTAGTGGACATCCGGCCTCAAAAGTTGTGGGTATCTGGCAAAATGACTCGCTTTATGTGGGCGGACCATTTAGAACCTATGCCTTTAAGGATTCTCTAAGTTCTAAAATATATTATGTTGATATTGCGGTAATGGCGCCGGATAAACAAGTAAAGCCCTTTCTTGATCAATTGGAAGTTATCGCAAATACATTTGAGATGGCCAAACAGCAATAGTGAAATCGTTTTTTGAAGCAATTTTAATAATCACTTGTTTTACTGCTCTTTTTCTATCCTATTATTTACTGAAAAAATGGCTGACATCGTATAGAAAAAAAAGAACAGATAAATATTACTCTAGTATTATTGAAAATGAACGGTTTGCTCAAAATCGTCGGGAACTGCAAATCGCTCTGGCCAAAATGAAATATAATCAGGCCTGCTGGGCTGAGATTTATATTCATTCCGCAGGCAATGTACGATTTTGCCTTGAGCACAAACCGGGAAGCAAGGAATGGTACTTTTTGTTTGGAAACAGAAATCCTGATAAGGTTGTAATCGCAGAAATGGAAAAATACGGCGACATTATTTTTAAGGACGATAACATAAATGGAATTAAATGCTGTGATACTGAAAAACTGATGGATTGCATATTTTACTTCTTTAATCAGGTTATTCAAATTGATAACAACGCGAAAGTAATTTTAAAATATTGATAAATATTGACCTGAATATAAATTAAAATTATCTCATACCTAAGATTTAACATTACAATGAAAATTTTATTAGTCGGTACTGTTGTAAAAGATAAAATTCTATTTTTAGATAAATCACAGACGGAATCTTTTGGCGGATTAACCCATTCTATTAATGCGGCATTAGCTGTATGTCAATCAGAAGACCGTTTAATACCTGTCAGCAGAATAGGCGCTGATATATATTCCGAAGTTATTCAGATATGGCAAAATGACGATCGACTGGTAACAGAAGGATTTATTCCAATAAATCAAAAAAATAATTGCGTAGAACTAATCTATCTTGATGCAAATGAGCGGATTGAAAAATCTTTATTTCCTATGCCGCCTTTAAAATTTGAAGAAATTGAATCCTTTCTTGATGTTGATCTAATTCTGGTGAATTTGATTTCAGGCTGGGATGTTGATCTCGATTTTATGCAGAAATTACGAATGACCTATAATGGTTTAATAGCTTTGGATATTCACAGCTTAACGCTGGAACGATTATCAGATGGTACGCGGTGTTTAAAACCGGTAAAAGATATTCATTCCTGGCTGGATTGCGCAGATATCATTCAGCTAAATGAGCATGAATTTGAAATAATTTCTAATGGCGCGGCGCATCCTAAGATTTTTTTTATGCAAACTTGCGTTCAAACAGATAAAATAATTAATTTAACTAAAGGCGCAGATGGCAGTGAAAGTTATCGAATTAATAACGGTCGTTGTGAAGTAATAAGGAATAGCGCAAATAAAGCAATAAAAGTTATTGATCCCATTGGTTGCGGTGATACATTTTTTGCAGTCTTTGGGATTAATTACATTAGAACAAAGGATGTCCAATTGTCTGCAGTTCGCGCAAATACTCTGGCAGCCGTAGCCGGATCAATAGCAGGCTCAGCAGATTCAGCGACTTTGCGGAATCAGATATGCTTGTATACCAGGGAGGATGTATGAGCAAAATGCTTATTTTTGGCTCAAATGGATTGTTAGGCCAAAGTCTGATTAGAAGGTTTGCACCGGAATTTGATATTATCGGCGCCTCCATCGAATCGGAAAATTATAATAAAAATATAGAAATGGTATATCAGCCCATTGACATGGCGGTTCGATCCGATATGCATGAATTTTTATCGGATATCCAACCAGATATTATCATTAACGCAGCCGCTTATACCGATGTAGATAAGTGTGAAATTGAGAGGGAACAGTGCTGGAATGCCAATGTAAGAGCCGTTGAAAATATCGTCGAAAGCAACCTGAATCCCAAAACAACAATTATCCATCTTTCTACGGATTATGTATTTGACGGTGACAATCCGCCATATCGTGAAAAAGATAAACCAAATCCCCGCGGTAATTATGCCCGCAGTAAAATGGCGTCGGAAAATGTTATCAGCGCGAAGCATTTTGAGTATCTGATTATTCGTACGCAAGTGTTGTATGGGATCGGAAACCGATTACGTCCAAATTTTGTTACATGGGTTATTAATCAATTAAAAAATAATAAAAAGATTTTTGTGGTCACGGATCAAATTGGCAATCCAACATATAATCATGACGTCAGCGAGAGCATTTATCGATTATTAAAAACAAAAAATTTTGGGATATTTCATGTATCCGGTTCGGAAAGTATAAGCCGATACGATTTTGCTCTGAAAATTGCCGAAGTATTTAATTTAAATAATAAACTGATTGAGAGCACTATCACCAATCGCCTTGAGCAAAAAGCGCCAAGACCGGCTAATTCTACATTTGTGCTGGATAAACTTTACAATAATATAGGTTGGCTGCCAAATAATGCAGAATCCGGGTTAAAGTTATTGAAGAAAGAGTTAGGTTCAGTTCATGAATGATTTCAGAAAGGGAATTGTTCTGATTCCGACCTATAACGAATTGGATAATGTGGAGCGTATAACCGGAAAAATACTTCAGTATGTTCCCAATATCCATATTCTATTTATTGATGATGGTTCACCGGATGGCACGGCAGAGCATATTAAAGAATTAATCAAGGATAATAAGAATATTCATATCCTGGAACGGCCTGACAAAATGGGTTTAGGCAGCGCTTACGTGAGTGGATTTAAATTTGCTTTGGAAAAGGGATATGAATACATTTTTCAAATGGATGCGGATTTTTCCCATGATCCCAAAGAACTTCCTAATTTTATAAAGGCAATAGAAGAGAGCGATTTGGTTTTGGGATCCCGTTATATTAAGGGGGTTAATGTAATCAATTGGCCGTTGAGCCGATTACTGCTTAGTTATTTTGCAAACAGTTATACGCGGATCATCACCGGGTTGCCTATTTGCGACGCTACCGGAGGATTTAAGTGTTTTCGCCGAGCCGTTCTGGAAAGCATCGACTTAAATTCGATTAAATCTAACGGCTATGCTTTTCAGATAGAAATGACATTTAAAGTTTGGCACAAGGGATTTCACGTAAAAGAAATACCTATCATTTTTATTGATCGGGTTTACGGCGAATCCAAATTATCAAAAAAGATAATGTGGGAAGCCATTTTTATGGTTTGGAAGTTAAGAATCAGCAGTATATTTTCTAAAAACTAAGGATATATATGGCAGGAAAAAACAAAAAATTTATTTTAGAATTTGAAAAACCGGTTATTGAACTTGAAAAGAAGATACAGGAAATGCGCGATCATGCCGCATCATCCGGCATAAAACTGGGTGGTGATATTAAGCGCCTGGAAACAAAAGCCAAAGAATTACGCAAACAAATTTTCTCAAATTTAAGCCGTTGGCAGCGCGTGCAATTAGCTCGTCACCCAATGCGTCCATATAGTTTGGATTATATCGAACGAATATGTTCCTATTTTGAAGAATTTCACGGTGATCGTTTGTTTGCCGATGATAAAGCTATTGTAGCCGGTATTGGAATGATTGACGAATTTTCTGTGGTGATTTTAGGTCAGCAAAAAGGTCGTGGTACAAAACAGAATTTGTACCGAAATTTTGGTATGCCCAATCCGGAGGGATATCGTAAAGCATTGCGATTAATGCGTTTTGCTGCCAAATTCAATAAACCTATCATTACGTTAATTGATACGCCGGGCGCCTATCCGGGTATTGGCGCGGAAGAACGCGGCCAGGCGGAAGCCATTGCCAGGAATTTATTCGAAATGTCACATTTTCCCGTACCCATCATCAATGTTATTATTGGTGAAGGCGCTTCTGGCGGAGCATTGGGCATCGGTGTTGGCGACCGAATTTTAATGCTGGAAAATGGCTGGTATTCTGTAATCAGTCCGGAAGGCTGCGCAGCTATATTATGGCGGGATGCGGCCAATGCCAGCAAAGCGGCTGACGCCATGAAAGTAACCGCGCCGGATCTGGTCGATTTGAAAATTATTGATGAAATTGTTAAAGAACCGGTTGGCGGCTCACACGAAGATTATGATCTTGCGGCTGATTACGTAAAAAAAGCTATTCTAAAGCATTTAAAACAACTTGTTAAAATTCCTGCTGATAAATTAATCGAGCAGCGTATTGAAAAATTTAGTAAAATGGGCGCCTGGGTAGAATGATTCAAAATACGCTGACATTTCGGGTACGGTATGCCGAAACCGATAAAATGGGTATTGCACACCATTCAAGTTATGTGCTTTGGTTTGAAATGGCCAGGATTGAATTAATGCGTTCCATTGGATTATCGTATGCTCAATTCGAGAAGGATGGTTATCTGATGCCCGTGCTGGAAATAAATATACAATACAAAAAGGCCGTTACGTTTGATCAACTTCTAAATATTACTGCATCAATCAATCAAAAACCCAAAGCCAAATTGAGATATGAATACCAGATCTCAGATGACGATGAAATTGTATGCGAGGGTTTATCCCTTCATGGATATATGAATTTACAGAATAAAGCAATTAAGCCCCCTAAAGCGTTTTTAAATAAAATAAATGAATATTTTAAGGAAGCGATCTGATAATGCTGGATCAAAAATTACTTGAGATATTAGCCTGTCCAAAATGTAAAGGCGAATTGGAATATAAACCGAAAGAAGACCTGTTGATTTGCCATGCGTGCAGGCTGAAATACCGGATTGAAGATGATATCCCGATTATGTTAATCGACGAAGCGGAATCTTTTTAAGCCTTTTACGTTTAAGAAAATGATATTTAAATCATCAGTAATTCAAAACCCTAACCGGAAAGGATAAACAGGGAACTATTTTGGATCATTTTTGTTATCTTGATCCATAGCACAAATGACCGGGTACCCAAAGTTTACCCTTGACTTGGTTTGAATTAAATTTTATATTTTGCCAAGTTAAAAATCAAAAAGGATTCGCTTATAAGTTCGTTGTTAAAGGTAAAATAATTAAACATATAATCCATATAATGGGTTAGTCTACCTTTAGCAAATGACTTATGGAAGTGAGACGATTTTCCGGTTATGTGGATTTTAAATATATGGTCCATTGAACCGGATTTTTTTTTATGGAGGATGAATTGTGAAAAGAACTCTATTCTTAATTATTATCATAGCCAGCGTATTATTTTCGCTAAACATGTTGTTTGCGCAAGGTGAAGCAGCGGTGCCCTTCTTATTAATAACCCCTGGCGCCCGCAATGGAGGACTGGGCGAATCTGGCGTGGCTCTGGTAAATGACGCGAATGCCATTTTCTGGAATCCCGCCGGTCTGGCATTCCAATATGAAAATCCTGAAACCGATTTTAAAAATGAAATTACATTGATGCATTCTAAATGGCTGCCTCAGTTTAATTTTGATGATCTCTATTATGATTATCTGGCCGGTCGTTTTTACGTTGGCGATTTGGGTATGCTGGGCGGCAGTATTACATTTCTTAATTTGGGTGAAAATGTATGGACTGATGAAACGGGTACGGAACTGGGTACTTTTGATTCCTTTGAATATGCGGTAACACTTTCGTATGCCACTAAATTAGCAAGCAATACCGGTATTGGTATTAATTTAAAACTAATCCAGAGCAATTTAACCGATTTTAAGGTAAAGGTTGGCACGGAAACCGGTGATGGAAAGGCAACGGCGTTTGCTGTTGATTTGGGCATGCTATGGACGCCGGATTATGAAATTCTTGATAATAAATTAGATTTAGGTTTTAATCTATCAAATTTCGGTCCTAGTATTACTTACATTGATGCAGATCAGGCGGATCCATTACCAACTAATCTTCGCGCCGGTTTAGCTTATAACCTAATGGATGACGGATTTAACAAAATAACCCTGATATATGATATAAACCGCCTTCTGGTTGTTAAAGATACAAGTGGTTCATCAGATAATGTATTCAAAGCAGCATTTTACTCTTCATGGACGGAGTATTCATACAGAGAGAGTATGAAAAAATTTACGCATGCATTTGGATTGGAATATAATTACGGTACACTAATAGCTCTGCGAACCGGTTATTTTTATGAAGACCCGCAGAATGGAGACCGTAAGTTTATAACTTTTGGTGCGGGATTGGCATTTAATATGTTCACTATTGATTTAAGTTATCTGTGGACATGGACCGATGAGGATCATCCGCTTTCGGATACGATGCGGTTTTCCATCGGTGTGAAGTTTTAATATAAGGGGAGCTTATACTCCCCTATTTACTCATATACTTCCATTTATATACTCCGGCTATGTTCGGGATTGAAGGAGCGATAGTAACGTACTTTTTACCGGCAAGTTAATCCGTTAACATTTTACTAAAATAAGTCTATCAGAATGAAAAATATAATATTTTCTTTGATTGCACTCCTGGTATTCCAGGGTACTGCTTTAGCTCAGTTTATTGCAGAGGCACAATCAATACATATCTGTGCCATTCGCGTCGAATTCCAGGAAGACGACAATGAGTTGACAACCGGTGACGGTACATTTATGATCGATACCGTTACGACCGATTCTTTTGCAATTGATCCTGCCCCGCATAACCGGCAGTATTTTCAGGATCAAATACAGGCGGCTGCTAATTATTTTAATAACGTATCTAATGGCAATGTAGTCATTACCGGTGATGTCTTTCCCCGGGACGATACTTCAGCCTATCAGCTGCCGGAGGAAATGGGCTACTATAATCCCAATACAACAGAGGCAGAAATTAACAGTGGTATAGCCCGGTTATTTATAGATGCGGTTCAGGCTGCCGATGCGGACGATGATATTATTTTTGAAAATTATGATTTAGTCATCATCTTTCATGCCGGTGTCGGAAGGGATATCGCATTTGATTATGATCCTACACCTCAGGATATATCTTCGCTCTATGTAACGCTGGATTTTATGCAAAAATGGATCAGCGGCGCTGTACAGGGCGCGCCAGCAGACAGCGGATTCATTACCCAAGGCATTATATTGCCGGAGACAGAGAATCAGGAGGATGAGCAAATTGCCCTCACCGGAATGTTTGTTTCCAATATCGGTACCCATTTAGGATTGTATGATTTATTCAGTCCCTCGAAACAGCGCACTGGTGTAGGAAGATTTAGCTTAATGGACGCGGGATTATTAAACTTGAATGGATTGGCCCCTGCGCCCCCGGGAGCCTATTCACGAAAAAAATTAGGCTGGATACAGCCACAGCTTATTACCCAGCCAATGGATAAAATCGAAGTCGCCCGATATGGAACACATAATCCTGCGCTGCCGGAAATCGTTCAGATTCCTATTAATGATGATGAATACTATCTGATTGAATTTCGCGGTGATTACCGGGTTAATATTGATTCTCTGTTCATTGAAATGCTCGAAGGCAGAGATGAATATCCCACCTACCTTGAAGTATTAAAGATATATTTTGGAGATCAGCTTGATTTCGGTGAGAGCGGTGTGCTGCTTTCTTTGCCGGATTATGATTGGGGATTGCCGGGTTCCGGTATTCTGATCTGGCATGTAGATGAGCGTATCATTGCTGAAAAGGGACTAACCAATTCTATCAATGATGATCCCAACTATCGCGGCGTCGATATTGAAGAAGCGGATGGCTCGCAGGATATCGGGCAAATATATAATTTTTTGGAGCCCGGATATCA
>JAFGKZ010000285.1 GCA_016928315.1 Calditrichaceae bacterium
GAGACTGATTAAATTTACCAATCAATAAAATACGCTACAAACCGAAATGGCTGGAATTAATAAATATTTAGTCTTATCTTAATCCCCAAAAACAGACTTTTTCGATAGCCTCGTTGTACGGATATAGATATATTATTCAAATAATTATAATTTTCTTGCATTTCTTTGTATATGAGAGTAATATACCAATCATGAAGAATCTTATAAAAGATTGTGAGGGATTTGAATGGGATGAAGGTAACTCTGATAAGAATTGGATCCGTCATCAGGTGAGTCGTTTTGAATGTGAACAGTTATTCTTCAATCAACCATTAATTAGTAAATCAGATATAAAACATTCAGAATCAGAAATCAGATATTATTCTTTAGGACGGACTGATTCAAATCGATTTCTTTTTATTTCATTTACAATAAATAGAAAATTAATTCGTGTGATTTCCGCAAGAGATATGACACAAAAAGAGAGAAAAAAATATGAAGAAGCCATTAAAAGATATACCAAACTTTAAAAATGAGGATGAAGAACGTGAGTTTTGGGCAAATGCTGATTCATCTGAATTTATTGATTGGAATGAAGGCGAAGTTGTTTCATTTCCAAAACTAAAACCTTCAACCAAAACAATTTCTCTTCGAATTCCGGAATCGATGCTGGAAGAGCTTAGAGTTCTTGCTAACAAACGTGATGTTCCTTATCAGTCATTGATTAAAGTATATCTGAAAGAGAAAATAAATTCAGAGTTTCGTCGAACTGCCTAAAATTATTATCCAGATAACCATAGCAAGCGGGCACGAGAACGCCCACCTCGACAACACCCGTCTGGAAAAAGCCGGACATGCCGGACAAGCATAGCGATCCATGAAAAATTTTGTGGCTTTTCGAGTGAATACCGCGTCGTTTAGTTCAGCGTTAAAAATACGCTATCGGTTGTGTTCATAAAGTTTTTGACCAAAATAGAAATTAATCTGTTAATTATAAGGAGAGATATCATGGACAAATTGTTAATTAAAAAAATAATTCGGTTTGCAGCAGTTACTTTGTTTACTTGTAGTCTATTTTCTTGTACATCAGACAAGCCAAATCAAGCAAAAAGTTTTTCTGTGCAGATAACCGACAAGCCGTTAACATTTTGCAATCCTATTACACTGGATTTTGGCGCTGATAGAGCGCGCAGGGCTGGCGAGGCCGTCGTTGCTATTCATCAGGACGATTATTATCTTTTTATTACGGGTCTCAGAGGATACTGGTATTCCGGTAATATGAGAGACTGGACCTACGTTGACGCGCCGGATATTCCCGGAGGCTGCCCGTCGGTGGCCAGTGACGGGGAACGATTAATTGTCTCCGGTGATAAATCCCGCAGAGATGTGTTCGCAAGCGCTGATCCTAAGAGCGGGAAATGGGAAAAAGTTGGTTATTATGACCGGGAATATGGTGACGCCGACATGTTTATCGATGATGACGGCCGGTATTATATGTATTGGGGCTGGTCCCAGATTTTACCCTTCCAGGTTGTAGAACTCGATCCGGATAACGGTTTTAAGGAAAAAGGAGAGCCGGTTACCTTATTCTTCGGCGACTATAAATCCCATGGCTTTGAACGGAGAAGACCGGAAGATGTTATATTTTCCATTTTCTCATACAGAGATTATCTTCCTGAAGAAAATCCGTGGATTGAAGGTCCGTGGATGGTAAAGCACAATGGGAAATACTATCTGCAGTATGCTGCAATCGGTCTTGAGCTTTCGACCTATTCCCACGGAATTTATGTAGCTGACAACCCGATGGGACCCTTCACATATTCTCCTCATAATCCGCTGACCTTTAAAACAACCGGATTTATGGTTGGCGCGGGTCATGGCAGCACCTTCCACGATAAAAATGGCCAATTATGGACTATTGTTATGATCCCTTCATTTTATGGCGGACGGGGCAGCGGTGAATTAGCTTTATTCCCAACGGCTGTTGATGCTGAAGGTGTTATGCATTCTAACACAGAATTCGGAGACTACCCGCAATATTATCCCGGTATCAAGGAAAATGCTGTGGATAATAATTTTACCGGATGGATGCTTCTATCCGGGAAAAAATACGTGGAAGTATCTTCTACCCTTGAAGGATATGGACCGGGTAATGCCGTGGATGAAAATTTCCTTACCCACTGGTGTGCCGCGACAGGTGATCCCGGTGAATATATGAAATTAGATCTTGGCAAGATATGTGATATCTACGCTCTACAAGTAAATTTTGACCGTCATGATGCAAAACTTGAAATGGGCAGAGGTTTTCGCATGCCGCCGAGTCTTAGTCAATATCAATCTTTTACCGTGGAAGTTTCCGGAGATAATGAAAACTGGTCGATGCTTATAGACAAAAGTAACAATACCGTTGATAACCGGCATGATTATACAGAACTGGCCGAACCTGTAAAAGCCAGGTATGTAAAATTAACCAACGTATTTACTCATGATGATGGAAAATTCGCGGTTAAAGATTTCCGGATTTTCGGCAATCCTGATGCAGCTAAATTCACAAAAGTTAAGGATATAATGGTCGTCCGTGATCCGGATGATCCCTGTCAGGCAAAGTTATTATGGCAGCCGGTTGACGGAGCCGATGGCTATGTGGTCCGATATGGCATTACACCTGATAAACTTTATAACGATTACCTGATTTATGATGATTATACATTGAACATCCATAGTCTTAACCGTGATGAGAAATATTATTTTGAGGTTGAAGCCTTTGACAGCGGTACCGATTATTTCTATGAACAAACAAGGCAGACGATGGGTATTGGCGCGGAAATTGAACTATTCCGTGACAGAGAAATGCTTGCCAGAAAAATGATTGTCGAAGGCAAAAATGAATATGTTTTTGAAAATATTATCCCGGGCGCATATCAGTTAAGACACACCTTCGGACCTAATATGTGGGTTGGGGATCTGACAAAGGACCAGGTGATAGGTTCGGATAATCAGGCGACTTTATCAGAAAAAATTTCCGATCTTGGCGTAGGCACTCAAGTATTAGGTCAATTGGATATTAAGGTTATCCCCGGAAAAGAGAGTGGGAAATTTGTCGTAACACTCAATTATGATAAACCTTGACCAGAGGCAAAGAAGCATTTTAATTCCAATCGGTGTAGATATAAATCTCTGTACATCTTTGGGATAAATAGTATGTGTAATACATTTAACAAATGTTGCCTTTGATGAGTATTATAGTCAAGCCAAATTATATTTAGAGTTTAATGATTTAGTTATGAAAAATACGTTTATGCCTGACAATTTAAAATATTATTTAGGGAGCGATTATGATTTCTAAAGTAATATTCCATTTGATTTTAAGCATTATCCCCTGTCTTCTTATAGCACAAGAGACGGAAGTACCTGAATGGGCATTACCCGGATCAGAAACTCATCAACAGGTTTCACCTCCTGAAGATTTTCATCGCCCAACCAGGACAGTCCTTGAACCCATCGGTATATTTGATGGTCAGTCTGATATCGGAGCCGCCCTGATAACGGGCAGTTCCAGTTATAATTCTGATACCAAAGAATATACCATAACATCTGCTGGTTATAATGTGTGGTATGTGCGCGATGAATTCCGCTATCTTTGGAAAAAAATGTCGGGTGATATTTCATTGGCAGCCAGTATCCGATTTCCGGATTCCCTCGGCTACTTCGATCGTAAGGCTGTACTGGTCATTCGTCAGAGTTTGGATGATGATTCTAAGGAGGCAATTGTAGCCCTGCATGGTGACGGAATGATACATCTTGCCTGGCGCCCCGAGAAAGGCAAAAGAATCCGGGATATGGAATATAGAATCGGAAGTCGTGGCGCTATCCCGGGCGGTAACTCACCAGATGATCTGGTTACTAATCATGCAGAACGCATCGGCATCGAAAAACAAGGTAATTCTTTTGCACTTTTTGTCAGCCTTGACGGAGAAGACATGAACCAGTTTGGCGCACCCATCGAACTTCATCTTGATGAACCGTTCTATGTGGGAATCGGTTTTTGTTCTCATGTGCCGGACAAGGTTGATACAGCAATATTGTCAAATGTTCTGCTTGTAAACACAGCCGGTGAGGTTCGATGATTTTTTACTTATTATATTTTATTGTAGGTTATAATTATAATTCTAATTAAGGGCGTATAATGTTTCATAAAAAAATAATACTAATAATTTTACTTATTATTGTAGTATCCTGTAATCCAAAGCCTGATGAAAATATAATGATTGGAAAGTTTAATATTAAGAGTGATTTATTTCTGGCTCAATTCGATTGTAAAACGGATGTGGATGATATCCATTCGGTTGCAGGCGTATCAACCATGTTAGCGGACTCCCGTTTTTCCGGTGTGCATTTTCATGCGGTTGCCGGTACGTATGGCATTCAGGAAGGTTTGTATGTTCCAGCCGATACATTATTTAAAACTGTATTTGGGAATAAATGGTCCGATGCACATGCCGATTATAACAAGGCTTTAAAAGAAGTTACGCTTCTGACAAGCAAAACTTTGAAAGATGGTGGTAATATCTGGATTGCTGAAGCCGGGCAATCGGACTTCACGGCTGATCTCATTAAAAACATTAAAGATTCACTACCGGATATCGAGACGACAAAACGAATTCATGTGGTGCAGCATAGCGACTGGAATGAAAATAATACAACGCCTGAAAAGCTGGCTTATGTTAAAGCCAATGCGGATTATCAAAAAATACCGGATGGCAATGCCACTGATAACGGATCACCGGGATTTTGCGGCGAAGAGAAAATCAATATTCAAGCACATCTTAAAGAACCGGAAGTATTAAAGATATGGCAATTGGCTATGGAAATTGCAAATCGTTTTAATGGTCAAGAAGGTCGGTACAGCAATCCGGCCATTGCCAAAGGCGGAATGGATTTCTCAGATGTATCCGAAACCTGCTGGATTTTTGGATTTAATCATTTAAGAAATGCAGAACAATTCTTTACAGAATTCACTTCTCCATCGCATTGATGATCAGAAAGCAATTTTTTCAAAGTTTCGTAAAATTAACTAAAATATAACCTAAACCTGTAGATTTTGATCCGTAAATTATCATAAATAGATTTTTAAATGAGTCAGATAAAATATGAATCTAATGGCATAATACATTCACCTTTCAAACAAATTGAAGATATGCCCATTCAACCAGCCGCTGTTCAGGGTGTTGCAGCAAAATAAATGTTTGGGTTTCACGCGGGCAATTGTCTGAGCGATAAACTCCAAAAATTAGCAGGGATCATTATTTGAAATTAAATTAACGAAATTAAAGGCCAGGCATTTGGGGGGACAATTTTTCAGACGGGCTTCGGCCAAACGCCAAAAAGAAATATCGGATGTATTCTAAAAAGAAAGAATATTTTTATTCAGTATTGGATAACTTTAGTTATCATGATATTGGGATGGACGTTTAAATTAATCCACCAGCTTATTGGCGGTGATGCCGCTGTGAATACCTGATTTTTAGGTATATAAAACTGGGTTCAATACAGTAATTAAGGATTATAAAACATGAGCCAAAATAATGTTGTTCAATCAAAAAAAATCGGTTTGTCCTTGGGCGGCGGGGCATTTCGGGGTCTTGCGCATTTAGGCGTTCTTCAGGCACTAAAAGAAAACGATATAAAAATTCACCGTATTGCCGGAACCAGTATCGGCGCCCTAATCGGAGCGCTTTTTGCATTTGGCGTATCCATAGACAAAATGATAAAAACCGCAAATGATATTACATGGATGAGCATCAGCCGTTTTAGATTATCTAAAATGGGCTTGCTGGCAAACGATGAACTTGGCGATATCATAGATGATTTAGCTGGAACAGATCGTCTAATTGAAGACGCGGATATTCCGCTTTCTATCATAGCAACCAATCTGAAGACCGGTCGGAAAGTAGTTTTGGAAAAAGGCAGTCTGAGGGATGCCGTTATTGCCAGCACATGCATTCCGGGAATTTTTATTCCAATCAAAGTAGATGATACTTTATTAGCCGATGGCATGTTGGTTGAAAATGTGCCGTTAAGTCCATTGCAGAATAAAAAACTTGATTTGATTATTGCCGTTAATTTAACCAATAAACGATCCTATGGCCCGCCTGAAGATTTTGTTGATATTATCATCAACTCGCTTGATATTGCCGTTGATGTTCATACACAAAGTATTATCAAATCAGCCGATATTGTAATTGAACCCGCTGTTGAGAATTTTAGCAGATTTGATTCGGGAAAGGCAGATAAATTCTGCCAGTTAGGTTATAAAGCGGCAATGTCTGCTATGCCTGAAATTAACAGGTTATTAAAAAAGGGAAATTTCTTTAAAAAGAAAATCAATTTTATTAAAAGGATGAAACCGTTTAATTTAACCTGATTTTTCAGACAGCGTTCATTTTGAAGGTGAATCCCTGGATTTTTACTAATAGGAATTTAGTCGTATTTTAGTTTTGCATCCTGGGATGATTGAAATTTGTATGATGTTTTTATACCTTATTTATCATCGAGATAAAAGCCAGGGCATTAAAAATTATTGATATTATTTTTCTTATTATTTCACTTTTGCTTTAAAACCGGCAGACTGATCCGGCTCCAGCAAAACGCATTTAAAAATTGGGTATAGAGATTGATTCACTTCACGTACCAAGTTTGTCTTAAGTCTATGATTTGGTTTGATTATGGAAATGTTGAAACTGTTAAAAGGAAAATCATTTTTTTAAAATCAAAGATATGAGCTAAGTCGGCTGATATTACATAACACATTTGAAATAATTTCATTTATCCTATCGGGAGATCATTATGGGAGATGATGCCAATTATAAAATCTGGATTTCAATGAAGAATGATATTTTAGAGATTATCATATCGGGTGCTCTTACAAAAGAAACCATAGATAAACTTCATAATGATGTAATCGGGATTTTAAAAAAGAAAAGTCCTAAAGCTGTGCTTTGTGATATAAGCTGTCTGACAGGACGATTTGATGATTTTGCCGATGCTTTCTTTCGTACCAGAAATCTTCCCAAGCATGTAACCATAATACCAGGCGCCGTTGTCGATACATCTGATGATATTAGTTTTATATCTTTTTATGAAACCACAGCGGCTAATATTGGTCAGAATGTAAAGTGGTTCAACGATGTTAAGGAAGCAAGAAACTGGTTAAAAAGCAAAGTAAAAGAAATCGGTAAAAAATAATACATTGTATATCCATTCCGGCCAAATTTATTTATAAAAATTTTAGATTAAATCTTTTGAAGCAAGATTTATTGAATTGATAAAAAAAATCCGGGAAGATTAAACTTGTAATAAGAAATTAATGATTCTAAATGAGTCGGTTCCTTTTTTTGATATTGTAATATATTTTATTAATATTACCACAAGTCATATAAGCTTATAATCTTTAATTATTGCTTTTTCGTGAAAGCAGAAAAATCAAAGAGGAAAATTATGTATATACGAATCATAGTTCTCCTGGGATTTTTTTTCCTATATTCAAATGGTTTTGATAAATCTGATATTATTCATTTCGACCAGGATAAGCACACTGTAATTAATATTAATAATTGGATTTATTGGGTTTCATGCGATACTGTGATTGGCAAAAATCCTTATGGACCTCAAGCCGCTCTTTTCCCCAAAAATACAGCAGGCGTGCTTTTCTGTGATGGACTCTATTGGGCTGGATTTATTAATAACATGTAGGAAAAATGGATGTTCGACTCGCAATTTATAACGTAAACGGGCAGCTGATTAGAAATATATATCATGGCTCTCTTAAAAAGGATGAATATAATTTCAAGTGGGATGGAACAGATAACACTGGTAGGGTGATACAATCAGGAATCTATTTTTTATATATGCAATCTGGGTTTAATGTTCAAACAAAGAAAATAATTATGATCAAATAGTAGAAAATTATTAAATGATCATGAAGTTATAGTATTAATCTGGCAGAAATGGATTCTATAAATGAACCGGATAAATTTTAAATCAATAGGCACCATACATTCCCCTTTCAAACAAATTGAAGATATGCCCATTCAGCCGTCGGCAGCTCAGGGCATTCAGGGATATATCGAGCTAAATGAGGAGTATGTGGAAGGTCTCAGCGATCTGGATGGCTTTTCACATATTTATCTTATTTATCATCTGCATTTATCTAAATCATTCAATCTTAAAGTAAAACCATTTCTGGATGATCAGCTTCACGGCGTCTTTTCAACCCGTGCGCCAAAGCGGCCGAATCCAATCGGGCTCTCTGTGGTAAAACTTATGGATATTAAACATAACATCATTAAAATTGAGAATGTGGATATTATTGATGATACGCCTTTACTCGACATCAAACCTTTTGTTAACGAAATGAATGCCGTATCGGATTATAGAATCGGCTGGTTAACCAAGCATTTGGAAGAAATGAAAATCAAAAAATCAGATAATAGTTTTAAATAGTATGTTACCTATTTTGTTAGTATTTCAGACCCGGGATAATATAGTGATCTGACCGCTACGTTGTAGGTTATCTTCATTTATAGTAAATTTCGGTTTTCAATTTTACTTAAGT
This sequence comes from Calditrichaceae bacterium, assembly GCA_016928315.1. Taxonomy (GTDB): domain Bacteria; phylum Calditrichota; class Calditrichia; order Calditrichales; family Calditrichaceae; genus JAFGKZ01. The sequence continues at coordinate 8,594 of JAFGKZ010000285.1, forward strand.
CATTCAAGGAATCAGTTTGAAAAAAGTCGTTCTAAAAAAAGGCAGGGAACGATCCCTTTTGCGCAAACATCCCTGGGTATTCTCCGGCGCTATTTATCAGTCTGATAAGAGTATCCACTCCGGTGAAACAGTCGAGGTATTCTCATCGGAAAATCAGTTGTTGGGACAGGGCAGTTACTCGCCTCATTCCCAGATCCGTGTGCGTATGTGGACATTTGGTGATGAGAATGTATTCGGTAAACATTTTTTCAATGATCGAATAAATGCGGCCATTAAATTGCGGGAATCAATGGATATTCCAAAACAAACCAATGCTTTCCGTATCATTTCAGCTGAGGCGGACGGTTTGCCCGGACTTATTGTTGATCGTTATGATGATATCCTGGTTTGCCAGTTCTTAAGCGCCGGTACGGAATTCAACAAATCATCGGTTATTGATAAGCTGAAGTCTTTGCCAAAAGTGAAAACCATTTATGAACGCTCCGATGCTGACGTCCGCAAAAAAGAAGGCTTGAAACCGCAAAAAGGATTACTCTGGGGCAAAGAACCGGCTGATCTGGTTGAAATGGAAGAACACGGTATCCGATTTTATGTGGATATTAAGAATGGCCATAAAACCGGCTTTTATCTGGATCAGCGTGATAACCGTTTGCTGGTGCAATCCTACAGCGCGGGCAAGCAAGCGCTCAACTGTTTTGCCTATTCCGGTGGATTCGGCATGGCAGCGCTCAAGGGCGGGGCAGCCCATGTAATCAATGTGGAAGATACAGCCGGCCCGATTGAACTGATCGATAAGAATCTTAATTTGAATAATCTGGACGGCCGGAAATGCGCCAATGTTAAAGCGGATGTGTTTCAACTGCTGCGCCGGTATGAAAAAGAAGGCCGGACGTTTGATGTGATTATTCTCGATCCTCCAAAATTTGCCGAGTCCCAGGCGCATATAAATAAAGCTGCCCGCGGTTACAAAGATATTAATTTACTGGCATTTAAAATATTAAAGCCGGACGGTCTGTTATTCACTTTCTCCTGCTCGGGACTTCTGAAAATGGACTTGTTTCAGAAAATTGTATCCGACGCCGCCATCGACAGCGGACGCGATGCGCAGATAATCCGATGGCTGGGGCAAAGTCCGGATCACCCGGTAAAATTACACATCCCTGAAACGAGTTACTTAAAGGGATTATGTGTAACAATCGAAAATTGATATTTAGTTAAACTGAGTTCGATGTAAGTTATTGTAATATCATTTTAATATTCTCTTTAAGATTACCCCCCTTATTAAAGCCTGTCCGGACGCCCCCGGACAGGTACCGCTTATCTCGGGAGGAACACTGGCGCAGCGGGGAAAAATCAAGGTTGGAAAATAAATCGAAAGAAAAACTATCGTTCGTTGCACTAAAATTGACTTTTGTCATTCCCACGAAAGTGGGAATCCAGAAAAAAAGCAAATGGATTCCCGATAAAAACATTCGGGAATGACATTACACTCATTTCGCTGAATTTTTCTAATATCTTTATTTTATGCCCCATAAAAAATATTCCCTATTTTTCACGCCTGTTCCGCAAGTGAACCGGCGATTCCCGTTTAACCGGGTGTCATGAGGAGTTGGGGTATAGCCGGGAGTAACCTGGTTTTCAATTTATATGCTATTTTAAAACCGGTATGAATTTATATTTGCTGCCCCTGGAGTAAAATACCGATGCCATCGGGAAATTATTTTTAAATATTCAATTTAGTTTTTGATATAAAATATTCTTGTATGTAAATTGCCGATGTAAAAAACCAAATCTTCCGGTTTAATGCTATGTTATATGGCTAAATTGTATAGAACATTATGGGACTATTTGAAGAACTTGTCTTAAAACCCGTTGCTGAAAGTGCAGGTTCATTCTCAGCAAAGGCATTTGATTATCAAAAAAACTGGGCATTGGCAAAACTTTTACAGTATCATAAAGATGGTAAGGATTATGTTTTTGCTTTTGAATTCCACGATGATATAATTGTTTTTGATTCAGAAATTAATCCATCTGCTGTAGAATTTTTCCAAGTAAAAACTTCAAGGGGTAAGAACTGGACTATTCACAGATTAACTCAACAACAAAAAGCAAAAGATGGCAGCTTAAAATTTTCAATCTTAGGGAAACTTTTTCAACATAAAATTGATTTTAGAAATAATAAAACTTATTTGAACTTTGTAACTGATGCATTCTTTAGTTTTAAATTAGATGGAAATCTATTTTGGTTTAATGAACTGGAAGATGCCAATAAAAAAGATATCAGAGATAAAATGAATTCTGAGATTTCAAACTTATTAAATAAAGATTTTGATGATCTATGTTTTCAACATTCAGAAATAAGTTTAGATGGACATGAAACTTATATACTTGGTAAATTGCAGGAATTTTTCACTTACTATTTTGGAGATAATCATAATGTCCCTGTAAATGCATGGTACAAAACAATAACAGATGAAATCAGACAAAAAAATAACAATTCTCCAACTGATATAAAAAACATAGATGATTTATTGAGGAATAAGTGCATTTCCAAAAGTAACATAGAAAAATTTCTTAACGATATAAAAGCTACTCGAAATATTAAACCAGTATGGAATGCTGTCGAAAGCACCTTAATAAATTTAAATTACCCAACAAGAAAATTAATTTCTTTGAGAAATGAATGGAATAAGTATTCCATTGATTGTTTAGATAACACAAATAATTATTTAATTAAATTAGCTGACCAAATAGCCAAGGAAATTTCAAAACTTAATTTAGATGATATCAATATTGTCGAATTGATTGATTATGTTTATACGAATATAGAAAACATAATTATTGATGAATACTCTCATCTTAAAACTGATTATGTTAAAGCCATTATTTTATGGAAATATTGTGAAAGTAGCTAAATTCAAACTTTTAATAAGAAATTTGCGAAAGAAAACTTATGCAAAGAGTAGTTTTCAAAAAGCTATTTCTTCTATCAAAGAAGGAAGAAGCAGCCAAGGAAATATCTCTAAGCCCAGAGACAACAGTAGTTTTAGGAACGAATGATACAGGTAAATCCTCTTTAATAAAAAGCCTTTATCATACACTAGGAGCACACGTTCAATTTCACAGAAAATGGGCAGAAGCTAATGTAATTGGAGTTCTGAACTTTATTGTTAATGAAAAAGAGTATTTTTTACTAAGATATCAAAATCTCTTTGGACTATTCGACCAAGACATTAAGCCTATATACATAGAACAAGGTATTACTAAAGGAATTGGTATACGTTTAAATAATATTTTTAATTTCAACCTCAAATTAAAACATAGTTCTAGTAAAGAAATAGTAAATGCCACCCCCGCTTTTCAGTATCTTCCATATTATGTTGATCAAGATAAAGGCTGGGTAAAACTTTGGTCTTCTTTTGAAGATCTTACACATTTCTCTGGCTGGCATAGAGATTTGATTGATTATCATATTGGAATTAAACCAAAAGAGTATTATGACCTATCAGAAAATATAAATTCACTTGATATTCAATTTAAGGAGCTGTCCTCTGAACATCGTATTATTCAAAATGCACAAACAAAAGTGAAAGAAAAGCAAAAACCAATATTATTTGATATTGATATAGATTTATTTAAAAAAGAGATAGATAGATTACTTCAAATTTGTAACAAATTAAATAAAGAACAAGAAAATTATCGGATAGAGATTTCAAATTTAAAAAACCAAGAACAGGATTTAGATATCCAATTAAACATAGCACAAAAATCTTTATCAGAAATTGAAAAAGATTATGAATTTACATTAAGACATAATTCATCTCTGCCAATCCAATGCCCAACATGTGGTACAGATTTTGAAAATTCTCTCATTAACAGATTCTCTTTAGTTGAGGATGCTGATTCATGCAGAAATCTGATTATTGATATAAATAAAAGAAAAAAGGTGATAAAATCTGAAATTAGTATTTTACAAGATAAATATAATAAAAAGAGTATAAATATTGAGGAATTGAATAATCTGCTAATTGAAAAAAAGGGCATAATTGAGTTCCACGATGTTATTCGTTCACAAAGTAATAAGGAAATCAATAATGCTTTTAACTCAAGTTTAGAAGAAATAGAATTAGATAGTTCAAAA
>JAFGKZ010000286.1 GCA_016928315.1 Calditrichaceae bacterium
AACACCCTTGCTTCGGATTAACGATTCCCGTTGGCCGGCTCGTTCGAGACTTTCACTCTATAGAGCAATGGTATGCGTAGCGCACAACAAAAAAGCCCTGTTTAATAGGCAGGGCTTCTTTTAATGTTTTATTCAGCGTAAAAATTATTAATCTTCATTATAATTTATTTTACCATTGATATGCCTGGATTTGTCAATAATATTCCCTTCGCTATCAACAACCAGATCATGACAGCTGTAACAGTTTGGAAAATTTTGATGACCGATTGGCGGATTACTGTGGCAGGTTCCACAATCGGCCTGACCTGTACCGACATCAGTCCAACTTAAATCAGGATTATTGCCGACAATTAATGAATCCGCATAGGCAAATTGATTACCGCTTGAATCCCTGATGAACTCAAACGCACCGTGACAATAGATGTTGCTGCAGGTCGCTGAGTTGTGGTTCCATTGGGCGTCTACTCTTCCGCTGTCGGTGACAAATTCATTAAAAACAACTTCGGCAAACTCGGTATCATCCAGATGTCCGGCATTTTTATAATCCGAAGGTGTGATATGGCATGCGGTACAACCCATCGCATTGGTATTGCTGATATCGCTGGTCTGCAGATGCGCCTGATGAGCGCCTACGCCCAAAAATGTAGTTTCCGTATTCCCCGCCAGATCAGGCGGCGGCCCGGCATTCTGATTGCCGCCATGACAGGTATTACAGGCTTCCGGACCATCCGGACCGGGGTGACAGGATTTACAGTTCTTCTGGCTATAACCCGCACCGGAATAATTATTGCCATGACATTTCTGGCATTCATCCATAATCCAGTTATGTTCTTCAGCCAGATACTTGCCGTGAAAATCATCCGATTCCGTATTGGTAAATGCCTGGGGATGCGGATAGTCTTCATGGCAGGCGCGGCAGTCTTTTTCCGCATATCCGTTTCCGCTATAGTTATTGCCATGACAAGCAGCGCAGGACGTGATATCAAAGGATAAGGTATTTATGATATATTGTCCGTGATAGGTTGGCAGACCCGGATTACTGAATCCGGCGATATGCGGGTATATTTCGTGACACGTCCGGCAATTTTTCTCTGCTACACCCTCGCCATCATAATTTTCCCCGTGACAGCTTTCACAGGACGAGGCATCCCAGCCATAATTTTCCGCCAGATCTTTTCCGTGGAAATCAATGGAAAGCGTATCCGTTACACCTTCGGCATGGGGATATTCTTCATGACAAGCCCGGCAATTTTTTTGTTCATATCCGGCGCCTTCAAAATCTGCCCCATGGCAATCAACGCAGGATGAAAGTTCATAATCGAGCGTCTCTTCGATATATTCGCCATGGAAATTTTCCGATTCTTCATTATCAAAACCAAGCGCATGCGGATATAAAGCATGACATCTGTAACAATTTTTATTATCGTTTCCATCTCCTTTAAAATCAGTACCATGACAGTCCTGACATTTCTCTAAATCAAAATCGAGCGTCTCTGCGATATAGTCACCATGAAAATTGTCTGAAGCTTTCTTTGCGAAATCTGCTGCATGCGGATATAAAGCATGACAGCTTTGACAATTCTTCTCTTCATAACCATTACCCTGATAATCCGTTCCATGACAAACTGTGCATCTTGCCACGTTGCCCGAAAGCGAATCTGCGATGAATGTTCCGTGGAAATTTGCGGAACTTGTAGATGCAAATCCGGTTTTATGCGGATACAGACTATGGCAGTTATAACAATTCTTTATGATATAACCATTGCCCTGGTAATTTGTACCGTGACAGTCTGTACAACCCGATATATCAAAACTTTCTGATGCAATATAGCTTCCATGGAAATTAGCAGAAGCAGCGCTCTCAAATCCATCCGCATGGGGATATAGCGAATGACAGGTCAGACAGTTCTTAAAATCATAACCATTTCCCAAATAGTCTTCGCCATGACAAGACTGACATTCGTCTTTATCCCAGTCCAGAGAATCAGCAATAAATTTGCCATGAAAGGCGGTGGAGACTTCATCATTGAATCCCGATTTATGCGGGTAAAGCACATGACAGCCGCTCCGATAACAACTCATTTCTACATTGCCTTCACCCTCAAAATCCGAACCATGACAGCCGTTGCAGCTATTTAATCGGCCGGCATTTTCAAGAACAGTGGTTCCATGGAAATTTTCGTTACCTACTTCTCCCCAACCTTCCGGATGCGTACCAACCGATACGGTTTCCTTTTTCTCTGCACAGGAGAAGGACAAGATAAGTATAGTAAATAATATTAAGCTAAGGACAATTTTTCTATTCATAATTTCACCCAACGATTATTGTTGATGACAGGGTTGACAAGTTTCTTCCGCGTTCTGCTCATGACAGGAAATGCAGCTTTCCAGATCATTTTGCGCTTCTGTTTTATGCAGACCGCCGCCGCCCGAAACAGCCCAGCCCGGCTGCTGATGATTATGCGGATACACCTGGTAATCACTATGACAGGCATTACAGAACTGACGATCCTGATGGCAGGCGCTGCAATCCTTCTCTTTGCCCTGGGCATCGAGTGCATGTATAAATTCATAATTTAACGGGTGCGTGGTCTCATCCAGATTTTCGCCCTCATGGCAATCCTGGCAGAAGTCCTGCCGGTGACAGTCGGCGCAGGCCATGCCCGAAGCCATCGCATCGGTGCCGCTTTTTGCCAGATCGGAATGGGCATGGGCAAAATTGATCGTATGGCTGGTCGGTTTCAAGTTATCCTCAGGTAAATGACAGGCTGCACATTCCACTGAAGCTGATTTTCCGGAATGGCAATTCATACAATCAGACATAGCCGGCAAGCTAACAGGTGCGGAAGGTGTAACTTTCTTTTCGATGCCCGAATGGCAGCTGGAACATTCAAATTCGGATTTTATATGTAACTGATGCGAAAATTTTTGGCTGTAATCCTCTATTCTTACGACCTCTAAAGGTTCCTCAATATCGGAATGGCACATGCCGCAATTTTCATCATCTTCAACATCATGGCAGGCTCCGCAGCTTTCCATATCCGGCAGAAGATTATCAGTTCCCGCCTGGCTGGATTCTGCCGTGCCATGGCAGCTTGCACATTCAACCTCATTGTTTACGACATGCAGCTGATGCGAAAATATCAATTCATATTTTTCACTGTCACCGGCGCCGGCGAATAAATACAATCCGACACAGATAAATGTGACAAGGGTAATTACAAACACTCTTTTCATATTATAATTTCTCCATATCTGGATTATAAAATCAATTATTAAAAGCGTAACGAATTCTAAACAGGCCGCGGACATCATTATCATAATAAGTGTTGATTCGTTCCTGGATTTCCGCTTTGACCTGCAAGGAAGCTGAAAGTTTATAGGTAACCCCGCCCGAAACGGCCGTGGCGTCTTCGCTGATAGCTGTCGTCTGGCGTTCGTACTGGTAGTAACTACTTCGGACATATACTGTTAAATTTTTCAGAACATCATACCGTACTGATCCATAAATACCTGTATTATCACCGCCATAACCGCTTTGATATAATAAACCGATCATCCCGTAAGAACTGCTGATGGTTGCATGGATTTGATTGGTTGATTCATCTTTCTCGTACATGGTGTAAACATCGTGCAGTCCGACATTATAATTACCCGCCTGATAACCAACTCCCGATCGGATTTGATTAAAAGCTGTCTGTTCAAATATCTGGAAAAACGAGTCTTCATATATTCTGGGACGCTGGCTGTTGTACTCTGCAAAGATATTCCATTTTGCGAGGAAATAATTTAACCGGTAACGCATAGCCTGGTATTGTGATGTTTTTAAATTATGTTCATACTGCGCCTGGTAATAAAGATTATTGAAAACGTTACCCGAAAACGATGCGCCGGCAAGCTGCCAATAAATATCATCGGATCTGGTTTTTTGAACATAACTTGCAGCGAAATTGAAGGCTTCAACTACTTTATAACCGGCAAAAGCGCCGAGCACATTGCCATCACTCCATGGGGTAAGCTCAAGCGCCCGGTCCACAGGCGCTTCCATACCCGCCAACAATTTTACAAGTAAATGTTTTATTGGACGCATATTAAGCATAATACCATCCACTGTCCCATTCATCACCCCGCTGTATACAAACTGACGGCCTAAACGTGCGTCCCATTTTCGGCACGGCGACAAAAAATTAAGATAAGCGTTATAGACTCGTTCGTTCCACTCCGCCGGATCGCCTGTTCTGCCAAAACGGAAATACGTTTTAACATATAAATCACGGTAACTTTCCAGCGATACCCGGGCATTGATATGCTGATAATAATCGATCAGCTGCGCTTCATCGAAATTTTCCCAGGTGTATATCGATGACTGCGTCATACCAGAGAATTTCACCTGGGCGGTTAACAAACCGTACTGTGAAACAACCATAAATAGACAACATATAAATAATTTTTTCATAGGGGCATCTCTCCTGCATTTTGGACGCCGGTAACATTTTTATGCGACTGATGGAATTCTGATTTAAAATCCCTATAAATATAGAGACAATTTATATTAAGATAAAGATAAAATTTAATTTCCATGTAATTTATATCTTTAATCGTTATCATCAATATTGTACTTTTGATTTTAGTAAGATAATTGATTTCAACGCATCAATCATGGCATCATTTTCCAATGGTTTTAGAGCATAATAGTAAACACCTAACTGACTGACTTCACGACCCAATTCTATATTGGTATCGGATGTAACAAAAATGACTGCAATTTTTTGCATTATCTTTTTTATAGATGACAGGATATGACTGGTCTGCGGCTCAAGAAAATCATCATCAATCACCAAAATGGCAGGATTGGCCAGACATACCGTGGACAAAATATCCAACGGATCTCGGGAATCGTTATATACATTGGTAACACAATCAGCGATATCCAAAGGACATGAAACCGTATTAATTATTTTTTTATCATTGGAAATAACAAGAATTTGCATACTTCTTCCAAGGCAATTGATATGCCAACAGAAAACGAAGATCATTTAAAGAAAACCTTAACAGCATAGTATCGGCTAAGCTATTAATATACAAAATCTTACGGGATGAATATTTGATTTTAACCTTTCCGAGTTTTCCATAAAAAAAAAGTGGTCGATCCATAAGGTGGGAAATTCGTTTCACAATGGGACATTTACGTGACACTCTAACGGAATAAAAAATTCTGCAGAAGAATATAGGATTTTAGACAAAAAAAACCTCCCCGGAAAACCGGAGAGGTTTTTGTCAATAACGTTCTGAGGTTATTTCATAAGTATCATCTTATGCAGATCCTGGAAAGAAATATTATTTCCATTCACGCTCTTAACAACTACCTTATAGAAATAAACACCCGATGATAATCCAGTTCCATCAAAGGTAACTGAATGTACGCCTGCGGTCATATCCCGGTTTAGCAGAGTGCTGATTTTCTGTCCGAGAGCATTGTAAACTTCCAGCGTTACCCGACCGGCGTCTCTAAGAGATAACTGAATATGAGTTGTCGGGTTGAACGGATTCGGATAATTCTGTGATAAGGCAAATTCTGCAGGAACACCCATATCGCCAATAGCCGTAGCTATTACTTCAATTTCAGCGGAAGCATCGCTGTTATTGCCGGAGAAATCAACTGCCACAACTTTATAATACACCGTTCCGGTAACACCCGGGTCAACATATTCTAATGAAGCCGCCGTACCGATTTCATTAGCTTCAGCAGCGATGAAACCAGATTCTGCTGAACGGAATACACGATAGTATTTTACATCAGGATCGCTGGCTTCATCCCAGCTTAAGGTTACATTTCCGGCGGCAGCCATGCCAGCCAATCCCTGTGGAGCCATCGGCACTAAATTATCAACCGAGTAACCTTCAGCAGTCATAGACTCATAGGTCATTCCGCCTTCGCTTAAAGAAACAACCATAAATGAGGTTAAGGCATTACTTGCGGCAGTAGAATCGAACAGAGTCGGAACAACAAGGGCATAACGAGCGCTGCCATCAGCCGTCGCCTCGCCTACATTGGTCCAGACATCGTCATGGGTATCCAGACGTTTAACAATGTATTTTTCCACCGGATCGGCGGCAACGCCGTCATCCACAAATTTATCCCAAATAACTTTAACCATCTTACCCTGATCATTAGGCACATCGTCAATCGCAACGATTTCACCTTCCACCGCATTATTTTCCAGAGCTTGTATAGATACCTGAAGTAAAGAAACTATAAATGCCGGATTATGAATCCCATAACTGTGATCATAATAAACCAAACGATGGTTAAAAGCCGCTTTTAATTCTGTTAAAGTCCATGTTTCATCTACCTCGGCATGAGGATCAGCATCAGGTAACAGAGCCCCTAACTCATCCATCAGACCATGTACTTCATCCTGCAAACCCTCTTCGGCGCCGTCACCATCCAGATCGGCATCACCATTTATAAAGTATTTTTTCTCTGCGAATGTTTCGCCAATATCACCATGACAATCTGCACAGGCAGCCACATTATCATTGCCGCTCTTGCTGACCATGCTGAATGAATGCATACCTGCCGTGTTGAGATTGCCTTCAGCATCATGCTCGCCATGACTTCCTATTTCATACATATGGCAGTCGACGCAGGCATCGGTAGTTCCTGCCAGGTGGGGAGAGGTCGGCAGCGTTTTTCCAAATGTTACCGCATTTGTTCCTATGAACATGTCGGCCTGAGGCGCATAATGCGGTCCAAAATGGCTACCCGGACTATTTGTATAGCTATCAGCATCACGGCGGCTCTTATGACAATTCATACAAAGTGCGCCTTTTCCGGCATCAGTTACAACTGTACCATTCTCCAGAGTAGCAGAAACGGTACGCAATTGATCGGCATTTGTATTATTATGAGGATCATGACAAACAGCGCATGTGATATCTATATGTGGTTGATTTGTAATATTTTCACCTCTTACAAACTGAATAAACTGAGCGCCGTTATGACATCCACTGCAATCTGTACGGGTTCCACCCGGATAGGATGGAATATTTGAATGACCCGCAGCATTCCACTGTGAAGGATACACATGATAATGATCATCATCATGGCACTGGGCACATGCAGCCGTTTGCAGGGAAGAAACCATTTTGGAGTCAGAGGCATCAGCCATGTGTTCACTGCCAGGACCATGGCAGGCTTCACACTGAATATTAGCGCGCATCATTGCATCCGGGTATTCCGTCATCATTGAATCGGACATACCGGGTCCGATGGAATCCGGATATACGAATGGGAAATCGTCAAAACCATCATTAACCGCTGTAGCTGATGTATCATATCCAGTGGTATGGCAGCTAATACAAGTTGCGCCTGAACGATAAGGTGAAATACCATCTAGTGCGTTTGTTAACATATGCGCATGCCCGGTTTCTGACCAGGCGGCATAGGTTTGATTATGGCAGGATACACAGGAAACTGCGCCGCCTTCAACACCAAGATATGTTCCGGCATTGATGGTTACGGAGGCTGTAACACCGTCGCTGGTGAATTCGACTTCGTAAGTACCAACAACATCCGGAGTAAAAAGCGCCATTTGTGTAGCGGTATCGACATCTGTAATGGAGACAACATCCGTTACCGATGAACCGCCCGGCACTGAGGCAACATTCCATGTTGGGGTTACTAAAGTGGTATCACTGGCACCCTTAAGAACCATCTGGGCTCCCACACCCACGTTCAGCAAACCGGAATAAACCCGGTTTAGAATACCGATATAGTTCTCATTGCCAACCGTATCAGCTTTAATTTGAGCCGGAGAAACGCCAAAGGGCTCAAGGGTTACTGTTGGTTGTGCAAACAACAGCGATGTGCTTAGCAGCAACAGGAATAAGACAAAAAGTATTTTGTTACTCATCCGTGCTCCTTTCAGTTAAGTTAAATGAATATGGTTATAACAGCTATTCTATGAATTATCTAAGCTGTATTGAATGAATCAACAAGAGCTGTAAGGCAATTGATATGCCAGAAAAGACACGTTATAATATGTGAGCCTAAATGCTTGCAAAATTAGGATTTATAGAATTTACACATAGAACTTCTATAAGAATGGACAAAATACCATTGAGACATGGATGTCCCATCGCGACACGAATAGGACAAATTAATAAAGCAGCAGATAAATCTGGTTGAAGTGGTTTAAGGTAACATTGAAATTGTAAAAGCAAATCAAAATATATAAATTTATTCGAGCAATCAGTCAATTATGAAAAGATTTCGTAAAATCCAACAATCAACAATATCGGAAAATGGATGGGACAGTAAATGTTCAGAACAATAAAATCGAAATTTGTTACCATTACCGTTCTGTTTATACTTCTAAGCGTGGGCATACCCACTACTTTTTTAATTTATCAGTTCCGTGAAAACTTTAAAGAACGTTCCTATATTATGGTCGAAACCACCATTGATGTGATATTGAATTGCATTAATCGATCTATGTTACGGGAAGAAAAAAACATTCAGCAAATTGTAAATCAGTACGCAGAAAACGACTATATTAAGCATATCCGTGTATTTGATCATGATGGGATAATTTTATATTCTGATCATCCAAATGATGTTAATAAAAAAGTCCATGACGTCTCACCAAATCACAATATCCCTTATAATTTAAAAACCCGGCGCATCGACATACTTAATGATGATCATGTTTATTTTGCCACTCAACCGGTGTATAATTTACCCGAATGTCAGCGCTGTCATAAGGAATCCGATATTATTGCTTATTTGGATATCGATACCAATTTATCGGTAGCCGAGACAAGATTTTATACGGGTTCGAGACATATGATTTTCCTGGCCATTGCCATTGTAGTCATTCTACTGATTGGATTTATTTCATTCTTTAATGTGTTTATAAATAAACCAGTTAAAAAGGTTATAAATGCTCTGGATGAAGTAGATCATGGCAATATAAACACAAAGATCAGTTATAAAAGTGATGACGAATTCGGAATTCTAGCGCATCATTTTAACCAGATGACAACGCATATCAATGAATCCCACGAGCAAATTGAATCAATGCATTTTGAACAATTACAACGGGCAGATAAATTAGTAACGCTGGGTGAACTGGCTGCTGAAATGGCTCATGAAATTAACAATCCTACCGCTGTAATTATGTCGCGAGCCGATTATCTTCAAATGGAAGCAGAAGATAATAAAAAATTAAAACCATACAACGAAGACCTGGAAGTTATTCTGAGTCAGGCATCAAAAATATCAAAAATTACAGGGAATATATTAAAATATGGAAAAAAACGGTCAAAGGATTTTCAGAAAATAAATTTAATTCAGGTAATTCAAGAAACAATCAATATCCTGGAACCCCGGTTTCAGAAAAAGGGAATCACAATCGATTTGGATATCCAATGTCAGAACTGCTATATTTACGGCGACAGTTCACAATGCGAGCAGGTTGTTACTAATCTTTTAAATAACGCAGTGGACGCCATCGGGCAGGATGGCAATATCCGTATCCGTCTAATACCGGATGGAAACGAACATTGTCTGTTGCAAATTGATGATGATGGACCGGGTATGGATGAGCATACCAGAAAACAAATATTTTCCCCGTTTTTTACAACTAAGACGGCCGATAAAGGCACCGGCTTAGGCTTGTATATCGTTAAAAATATTTGTCACAATCATGATGCTCAAATAAGTTGTGAAAGTAAAATTAATGAAGGCGCTACCTTTTCAATTAAATTTAAAAAGATGATTGATGAAGGTTAATCTACTAATTATAGATGATGAACAAGAAATGTTAAAATCGCTGGAAAAAATTCTTTCCAGAAAATACGATTTTAATATCCGGTTGATCAGTGACAGCCGTAAAGCGCTGGAGTTGGTTCAAACAAAAAAGTATGATTTGATCCTGACCGATTTGATGATGAAGGATATCGGCGGTATGGACATACTAAAAGCGGCCGTTGCCAAATATCCGGATTCTACTGTGATAATTATTTCCGGTTACGGTACCATCGGCGCCAGCGTGGAAGCCATGCGTGAGGGCGCATTTGATTTTATCGAAAAACCATTTACGTCTAAAAAATTAATGGAGTGCATCGATCGCGCTCTTGTTCAGACAAAACAAGAATCCAAAAATAATAAAATTGAAACCGGTGTAAATGAAGAACTGGCCGGGATCATCTATAATAGTCCGCAGATGGATGAACTCATTCAGCTTGTAAAAAAAATAGCTCCCGGTAATATGAATGTGCTGATTACCGGTGAAAGCGGAACCGGCAAGGAATTATTCGCCAGAGCGATTCATTCTTTAAGCAAACGCAGTTATAATCCTTTTGTACCGGTTAACTGCGGTGCCCTGCCGGAGCATCTGTTTGAAAGTGAGTTGTTTGGTCATGAACGCGGCGCCTTTACCGGAGCTATTAAAACAAAACCCGGATTACTGGAATTTGCCGATCAGGGCACCTTTTTCTTTGATGAAATAGGTGATCTGAGCTTATCGCTTCAGGTTAAATTGTTACGAATGCTGGAAGAGCGAAAAATACGAAGGGTCGGCGGTGAAAAAGAAATCAGCATCGATGTGCGCATAATTGCCGCTACCAATAAAAATCTGGATCAGGCTGTCCTGGATAAAACATTCCGGGAAGATTTGTATTACCGCTTAAATACGATCCGGCTGGAAATCCCGCCGCTGCGTGAGCACCCTGAGGATATCCTGCTGCTGGCAAGACATTTTCTGGCGGAACTCTGCAGTAAAAACGATCGCAAAGCCTGCCGGTTTTCTGCTGACGCGGAAAAGGCCCTGCTGGAATATCCATGGGCCGGAAATGTCCGGGAAATGCAAAATATCATTGGCCGCGCCTTTTTTTTATCGACCGATCAGATTATCCACCGGGGCGATTTACCCATACCACAACAGGATATATCAATTGCCATTAACCGGGAAATACTGGCTTCATCCTATAAGGATGCCAAAGAAATGGTGCTGGAAAAATTTGAAGTGGAATATCTTAGCCATTATCTGAAAAAAAATCAGGGTAATATTTCGCGCACAGCCGAGGAGTGCGGTCTGGACCGGCGATCGATTCATCGATTAATAAATAAATACAATATTATTTATCAGGAATGATTACCTGGGGGGAGGTTTAGGATGAAAATTAGAATTCCGGATTCATCACGTAACTGGATATCTTTAATTGGGGTTACCATAGCCCTGGTCAGTTTCTTTATGATTGTATTTTTGTTTGCAATTACTTCTATTTTCTTTGAGAGCTCAACTTACATTGGCCTGGTAATTTATATTCTGCTGCCAGCCGTAATGATTGTGGGTTTAATCCTTATTCCATTGGGTATGTTTTTATCCCGAAAGAAAGCTGCTGATCCGGACGCTCCCTGGCCTAAAATTGATTTGAATAATCCCAAATACCGCAATGCTTTTATGATTTTCTCCATTGGCTCGGCCATCTTTTTATTTGCCTCGGCTCTGGGCAGTTATCAGGCATTTCATTACACGGAATCTGTGCAATTCTGCGGAGAAATTTGCCATGAGGTGATGAAACCGGAATATACGGCTTATCAAAATTCTGCCCATGCCCGCGTCGCCTGCGTGGACTGTCATGTCGGCTCCGGCGCAGACTGGTACGTTCGTTCAAAACTTTCCGGGCTTTACCAGGTTTACGCAGTAGCCGCCAATGTGTATCCGCGGCCAATTCCAACCCCGGTGCAAAATCTGCGTCCGGCCCGGGAGACCTGCGAGGAATGTCATTGGCCGCAGAAATTCTATTCACAAAAATTACGACTTGAACGCCATTTTCTGAATGATGAAGAAAATACTCCATGGGATATTCATCTGCTTATGAAAATTGGTTCAGAGCACGCCTCACGGGGATTGAAAGAAGGTATTCACTGGCACATTAATCCTGATATAAAAATAGAATATATTGCCGCTGATGTACAACTGCAGAATATACCCTGGGTGCGTTACACCAATCTGGAAACCGGTAAAACCGTTGTTTATCAAAATGAAGATGAAGCGCTGGATGCAGAACAGATTGACAATGCCGAAATTCATACTATGGATTGTATGGATTGTCATAACCGTCCCTCGCATAGTTACAAGCCGCCGGCATTTTTTGTAAATGAAGCGTTAGCCGCCGGTATGATGCCCGCCGGTTTACCGGAAATAAAATCACTTTCTATGGAAATATGTTCGGAACCTTTTACTGCAACTGACTCGGCACAACAATACATCGAAAAAACAATAAAAGAATTTTATGCTGAAAATTATACGGAAATTACAGAAGAACAACCTGAATTGATAGAACAGGCGGTACAAGGTCTTCAGCGGGTTTACATGCAGAATATTTTTCCGGAAATGAACGTACGCTGGGACGCTTATCCAAATAATATTGGTCACCTGGAATTTAATGGCTGCTTCCGCTGTCATAACGATCTGCATACATCGGATGACGGCGATGTCATCAGTAAGGACTGTAATTTATGTCATACCATTGTTGCCCAGGGCTCGCCGGATGATAAAATGATGGCTGATATCTCGAGTACGATTGAGTTCAAACATCCCAGCGATATTGATGAGGTCTGGAAAGAGATGCTCTGCACGGAATGTCATACGGGATTGAATCCATAGACGTGCTGAAAATTGAACATTATTTTTGAAGTGCTATTAATATGACCTACCCCTTGACCCCTCCCTGATGATCAGGGAGGGGAATCCCGATTCATCGGACTGGGGAGGGTCAATAAAACTAAAGGTAGAAAGTAATTCGCTACAAAACTGGATTGCCATGAATATTAAACAACTCCATTCAGAATTAAATGAGCTTTTTGAACGCTGGGCAAAGAGACCAGCAAAATCTGTTCAGCCTCTAAATGCACATGGATCCGATAGAAAGTATTTCCGTCTTGAAAATAGCTCTCAAAAAGCAATTGGTGTTTACAACTCCGATAGAAGAGAGAATATCGCATTTCTGAATTTTTCCAAACATTTTTTACACAAGGGACTCAATGTTCCGGAAATTTATGCGCAGGAACTGGATAAAAATATTTACCTGGAACAGGATCTTGGCGATCTGACCTTGTTTGATTATCTGTCTGAGGTAAGGACCAAAGAGGGATTCTTAGATAAAATTATTCACCTCTATGAAAAAATCATTGAACAGCTGCCCCGCTTTCAGATTGGGGCTAAGGAAGGACTTGATTTTTCACTTTGCTATCCGCGCCATAGTTTTGACCGGCAGTCCATGATGTGGGATCTGAATTATTTTAAATATTATTTCTTAAAACTGGCTAAAGTACCGTTCGATGAGCAGCATTTGGAAGATGATTTTCAAACATTCACCGATTATCTTCTATCCTGCCCGCGCGACTTTTTTTTGTATCGTGATTTTCAATCCAGAAATATCATGTTGGTGGATGACGAGCCTTATTTTATCGATTACCAGGGTGGACGGCAGGGCGCTTTGCAGTACGATTTAGCTTCGCTGCTCTATGATGCCAAAGCCGATATCCCCCAGGAAGTGCGGGATCAGCTTCTTGAAAAATATATGGTTGAAGTCAGTAAATACATTACCATTGATAGAAATAAATTTGTTGAATTTTATTATGGCTACGCATTCATCCGCATCATGCAGGCGTTGGGCGCTTATGGTTTCCGGGGATTTTATGAACGAAAAGAACATTTCCTGAAAAGCGTGCCTTACGCCATTCAAAATCTGGAATGGCTGCTGCATAACACCGAATTACCCGTTAAACTGCCTTCTTTGATGGATGCATTCAATCACCTGGTTCGTTCCAGCGCTTTACGTAAATTTGGCAATGTTAAATTGAGACTGACGGTGCGCATTCAAAGTTTCTCCTATAAACGCGGCATCCCTTTGGACGATAAAGGTCACGGCGGCGGATTCGTTTTCGACTGCCGTTTTCTGCCCAATCCGGGCCGGCTTGAGGAATTTAAAAATTTGACAGGAATGGACCAGCCTGTGATTGACTACCTGCAGACAAAAAAAGAGGTTGCCGATTTTCTTGCGGACGTTCAGTCGATTACAACCCGGGTTATAAGTAATTACGAAGAACGTAATTTTACCGATGTTATGTTTGCCTTTGGCTGCACCGGCGGGCAGCACCGTTCGGTTTACTGCGCCAATAAGCTGGCCGAATTTTTAAATGAACATTATGATGTAAATGTTCAGGTTCAGCACCTGGAACAGGAGCTGAGGGAAGCCGGGTTATGAAAGCAATGATTTTGGCGGCCGGCCTCGGCACCCGTCTTCGTCCGCTTACCGATTCCATTCCAAAAGCGCTGGTTAAAATAAACGATAAAACTTTACTGGAAATTGTAATCAATCGATTAAAATCGTTTGGCGTCAACGGGATCATCATCAATGTTCATCATTTTGCTGATCAGATTATCCAATTTATTAAAGACAATAATTCATTCGATATTCAGATTGAAATTTCCAAAGAAGAAGATTTATTGGATACCGGCGGAGGATTAAAAAAGGCGGCCTGGTTTTTTGATGATCATATGCCGTTTTTATTACACAATGTTGATGTACTAAGTGATATTGATATAAGTAAATTAGTAGAGTTTCATAATAATAATAGTGCCATAGCAACTCTGGCAACAAGAACCAGAAAAACTTCCCGCTATTTTCTAACCGATTCACATAATACGCTCTGCGGCTGGGAATCCATCCAATCGAACGAGAAAAAGATGGTACGGCAGTTTCAGGGCGATCTATCCAGAGTTTCCTTTATGGGTATCCATTCTATTTCGCCTGAATTACTGTCTTATCTTCCCAGCGTAGAAAAATTCTCCATAATTGACGCCTATTTGAAAATCGCTGAAAACCATACCATTAAAACCATGCCCTGCGATACTTATCGATGGCTTGATCTGGGTAAACCGGAACAACTCAACCAGGCATCCGGTCTATTTCCAGAATTGTTTTAAAGCATTTGAACACACAAAGACACGAAGAACTCAAAGATTTTATATTACTTTTTCTCACTCACTAAGTATAGTTTTATAATTATAAATTATTTAAATCTTTTATCTTGGCGTTCTTTGAGGCTTTGCGAGGAATATATAAATTAATAAAAACCATCAATACATACATCTCTGGTATTTTGAAAAAAGATATGTTATATTTAGTTAAACTTTCGTTATGACTGTTTAACAAATGTTCAAGGTAAAAAACCGATGAAAGAACTCTGGAAAAAATTCGACGAAGTTGAACTAACCCATAGCAGCGTACATCACTTGATGGCCATGCATGAATTGCTTAAAAAAAATGGCTATGTACGGGGGGTGGATATTGCCAACCATTTAAATATCAGCCGGAGCAGCGTTTCCATCACCCTAAAAAAAATCAAGCATAAAGGCTACATTGTTGAGGATGAAAACAAATTCTTTCATCTGACTGATGAAGGTTTATCTTTAATAAACAGCGTATTAAGCAAGCGTCGTATTATTCAGCTTTTCTTTAAAAGCGTATTGAATTTGCCGGATAACATTGCAGAAGCGGAAGCCTGTAAAGTGGAACACTTATTAGGAGAGGAAACCGGACATAAACTCATGAGCTTTATGGGGTTTTATATGTCTAATTCAAAGATCGCTGCCGGTTTCCGAGAAGATTTTAAAAAGTTTACTTATCGCTGCAATAAAACAGAAAATTGTGAAATTTGCGAACTGGATTGCTACCTGGCCAAAGGTCAAAAGCATTAATTTTATTGGGATAGATAATGTCAGATTATTCAACCCTATTTGAATCCGTTTTAGGTTTGATCAAATTATCAGCTTCGGCCAAAGGCCTTACCGGTTTATTATTCGATGCAAAACCGGATCCGAATTCCGGTACCATCGATCATCCCATCTTATCCGATGCCTTGAAACAATTGGATGAGTATTTTCAGGGCAAGCGTAAAGATTTTAGTATACCCCTGGATGTGCGTGGAACAGAATTCCAGATGAAGGTCTGGAATGCGGTAGCTAAGATTGGTTATGGAAGTATAGCTACTTATCAGGATATTTCCAAGACAATTAAGAATCCAAAATCAATGCGGGCTGTTGGCTTAGCTAATGGCAAAAATCCAATACCCATCATCATCCCCTGTCATCGAATTATTGGTTCAAACGGCAGGCTGACCGGTTACGGAGGCGGTTTATGGCGCAAGGAATGGCTGCTGTGTCATGAAGGAAGTATTCTGGTTTAAATATAAAATTAAAGCCCGTTTTGAATCGGGCTTTAATATGCAAATATTTATTTTATTAACAACATGCGTTTTACATCATTAAACTTCCCGGCATTTATTTTATAGAAATAGACGCCTGAGGCTAAGCCCTTTGCGTCAAAGGTTACAGTGTACGATCCCGCCGGCTTGAAATCATTAACCAGTTCTCTTACTTTTTGGCCGTTTACATTGTAGACGACCAGCGAAACCCGGGTATCTTCCGGAAGGTTATAGCGTATAGTCGTAACCGGATTGAACGGATTGGGAAAATTTTGTTTAAGGGCAAAATTAGTTGGGATTTCCGGTTCCTGTAAGGTAATATGTTCCACAGCAAGTTTGGCCAGCATATCCTTATTAACCGTATTATACTCATTAATCCACACGCCTTTTACGTCTTTAACATTGCTTTTAAGCGTAATCTTTAGCCTGACTTTTTTTACATCATCATTGCTGATCTGTAAATTTGACGATTTGAGACCGGACGTATTTTTATCATCCGAAGAATATTCAAGCTGTTTTACCGTTCCTAGTGATTTATTTGTGCTTTCTTCTATTAACTCTAATTTACAGTCAACCTTGAAATTCTTTTTTATTTGTTTTTCTGACGCTGAATCTTCCCCGGCAATAGTATAATATTCGCTGCCTTCGCTAAAATTAATCATCGTTCCTTTTTGAATGGTAAACGGCTCACTCAACAGGTACATGTTCAGACTATCAAGCGATAAATATTGTATTCCCCTTCTTTGAGTCGTTGTATCTTTACCGGCAGGTATTTCAGCAAATTCAATATTATCACCGTTAACCGACAGGCTTTTTACGGAGTAAGAAAAATGCATATCCTCTTTGTTTAAGGCTACGCCTCTTCCATAATTTATTTCAGTGTTTGATGATTTTGAAAGAATGCCGCCTATATTACCTGTGTTTGTGAAATAATAAGGAGAGCTTGTGTGTTTGAATGAACTTACCATCATATTCGTTCCGGTAGTTGTTCCGTTACTCATTTGTACATCCTGGCCTGTTGTGCTGAGTAGTGTGTAACTTGAACCGTTACTCAGGTAGTTTTCCCAGCCGTATAAATCCTGGCTCCAGGTAAACAGGGTTTTATTATTGTTGTTGCTTTCATTCAGCGAAATACTCCTTACGAACAAACCGTATATATTATATTGGGATGAAGCCGAATTATAATATACCGCATTTATCCAATAGGGCATAGAAGACTGTCCATAAAGATCCCTTATCCAGCAGACTCTGATACTATTATCAGGCATTTGTATCATTGACGGTTTATAATTTACAACTCCAGTAGAGGATGAAAGCGTATATAGTCCGGTTTGTTGGGGGTGCCAGAAACCAGCAGAGTAGGAGCAGTAAAGCCAGGCGTCTTTTATAGCCCTGGAACGGCTTGATACGTATTGTTCATAGACGACATCGAAATTACCTGTATATATGAGATTTTTATTTAAATTAACCGTTGCATTACGGGAATTTGCATTTGTCCCTGCAATTTTGTTCGGGCCGGAACAATACTGTGCGCCCCAATTAAAATATGGATCTACACTTGTGACAACGCCCACCCCGGCGCAATTAATTTGACCGTATATCCAGTATATACCTGCATCCGAAACATTCTTTTTTTCAAATGTAAGTACAAAATATTGAAGTTCGGAATCGCCATTACCTCCCACAGTAATATTCGGATTTGCGCTTGATGTATAGTTTTCATTTGTTGGCTCGTATATTTTATTTCCTCCCTGAAGAGACTTCTTGATATAATTTCCATTATTCTGCTTTTCGAAGATGGCATACCTTATAGAATAATGGGTATCTTCTTTTTGCTGGAATACTATAACAATATCATTATATTCCGGAAAACCACCTTCGCTCGGCTTGTACCACCAGTCAATACTCGGGCATTTGCCTTCACCGTTATCTAAAGGTTGTCCATTGTTGCCTAAAAACCAGGTTGCGCCGTTATTAGAACTGTGTTCTAACCAGACGCGCCCTCCACTTGGGTAAACATGGTGAAGCCAGCTGTCGTGGGTACGGACAAACTTGCGCTGGCTGTTGTTGGAGAAGGCGGAAGCATCGCCGGAAAGCTGGCTGCCTTTATAGGTTACTTTTATTTCAGCGTTATCATTTGTAAAAATTACCGGGCTTTCATAATACCCATTGGAAATGTTGTTGGGTGCGGTTAATACACATGCTGCATTTGTTTGCCATCCACCTACACGAAAAAAAGTCACTTCCCTGCCACCCAAATTAACTATAGGTTCAACCGGTGAGCGGACTGAATAATAATTATCATTGACTGCCGGATTTATATTTTTGAAAACTCCTTTGTAGTCGTTATTATTAGATGCATCAAGGTCTAAATATGAATAACCAAACCAATCTGCACTCGTTAAAGATCCGGCATTTTGTTTTATTCCTGCCAGTTCATTTCTGTCAGGATACCAAGGATCTCTGAATTCTATTTTAATATCTCCGCCTGAATATGTTTGGCTTTGAATTTCGGCACTAACGACATTTTTTGTATGTGCTGAGATATTAGTTGTATTTACGCCTATAAAAAAAGATTTGTAATTTTCAATGTTTTCATTTTGATTATTCCAATGGTGAAATTTTTCATTTAAAATATCTATAATCCTTGTGTCTGTCCAAAAAAGATGACTTTCATCTAGAAAGAATCTCATACTAACTCCTGATACAGTTGCCCTCCAATCAGGATCAGTATAATCACAAATATAATCAAGCAAAACCATCTCATCATTATTCTGATTTTTTGCTGATAAATATACCTGATGGGGGCTTCCAAACTTGACCACACTTAGAACAGGGCTGGTTACTTGAAAGTTAGAACCCTCAACAATAACATAATTATAAACTGGTTCATTATATAAACCATCTACGTATCTCCATGACTTGATTATACCTGTTCCTGATGCTCCCGTAATATGATTATATTGAGAATCACCATTAATACTGTCATACCAATTATATGGTATCCATCCGGTGAAGTACATCTTGAATTATATTATGCGGCTTCGGTATCTTGACCGGGGGACTTTTTACCTGCCGGTAAAAGTTC
>JAFGKZ010000287.1 GCA_016928315.1 Calditrichaceae bacterium
CTTTTTATTTAATAAATTATTTTTTAAATTTTGATTATTCTTAATTATTATAGATATTTTCATGAAATATTTATCAGAATTGTTTCGAATAATGTACGATTAATTTAAAGTAAGATTCAAATGAACATGGAATTTTTTTTGTAAATGACATGTTAAAGTTGTTTATCCAGACGAAATCAAGTTTAAAGTTTTTCTAAAGACCTAAAAAAATTACCTTTCATCGGGGAGTGTAAAATGAAAACGATTATCTTTCCAATGGTCTTATTAGCTATATCTTGTTGGGCCTATGCGGCGGATGATAGTTGGATGGTATTTGATGACACACAAGTGGCTATCATAAAGGTGAATATGGACACATCTGCTTTAAACTGGATGTGGCAGGAAGAAAATTTACGTAGTGATTCTCTGCATCTCGCCACAGTCAGCTTTCAGAATAAATGGATAGATGAAGAAATTGATTCGGTAGGCATTCGTTTACGTGGAAATACCTCGCGGTTCTCAGCAAAAAAGTCATTTAAATTATCATTTAATACATTTATAAAAGGGAGAGAATTCTACGACCTTGATAAAATGAATATAAATGGTGAGCATAATGATCCATCCGTCGTCCGCAGTAAATTAAGCTGGGATTTATTTCAAAAAATTGGGCTTACAGCTAGCCGTTCTTTTTATGCTGCCCTCTACATCAATGATTTATATTATGGACTTTATATTGTGGTTGAACACATCGATGATGAATTTCTGAACAAACGCTACGCGGATGAGAATGGTAATCTCTGGAAATGCTTATGGCCGGCAGATTTGGTTTTTATAAGTCCGGATCCGGACGCCTATAAATATTTTAATGAAGATGAACAGCGATTTACCTATGAATTGAAGACCAATGAAACATTAAATGATTTTTCCCAATTAGCCAGATTTATTAATGTTATTAATAATACAGACCCGGATGACATGCAGGATTCACTTGAGCAGATCATATCCATTCAGGAAATTCTGAAATATATGGCGGTGAATGTTTTAACCGGAAGCTGGGATGATTACTGGTTTAATAAAAATAATTTTTATATTTATCATGAGCCCACAGAAGACCGTTTTCATCTACTCCCCTATGATTATGATAATACATTTGGCATTTCATGGTTTGGCACAGATTGGACTGATGTAAACCCATATTATTTTGCCGAATATGAAGGTCAGCAAGGCAGCCGTCCACTAACCGATGCCATATTAGCTATACCGGCCTGCCGTAATTTATACACGCATTTCCTTGAATTTTACACCGGTCATGTATTTAATTTGAATGTGCTGAACAGCAGAATTGATTCCTTAAAAACGCTCATTGAAAATCCATGGATAAAAGCTGATTCATTTTATACCAGGTCGTATGGATTTACAGCGGATGATTTTGATAAATCGTATTCTGCGGATGGATATTACTTTGAGCCTCATGTACGCAGAGGATTAAAGGAATTTATAAACCTACGGGTGGAAGCTTTGGAATCTCAATTTGATTATATTACTAGCCCACCGGCACTCTACTATCCACAATGGACAAGTTCAGATCCCCATCCAAATGATACAATTTTTGTAAGTATTTCCATATTTGATCCGGATGAGATACATTCAGCCGGTATTATACTTGTAAACGGCAGTCAGGAAAAGCCTTTTTCGATATCCGCCGCAGCGGTTGATGATTCTCCGCTTGTGGAAATGGTTGATCGTTGGTCTGGTTTTATTCCTCCTTTAAGCGAAAGTTTTTCTGGTGGATTCTATTTTGTGGCTCAGGACAATAAAGGCCAAATATCCAGATATCCCGGATCCGGCCTCATACCTTTAATCACAGGAAATTCTGAGGGAAAAGGGATAAAAATAAACGAATTTCTTGCTGATAATAACGCATCGAATATGGATCAGGATAATGAATATGACGATTGGCTTGAATTATATAATACCGATACGATTCCCCAATTGATTAGCGGCAAGTACTTGACAGATAATCCTCAACTGCTGAATAAATGGTTAATTCCCGGAGAAAATGTATATCTAATACCAGGAGAACATTTGTTAATCTGGTGTGATGAGGATGATCAAGCCGGATATCATACAAACTTCAAATTATCCAAGAGTGGCGAGTACATTGGATTAGCAGCAAGCGACGGTATTACAATTCTGGATTCATTGAGTTTTAGTTCGCAGCAAACGGATACATCCTTTGGCCGATTGCCTGATGGCAGTGACTCATGGGTTTATATGACACCCACGCCAGGCGCTGCCAACTTTACAACTGATCTCATCGATCCTGTACTCAGCCTGCCGGAAAAATTTAATTTTAAACTGTATCCCAATCCTTTTAATTCATTGGTTGTAATCGAATTTGATTTATCAATTTCATCAAAGGTCATTCTAAAAATTTATAATACTTTGGGAGAAACCATTCAAACAAGGGAAACCAGTCTTCTTAATAAAGGACCTAACCGTATGCTCATTGACATGAATAAGCAGCCATCCGGCATGTATTTCATCAGCCTGGATACAGGTAAATATCAGGCAGTAAATAAAATGCTTTTAATCCGATAGTTTAGGTTAAAAATATGCCCGGATTTCAGCCTGACCGGTATGGATTACATTTTGATAATTAGCCTCTTTGCGCCCAGAGTAATAAAAGGTGAACACTACATTCTTGGCAACTGTGTATTCAACACGCAAATCCCAGGTATGCGAATTGCCTTCCTTTTTACCTGAGGCCATTTCATACGGTACAACTTTATTATCGGAATTGGCGGTTACATCAACGATCTGAAATGCATAATTGGCGCTGGCCCGACCCTTACCCGGCAGTGAATAATTTATCCGGCCTTTAATATTTTCGTACCAGAGATCAATTAAATAATCGAGGGATTGATTCGCTTCATTGCCGTACTGTGACTCCAGGCCAAACTCCCAATTCGAGATCGGACGGAATGAGAACCGCTGATCAAAATAGTAACCCATGATATCTCTGTTTTTTAGCGGGCGGGCATTGCTCAGTTTAGAATAAGCTTTAACCCGCACCTCCGATTGACTTTTAAGATTATTCAGGATTCTCCAGTCGGTACGCAAACCGTGCTCGAGGGAATGACGATCCTCATTTTCGCTGGTTTCCAGGTATTGATTAAACCGTGCCTTTAAATAACGAAAACGATAGCGAAATGATAAATCACGATTATTTCTTAATAGATACACATCCTGATCAAACGCCATATTACCGCGAATGGTTTGATCCTTCTGAAATTTTGAAAGGTTTAGCAAATAGATCGATTTAGTATCGGATTCCTGAGTTTCTTCTTCTATACGAAAGTAGGATTCGCTGCTGAATTTAGAAATCAGATTTTTCAACCCGCGCATATTTTTTCGCCAGTATTTAGCCGGATCAAATCGTAACCGCCATGCTGTTTCCAGGTTCGTAATCGGTTCCAGTTTTCCTGATGGCAGGATAAACAATATATAATTTCCATTGGGATCAGGAATATATTCCTGTAAATCCTCATCGTAAATGAGATTGCCCCGGCCCTCTCCAACATCAAGGTAAACTTTTTCCTTAAGCGCAGTCTGCTCAGTAGAAATTTTATACTGAAGCGTTAACTGGGCTGCTTTATTCCAATGCGAATGAACCAAATTCAGTTCAGCAAGATTGGTGGTCCGATCCTGCCATACCGTATCCTGCACAGAAGCATCTGCATACAAAAGACGCAATGTATCAACTTTAATGTTCTCAAATTTAGAGGTATAATCCTTGTTTCTTCTGATAATACGCAGCGACGCGGATGTTTCTCTAAAATTTTGTAAATCCAGCATAATGGATGCGGTTTCAGTTTTAGCCTGGGGAATTAATTTACCCTGCTCTTCATAATCGTAAACACGATCATAACGTTGATTATAATGCACTGATCCGGATAGATATTGCATTCGGATAAACCCTACCTTAGCGCCAATATCATCAAATTCAAAACCGCTAATAGTTGCATCCGTAATATTTTTGCGTAACTCCGAGGCGTAAATAAATTCCGGAGAAAGTTTCCAAATATCTTTTCCTACCTGCGCGGAAAAGCGCTGCCACTCATTTTTGCTTTGTGCGATAGTATAATTACTGTTAATGCGTTCATATTTACCCGATACCCGGGCTATATTCTCCTGAAGATATCGAAAAGAACCGGAATAACGTTTGGAATCAAAATTATTTTTTTCAAGTAATCCGGTATTGAAATCAAGATACAGGTATTTTATCGGGTTATAAATTGTGTTCATCTGTAAGCTGGTCTCTTCATTTTGCGACTGAGCATCCTGCAGCACATTCCAGTAACGATGATAATCCGGCCGATTCAACCGATCAACAGAATTATAGGTCTTTTCAATATAGCGCCCATCAAGATTCACGGTAAGCACACCCATATTGAGCCAGTTAAAATCAAGCGGTAATTCCGATAAACCAGTCTTTATTGACACTGCACTGCCCTGGTTATTATCATCATCAATCGAAGACAGTACGTTTTGATCCAGCCGGGTCAAAGCATATTCTGTTTTAATATGATAGTATTTTAGCGGCCGCCAGTTTAAGCGGGTGTCTATCATATCATGTGAAGAAGGCAGGGGAATGAATTCGACCGGTGAGTAATTTCCCTTCCCAATCCCGACAAATTGATATACACCTAAGCGGTCCTTACGATAGTCACCATTTTCATAATAAGAGAACGAAACACGGTAATTACCCTGATTAATGCCAACATATTTATAATAACTGATATCCTGCCCATCAATCAATGTATCACTTTTTACATAAGAACCCTTTCCCTGCTCAACTTCCAGCGCGCCGGTGGTAACCGCATTCAACGGGTTATCACCGGCTCTTTTCAAAAGTTCCTTATCCTCTTTGTTAATCACTCCTCCCTGCTCTATGGCCTGATCCGGGTCATCAGCTTCACGGAAATATTGTACATCAAAATCTATTTTATTTGCAGACAGTGATGTGCCAAAAACGCCGCTGTACACATTGCGATTGTATTTTTGATCAGCCGGAAAATATTCATAATCAATTTCCACCCGCGATTCACTGGTAATCAGCCGGTTATTGGTAAAAATGATCTGTCCATTACCGTATTCAATTATATAGTCATTTGCTTCGCCCCGGCTCATCCGCTCACCGTTAATCCAAACCCGTTCTGTCCCGGCTAGCACAATAATTTCACTTTCGCCATTTTTGCCTGTTAACTTGTAAGGTCCCTGATTACCTTCCTGCCCGATAAACTGTATACGATTGAAAAAACCTCTGGTGGTGGCTATCGTTCCGCCGATAAAATTATTTTTGTAATTACCCAGTAATGTAAGCCCCTGCAGTTTACGTGAAAGCCGTCCAAACTCAGAATTTTCATAACTCAAGTTAAAATCGCCCACGGTTCCTTCCACATAGGGACTCTTAAAACGCACAAATACTTTATCTACTTCGTTCAGTGTCTGGGTATTCCCCTCGGGCTGAATGGGCGTCGCCTCATCGGTAAGAGCGGCAACCACTTCGAGATTTTCCGTTAACTGTCCGGATAACTGCAGATTTAATCCGGAATTAAGAGTCAGATCGCGATTGGTGCCAATTTCCACTCCCCGCATAATGCTTCCGCTGGTTTGCATCGTTGTCTGGATATTGGCAAATGGATTCTCAAATTTAACCCGTTTTAATTGCACCGCTGAGTCGGTTGTAAAAGAACTGTCTTGGTCAACCGGCACATTCAATGTGTCTTTTTTATATAGTACATAACCTCGCTTAAAATCAACAGGTTGGCGGCGATAAATAATTCGTAAACTGTCTCCGGTATTTAAAATTGAAAAAAAATCAATTTTTTGATTCTCTAAAATTTTATAATCCTGATCAAGTTCTATTTTATTGTGATTTCTAAATATTTCAATTGATTGAGGCTGCAGGCGGTGTCTTTCAGGAACCTGATATTGATAATCGTTTGAAGGAACTACTATCAATGTATCCACACGCCAGGGTACCGGCGGTATATAGGTTTGGCAATGAATCACTTCACCCGTTAAAAGGATAAAGAAGATGAACATATTCAGAAGGTATAACAGATAACCTGAGAATTTCACGGATTAATGAAGTTTCCGATTATAATATTATTAGTATCGATAATATACACTTTTATAACTTTTTGACCAGCAACGGTTTGCGAAAAACAGGCCAGATCCAGTGGTTTTTGCAAAGGCCTCTGCAAGGCAGTACCGATCTCTTTAATGCTTGAAAAATCAGCAGAAATAATGAATATCTTCTTTGCCATTGAATCTGCAACCAATATGTCGCCCCGATCAGTTACAGATAAACCGGATGGCGCCAGCCATCGCTCCGATGTTATTTTCCGTAAAAAATTTCCAAAAAAATCATAAACCATAATCGCCTTATGATTAATATCCGAGATAATCAGGTACTTCTGGGAAACAATATCTATTTGAATTGGCTGAATGAGCTGTCCATCACCGGATTCATAATCACCAAAGGAACGCTCTGTCTGTCCGTTACGGTTAAACTTAATGATTTTATTATCGCCGGCATCCAGTACAAATAAATCCTGCTGCGAATTTACGGCACAGCTCAACGTTTCATAAAACTGAAACTGCGCATCCCGGCTATCGTTTGATGTCAACGTCGAAAGATAATTCATGTTCCCGTCATAACGCTGGATGCGTTTATTATTATAATCAGCAACATATATATTAATCAAAGACTGCACCCATATATCAATCGGCCGGTCAAACTTATCCGAAGTAAAACCGAATCCGCCAATTGATTTGATAAACACGCCTGTTAAATCGAATAATTGAATGCGGTTATTACCTGTATCGACTATATAAACAATTTTATTCTGCGAAACAGCTATGGCCTGCGGCGCATTAAACTGGCCGGATGAATCACCGGCTGTATCTGAGCCAAATCGCCGATCTTCAATAAAATTTTGCCCGTAGCAAAATTGAATCATTAATAAAAAAAGGAGTGCTTTGAAAACGAGATTCATAATTAATCCAAATTTTAAAATAAATCTAAGTCAATTCGAGATTTATAGCAACCAGGAATAATATGATTGCAATATAAAATAAAAAAAGTGCAGACAGTCAAGGACCGCCCACACTTTTTTTCTTGGGGGAGATTTTATGCCAGTGTTAAGTTAAGTAAAAAGAGTCGGTATCGTCATTCCGAATTTATTTCGGAATCTTTTATTTATTAGTAGATACTGAAACGAATTCAGCATGACGTCAAGATATTTCATGCTTAACTTAACACTAGTTATCTTTCTTCGTACTAAGTTTAAACGGTAAATAGGCCGGGCAAAAATTAAATAATCCCGTTGCTAAAACGAGAATACCAATCCAGCCCCACGGTGTTTTAGGCCCAAAAAATACCAGGGCAATTAAAACTACACCAATAATTATTCTTAACATTTTATCGATACCGCCAACGTTCTGTTTCATAACTTTACCTCTTTTAAAAGGTTGGTAAAATACTACATTCAGTTTATGTTTTTTTAAAATATTTGATGAGGAAAGATATAGAAAGATACAAAAAAAATCCGCCGATTGGCGGATTAAAAAGATTTAATTTGCGATTTTTGGATAGACGCTTACTTTTTTACGATCTCTTCCTTTTCGTTGAAAAGTAACCACACCGTCTATCTTGGCAAAAATGGTATCATCGCTGCCAAGACCTACATTGTCGCCCGGATGAATTTTAGTGCCGCGCTGGCGGATGATAATGCAACCTGCGGAAACAAATTCACCGCCATAGGCTTTAACACCAAGACGCTTCGAGGCGCTTTCACGGCCATTCCGGGAACTACCGACACCTTTTTTATGAGCCATATTATGCCTCCTTTTTCTTGGTTGTAGTTTTCTTTACGTCTTTTTTAGGCTTCGATTCGGATTTGGGCTTTGCCTCAGTTTTAGGCTTGGCTGCCGCATTTTTTTCAGCCGGTTTTTTTGCCGTAGTTTTTTTATCTGCAGCTTTTTTCGCTGGCGCCGGTTTCTTTACCGCAGCCGTTTTAGGCTTAGCAGCGGACTTTGACTTTGGTTTAGCTTCCGCTTTTTTTACGGTTACTTTTGGCTCGTCTTTAGCTTTGGGCGCCGGTGCCGCTTTCGCATCAACCACAGCCGCTGACTTAGCCGGGACTTTAGCTGCACCGATATCGTTTATCTTGATTATAGAAAAATCCTGGCGATGACCATTCTTTTTCTGATAGCCTTTACGGCGTTTTTTCTTGAAAACAATAATCTTTTTATCCCGGCCATGCTCAACTATTGTAGCCGTAACAGCCAGATTGCTGATACCCGGCTTGCCGATCTGATTTTTACCGCTATCATCAGAATAAAATAAGACTTTATTAAAATTTACTTTACTGCCGCTGTCACCTTCGAGACGCGGAACCTTAAGATTCTGTTCCTTGGCAACCCGAAATTGTTTACCGGCTATTTCAACTATCGCGTACATTATTACTCCTGGTTATCACCTGAAAAATAGAGCGTTTAATATAATCAGATCATATTTTGATTGCAAATTATTTTTCAAGATTTATTACAGATTTATTAAAACGATCAAACACCTTATATTCGCCGATATTGATGCTGGTATCTTTGACCAGTTTAATTTTCATCCAGTACTTCCACATCAGCTTTAAGCGGCGATTGTAACGTCCCTGATTCATATAGTTATATAAATCCGCAGGCACCCGAATGGTAATACGCCGGTCTCCTCTGCTGCTCCGATAACGCTGAATCCAGCGTTCAATACGCGCAACCGAGGTGTTCAATGTGGGTACAAGTCCTGTTCCGTCACAAACCGGGCAGGAATCATTGATGGTTCTTAACACGCTGGGACGCACCCGCTGCCTGGTCATTTCGATAAGTCCGAACCGGCTGAGTTCTTCTATTTTTGTGATGGATCTGTCTTTATTGAATTCTCTACGTAATTCATTATAAACCTTTTGTTTATTTTCTTCAAAGTTCATATCGATGAAATCAATCACAATCAACCCGCCTAAATCCCTCAGCCTTGCCTGGCGGGCAATTTCCCGAGCCGCCTCAAGGTTTATCTTTAAAGAATTATTTTCATGATCCTGTTTGCCGATAAACTTGCCGCTGTTCACATCAATTGATACCAACGCCTCGGTTGGTTCAATGATGAGATAGCCGCCATTGCGCAGCCAAACTTTAGATTCACTCATTTTTTCAATTTCACGTTCAATTTTAAATTCATCAAAAATTGGGTTTTTACTTCGATAGTATGATACCTTTTGGGCCAGTTTGGGAGCAACATATTTAAGATAGGATACAATCTCGTGCATCAATTTACGTGAATCAATAACAACTTTATCCACATCAGCGGAAAACAAATCACGGATGATGCTGGAAGCCATAGCCATATCTTTGTAAACCAGCTTCGGCGCCGGATGTTCTTTAATATCTTTTTCGATTTTCTGCCAACTTTTGATGAGCGTATTTAAATCGCTTTTTATAGCTTTATCGTTAACGCCTTCCGCAACCGTGCGGATAATAAGTCCAAAATTTGGCGGCAGAATTTGACGGGCAATATTTTTTAAACGTTTTCGTTCTTTCTGATTACTTATCTTTTTAGAAATGCCAATATGGTTATGTGAGGGAATCAGAACAAGAAAACGGCCCGGCAATGATACTTCGGTTGTTACGCGGCAGCCCTTTGTTCCGATAGGTTCTTTAATAATCTGTACCAGAATATCCTGGTTTTTTTTCATTTTTTTAGCTACATCAAATACGTTACAATTTTTTTTCTTTTTTTGATTCTTTTCACCGTTATCCTGATCGAAATCGGCGAAATGTCCCTGATACGATTCCGTCACATCTGAAAAATGCAGAAACGCGTTCTGCTCATGACCAATATCAATAAAGGCGGCCTGCATACCGGGAAGCACCCGCGAAACCTTCGCCTTATAGATATCGCCGACCATGCGCTCATACTCAGGACGTTCCACAAACAATTCAACCAGATTTGAATCCTCTAAAATTGCAATGCGCGTTTCTTCATTGGTCGCATTAATAATAATTTCTTTTGTCATACTTAAATTAAATTCCTTTCCTTAGAACGAGAATATAGGATGCATTCTCTTAACATGTAAGGAATATTCATACCGGTGGAGCAGGTAAAAGTAGTATCGCGATATATTAAAATTGAAATATTATTAAGATGCATATCTGAAAAATAATTTATTTTTTTGAATTTTCCATGAATCGTCCTTCCAATGCCTCTCTCTGTAAACACAGACGGGATTGGGGAGGATTATTCCATCTTAAAAATATTTTAAAGCCTACTTTGGACTTGCCGGATTATTATACGACGTCAAAGGGCGTCAGTTTTTTTCCATTTAAACTGACTAATTGCCTTTTTCTGTGCACGGAAGATATCAGCTGATGCCCGTCCGGGAAAAGGTTATCGAGTATTTCGCCGATCCGCGCCGTGCGTTGATTCACCTTTTCCGTGAAAATATGCAATTTGGTTTCTTTAAACTGAATGGATTTAATATAGGGTCTGATATTCACTGTTCTGATCTTACCCTTTGTTTTTCTTTGAACGATAATTTCTTCACGCTTTAAAAATGATTCAAGTTCTTTTTCAAATTCTGAGTGATTGACCGATCGATCTGGTAATTCCACTTCGTACTCAGCAAATTGAATAGTATTATCGAGTGATTCAACCGGAAGGATAATCTCTTTAACATCATTGATGTGTATTCCCTCCGGCAAATGTTTGTTAAATAACTCTTTAAGATTACCATTAAAATTTTCTTCAACCTCAATATCCATATATTCAGATTCACTGCTAAAGCCTAATGTTAACGGCGGCGCGTAAGAAAATTTAGGGTGAGGGTTAAATCCTTCCGAGTAAAGCGCCGGGATATTTGCCCTGCGGCAGGTTCGTTCAAATACACGGATTAAATCCAAATGTGAAATGTAGCGTCCGTATTCAACTTTGCTGTAGCGCATTCTAAATTTCCGTCCGGTTCGTGATTGTAAAACATCTGCCTTTCGTTCAGTAGCTGTTTTGATCGTCCGGCTTTCTTTGGGATGATTAACCGTCTTATTGATTTTGCATTCAAATAAATGACCAAATATTTCTTTGCGTTGAATACCGCATGCATAGCAGTGGCCGCGTGTGCAATCCGGCGTATATTCTTCTCTGTAGGCTTTAGCCCGCTCATGTTTCAGGAATTTTTTAGTGATCCCCTTATCGATATGATCCCATGGCAATGGAGCATCAATATCAAATTCTGAACGCAGCAATTCCATTGATAGTCCGGCTTCCTGAATAGCTTTTTCCCAAACATCAAATTTAAAAAATTCCAGCCAGCCATCCAGCTTAGCCCCGTTTTGCCAGGCTATACGGATTGCTTTTCCCATTCTTCGGTCCGCGCGTCCTAATGCACATTCCAGCGCGGATATTTCCGGATCGCGCCAGTTAATATTGATATGCTTTAAATGACGCAGACGCGTGCGTAATATTTTTACTTTGTCGTATAATGTTTCTCTTGTGTTTTGCTCTTCCCATTGAAATGGTGTATGTGGTTTTGGCGAAAACGGCGAAATCGATAAATTGAACCGAATTCTGCCGAATGGTCTGCTTAGTTCCGACACCCGTTCAACAAGATCTGCAATGGCATGAATATCCTCCTCTTTCTCTGTCGGTAATCCGATCATAAAATAAAATTTTAATAATTTCCATCCGTTTCCCAACGCTATTTTTACAGCATCAAACATTTCCGTATCGCTGATATTCTTATTGATTGCCCTGCGCAGCCGCTCACTTCCCGCTTCCGGCGCAAAAGTAAATCCGGATTTTCGAACACTGGATACAAAACGGGCGATTTCTTCGCTGAAACTATCCAGGCGCATAGACGGCAGGGAAACGTTTACATATTTCCCTTCAAGTGATTCCTTTTCAGCGGTCATCAGTTCATTCAATTTTGAATAATCCGAAATAGAAAGCGAGAGAAATGAAACCTCATCAAAGCCGCTGGATTTAATGCCGGCAGCGGACTGCCGGACTACGGCCTGCGGGTCCCGCTCACGCACTGGACGATAAATCATCCCGGCGCTGCAAAAGCGGCATCCTTCCGAACAACCGCGCATCACTTCCAATGCCAGACGATCGTGCGTCACTTCCAGAATCGGAACAATGGGCTCCGTCGGATAATTTTCCTCTTTGAGAATCGGCTCAATTCGCGTCACAACCGGAAATGGGCCATGTTCCGATTTTGGCCGTATAGACATAAAATGATTTAAATCGTCATAGACCGCCTCGTAAAGTGCAGGAACATAAACGCCACTGATACCTGCCAGCTTTTGTAAAATTTCTGCCCGCGTTGTTTCCAACTTTTTGAGCTGCCCGGTTAATGAGCAAATCTCAACAAAAGCCTGTTCGCCGTCACCAATCAGATAGGCATCAAAAAAATCGCTCATCGGCTCCGGATTACTGGCGCAGGGTCCGCCGCCTAAAATAATGGGATCCTCATCCGAACGGTCAGCCGCTAAAACCGGAATATCACTTAGATGCAGCATTTGCAGAACATTAGAATAGGTCAGCTCATACTGCAGGGTAAAACCGATGATATCAAATGCTTTCAGCGGCGTAAAGGATTCCAGACTGTATAAAGGCAGCTTTTCCTTCTGCATCACGTCCTGCATGTCAGTCCAGGGCAGATACACCCGCTCGGCGCGGATGGCATCCTGTTTGTTCAAAATATGATACAGAATCTCGAACCCGATAAAGGACATGCCGATTTCATAGATATCAGGAAAAGCCAGCGCCACACTGACATCGTTCGGCTGCTTTACTTTACGAATTATATTGAGTTCATTTCCAATATACCGGCCAGGCTTGGAAACGAATGGTAAAATTTTTTTATTTAAAACAGTTTCAATCAATGTATTCTTCAACAATTCCCCCGGGCATTATATCATCACCCGGGGCAAAATTTATCAAATCTCATCCTTATTAGCAAACATGAGTATTTTAGTAATCAATTTTAAGCGATCTGGTAATGATGTACTTATAATACACTAAGTATCATACATACAATAAAGATATTCCAGAAAGAAGTATATTAGGAAAAGAAGCAAATTAAGCCATAATCTCTTTTATTTTGGCGACTACCTTATCAACATTGCCATGAGCATCAGGAATAATCATAATGGCATCATCGCCGGCAACGGTGCCGATAATATTACTGTCCGGCAGACGATCCAGGTAAATGGCAACCCCTTGCGCCCGGCCCGGTAATGTGCGCACTACAATTGTAGATTCATTATGCAGCACATTGATAATTTCCATACCGATGATTTGTTTAATGGCCTGGGATGTTTCTTCCTGATGAAAAACATATTTAAAGCCGCTTTCATCCGGAACCCGTACAATACCTATTTCGTGCAGATCTCTGGATAGAGTGGCCTGCGTGGTATTAAAACCGGATTCATTCAAACGTTCCAGCAGGTCTTCCTGGCTGGCAATTTTTTTACTGGTGATAATTTCTTTAATTCTTGATTGTCTGATTTGTTTTGAGGACATATAAAATCCATTCCTTTTATAAAACGTTTAAAAAGTATATACTGCTAATTATGTGATAAAATAAGAAATTTCTCATATTTATTACAAGCAAAAGTTAAATATTTTTACTTTTTTTTAATAAAGAAAATAATTGGGAGTACTTTTGCGTTTGGCAATGGTATTGTTTTTCGGGGGAAAGCCAATGACTAAACAAGATTTATTAAACAAAGGCTATCAGTATTTCGCACAAAAGGATTACGAACGGGCCATTATATTTTTTGAAAAAGCGATTCAACTGGATGATACATTTGAAATCGCTTATTGCGGACTATCCGAATCGTTAAACCGTCTGGGACGTATTGATGAAGCCATCACCTTCGTTAAAAAATGGATCGATTTAAATAAGGATGATCCCATCGCGCATACGGCATTATCCCGTCTTTATGTACAAAAAGGTATGCGGGATAAAGCGGAAGAAGAAATGGCTATTTCTGTATTTTTATCCAAAAACCAGGAAAACTAACAACAGCCTAAAAAATTATTGCCACCGATGCACACTGAAATACACCGATAAGGTTGTACACCTATTGATTATTTTTAACCTGAATTATTCTGTGTAAATCAGTGACTAAATATCTATATCCATATTAATAGGACTCATGTTTTAATTTGTTTTATTTGGTCTGATTCCTTACTTTGCCAGCTTTAATTTTTATTGTGATATCAGGAGTATTTATGATACGTCTGCTTAAAATATGTTTTCTATTGATTGTTTTAGCGGCTTGTACAAAAGAAAGCCTAAAAAAAGAAACAACATTAACCGACAGGGAATCGGCGTCCACCGCTTTTGTGATAAAGGAAACAGTAAACCTGCGCAGTAATAATACTACTCATTCAGCTATCATTAAAAAATTGAATGACGGACAACAGGTTCGTATTATCCGCAATGTAAACGGCTGGTATGAGATATATGATGATGAAAATAATACCGGCTGGCTGCGCTCCGATATGGTTGGGCCAAAGGAGTTGAGCCGGACCAAGCTTGCCGCGGCTTTTGTTGACAGCATCCTGCCGGCATATAATTCCACAGTGTATTTTGACAATACCGATCTCTACAAAACCATTTATCTGATTCTTCCGGAAAGCTATTATCAATCCGAAAATAAAGCAGAAAGTTTAGCCGGAAAAATTGGCGCTGTCTATCAGGAAAAAGTATATCCGGGTGATCTTGAAATTCGTATCATGAAAAAAAATACAGATGATTTATTCAGTCGGATATATTTAAAGGCAATCGGTAACGCCGATTTACCTGTCCCGATTATTCAAAAAGGACGGTTGATTTCCTTATATCAAAAAAACTGGCAGATTAAAATCGGTATTGCCGTTCCAGCCGATATAAGCAAATCCGAGCTGCTGCAGCAGGCCCGATCCATATCAGCCAAATATGAACTGCCCTATAATAAAGTTGAAATAATCCAAGCCATCGATAACAGTATCGGGCAAAGCTATCTGCTAAATCATAGTCGAAAACCTGCTGATGTTAGCGTTTGCAAATTATACTATCTGGAAGATAAAGACGGCGAGTATTATAAATACAATCATTGTGAATGATTTTTAATTTCTTTTTCTCCTGATCAGCAAATACACAAAAAACGGTCCGCCGAACATGGATGTTAAAATTCCAACCGGCAGTTCCGCGGGGGAAATAATGGTTCGTGCAATGGTATCACACCATACCAAAAAAGCTCCGCCGATTAAAATACAAAAGGGCAGTAGTTTTTTATGACCCGCCCCATACAACAGGCGGATTGAATGGGGAATAATCAATCCAATAAATCCAATCGGGCCGGCCATGGAAACAATCACCCCAACCAGAATAGAAGCTAAAAAGAAACTGCCTTTCTGCAATTTCTGCACATTAACGCCTTTACTTTGAGCTACATCTCTGCCTGCTAGTATAAGATTGAATGCCGGTATATTAATATGGAAATAAAAATATATTAGAATCAAAAAAATAGATAACGTAATTGGAAGATTCCAACCCGAGACATCCAGCGATCCCATCAGCCATCGTACCATTCGGTAAGTTTCGGTAAAATCAGCCAGATAATGGATAAATAAAATCACCGCCGAAAAAAACATACTGATGGTCACTCCGGCCAAAATAAGCGTAAAGGTTGATATCCCAATTCGGTTGCGGGCGACAAAATAGATTATCAAAATGGATAGCAGACTGCCTAAAATGGAAAAAATAGTGATTGTAGATAAACCAAATAATTGAAATACGATGCCGGATTTAATGGCCAGTACTGCGCCAAATGCCCCGCCTGACGAGACACCCAGCGTATAAGGCGTTGCCAGATCATTTCGTAATAATGCCTGATAAACGGCGCCAACCAAAGCCAGCCCGCCGCCGACTAAAAAAGTAAATACAATTCTGGGCAGACGAACACCAAATAATATTTCAGCACTCATCGATCCGGATTTGCTAAAGGCTTCAATAATATTGACTTTGCTTTCACCAATCATTGGCGTAATTGTGAAGGCTGAAATCAGAAATAAAAATAACAGACCGTTTAATATGTATATTTTTTGTTTGGTCATAAATAATTTTCTATAGGGTAATATAAATTCCGAGACCTACCCCTAACC
The DNA here is from genome assembly GCA_016928315.1 of Calditrichaceae bacterium. GTDB lineage: Bacteria > Calditrichota > Calditrichia > Calditrichales > Calditrichaceae > JAFGKZ01. Next base: position 16,247 of record JAFGKZ010000287.1, read on the forward strand.
CCTCCAATGGAGGGGAACTATATTTTTCCCCTCTCGGGAGGGGATTAAGGGGTGGGTAAACAAATGTATCATTTTTATCAATATACCAAAACCAAAAATTTCCGACAAACCTAAATTTAATTATACAAAAATGAACTGATAAATTCTTTGGACAATCACTCCATATTTGCTAAATTTAATGTTGTACAAGCTGAAAGTTTTAAATGGAATATTATCCTGTTTATATGCGTAATAAAAGATAAAGTGTAAAAAAGGTGATGTGATGGAATTTTTAATTGTGCCGTTATTTTTTGGAGTTGCCCTTTTATTGTTATCTATAGGTAAATTTTTTGGAAAAAAACAGGGCGTTCAGCACAGTTGCAGCGCTAATAAGGAAATAGGCGTAGCCTGCGGATATTGTTCCAATGAAGACCTTAAATTCTATAAATCGAAAGACGATCCCGGATTTGGCAATGTAGCTAAATTAGGTTACCCACGGCGAGAAAAACGTTTTGTAGACAAACATGATTTCAAACCGGAACGGTTCAATTAATCTAATCCGACTCATTTATTTCTCACTAAGACACAAAGTATAACTTGTGTTAAGTTATGCAAAGCAAATTGATTTTATAGTTTAGTTTTTCTTAAATAAAAGAAACTTATGAATAAATATTTCTTTATGCCTTGGTGACTTCGTTTGAAAGATTTATAGATTTATCATGTTATACACGTTGCATTACAAGATCTTTCTGTTTTGCTCTTTTTATTCTTCGCTTCAGTATTTTATAGGCAACATACAATAATGGCAATGTCATCAAACTGATCCAGAATCCCACGAGCGGCGAAATGAATAGAAAAAAGTCGTACAAACCATGTATCATTATAGCCCAAAGCAATCCCTGGATAAAGAAATTATTTCTTGCTTTTATACTCGATGCAAATCGTGCTTCCCCTATGTAATATCCCATAATCCCTGCAGCCAGGGCATGTAATGGAATCGCTGTGAAGGCACGAACAACTGCCGTTAAAATACCGCCATTAATGACATAAATTATATTCTCCAGGCAGGCAAAACCAAGTCCGGCAACAACCGCATATACAATTCCATCCATAACTTCATCAAAATCTGTCTTTTTAAAAATATAGAAACGGATAATTAAAAATTTTATAAACTCTTCGCTGAAGCCGGCAACAATAAAGGCCTTAAAGGCAAAAAATTCTAAGGACTCAGCCTGAAGCAGTTTATTGAATTCACCAAAAATGATTTCAATAATGACCACTGGAATGGTAGAAATGATTCCCAATAAAAATACATTAACGATAAGACCCTTTGGTTCTTTTTTCAGGTTATCCTGTTTGTAATAGTACCGAACAAAAAACAGCGCAGGAATAACAGCCAGGGCAAATGAAAAGGTAGTGTACATAGAATTCTCAACTTGGTTATAGAATATTTATTTTCGGATTTCATTCTTTCGACCCTCCCCTTAATCCCCTCCCAAGAGGGGATAATTTAATTCCCATCCACCGCAGAGGTTAGGGGTGGGTTTTATACAATAAAGTTAAGGTATCTTACTAAATTAACATAGTTCATTTGTATAAACAGGGATACTTTTATCCAAGATTCTCATTCATTTCAAGTGCAGCCTGTTTATCCTTACTCAATGTGCTCAAATCTTTCACCAGACCGGCATATTTCCGTTCAATTTTAAAACCGAAACGGTAAAAATATTCAGGGCGGAAAAACCCGGTTGTAACACGCTGCATGCGTTCCCCGCTCATCCGCTCAAAAAACTCATACATAATACCTTCGCTGATACCTTTCCGCCGGAAGTGCCGCGATACAACAATCTTTTCCATATAAACCGTTTTCTCATCGAGGTAACTGTAGAACAGACCGCCAATCACATGGCCACGCTCGGATACAGCCACCAGGAACTGATGCTCCGGTTTAAAAAAGACCGGCAGATCGCTGTCAATAAATAACTGATGCAGGCGGGAAATTTCTTTTGGTGAAACCGGCTTGCGTACCCAATATGGATTGCCGTCAAAGTCATCCAAGCGGATTACCATATCAGCCATGCCGGAACCATCGCTCTTTACCGTAACTAGTGCAGCATAATCGGTCGGTTTCAAATGCGGATAGCTCAGGCGGCTCAGGAAGAATTCCTCTTTTTCATTGAGGGTAAATTCCTTCTGAATACCGGATAACCAGCTTAAATATTCTTCATGATTAAATTTTATGCCACGCAATTTTAAAACAATCTCAAGTAGCGCCCTTTGCAGGTCTTTGGTAGAATCCGAGAAAACGGTTTCGAGAAAGAACCGGGTACGCGTTTCAGGGAAGTTTTTATCCAGCTCAGCCAAATGATAGGTATCCCACAATTCATTGATCATCCTGGCCTGGGCTGAGGACTCGGCTTCTTTATTCAATTCATACCAGCGGTGAAAACGGCGAATAGCAAAAAATAAATTCTTTGGAATAAAACCCTTCTGTTTGATCTCTTCAATAAAGCGGTTCAGCAATCCTTTTAAGCTATCCGGTCCGCAAGACTCATCTTGTTTAATTAACTGATCAAGAGCTGTCTGGAGCAGGTTTAAGCCGTTCTGCTCACCTTCTGCATCCAGCAGGGCGTAAAATGAATAACGGCAAATTTTATCGTAAGTTAGAAAAGGAAATTCATTTTGTGTTTCTATAATGAAATACTCGTAAAAATCTTTTAATAAATAATA
>JAFGKZ010000288.1 GCA_016928315.1 Calditrichaceae bacterium
TACAAATAATTTATAATAGAATGACAAAATATTAGATACTTTTATCAATTGAATCATAGTTTACCTAGAATCAATAAGAGTGTTAAATGGATAAAAAAGTACGAAAATACTTAAGTGATTCTGTCATCAATTTCTTTTTTACAATCCACAATTAAAATCTTGGATTAGTTTAATCTCATCCCATTATAACTTCAACTTCGCAGGTTTTTCCTTTTTCCACTACCGGTAGAATTGTACCATCAATTACCGTTCCATCCACTTTTATCTGTTTTACACCGGTGCTCACGCCATCAGGATTTTTTACTTCTATATTATAATTGGCGCCACGGAAACGACGAATGACTCTATAACCATCCCATTTCTTAGGAATACAGGGATCAATACGTAATCCATTATGTTCCGGTTTGATACCCAGCATATATTGAGTAACGCTGTAATAAGCCCAGGGGGCCGCTCCGGTTAGCCAGGATGTCCGGGCATTACCCGCTCTTGGTGAAAATACCGAATAGGTCGTCTGTCCCTGAACGTAAGGTTCAATTTGCCTGATCTCAGCTTTATCATTAAAGGCTGCAGGCATAAAGGACCGGTAATACTCATACGCTCTGTCACCATTTCCAAGTATACATTCTGCCATAATTACCCAGCCCTGCGTGTGATTAAAAATACCGGCATTCTCTTTAATACCCGCATTGAAGACTACAGCACGCATAACATCAATGGAAGTCTTTTTAAATGGCGGCGCTGAAAGCATAATACCATAGGGCGTGGCCAGTCTTTCATTTACGGTTTGCATGGCTTTTTGCGCCTGATCCCTGGTAGCCGCATCGGATATAACCGACCAGACCTGTGTATTCAGATAAACCTGGCCTTCTTCATAATCTTTGGTACCATAAACCGTACCATCTTCAGCAATGGCCCAGATGAACCAGTTGCCATCCCAGGTATGTTCCTGAATTTTTTTATCCAGCTTTTCCCTTTCAGCCAGCGCCCATTCTTTTTCTTTTGTTTGATTGATTAGCTCTGCAATCTCAGCATAAGTGGTTAATCCCAATCTAAGCTGAAAGGCAACAAACAAACTCTCACCATAATAGCCCAGCCTCAGGCAGTCATTCCAGTCGGCGGAAAGTCCGCAGGGCAGACCATGCTTGCCGGTACGTTCCAGGTTAAATTCCAGCGCTCGTCTCAAATGACCAAATACAGTCGCTTCGCCCTTATCTGCATAAGGCAAAACTTTATTATAAAAGTCTATTTCACCGGTTTCATTTACCCAGGTCGGAACGGCATTGAAAAACCAGAGGCAATCATCCGATCGATATTCTTCAGCAGCCGGTTCTTTTTCATGTCCGGGATTATGCTCGAACGGTTTAATGACAGGTATAGCTCCGCCGTTGGATAGCTGACCGGTCAACATGAGTTCCAGTCTGGCTTTTGACTCTTCCGGAATAGCCGCCGCTACGCCCATAATATCCTGCACAGAATCACGGAAACCCAATCCATCGCGTTCGCCGTTATAAACCAAACTGGCCGCTCTCGACCAGGCATACGTAATCAGGCAGTTATACAATCCCCACACATTGATGGTATGATTCAGTTCCTCATCCGGCGTTTCTGCAATCAAATTACCCAGTTTGGAATGCCATTCATCTTTTACTTTCTGCAATTCCTGATCGCATCTTTCTAAGGAACCGAATTCTTTGACGGTTCTTTTCCCTGTCGTCCGGGCATCACCAATCCCAAGCATAACGGTAAATTCTTTTGACTCGCCTTGTTTTAATTCCAGTCTAGTTTGCATTGTACCGCAGGCGTTATCACCATAAGCTTCACTATTCGTACATTTTCCTTTTTCCACGATCAGAGGATTATGATAACTTCTATATGGGCCAAGAAAGGCGTCACGGGCCGTATCAAATCCGTTAATTTCAGCGCCAATGAGTGTCATCCAGGTGTGCATGGCAATATCATCAATCAAAACATCAGGATCACCGGAGGTTAAATTATCCTGAATGACGATGCGTAACATGTTATCTTCCAGCATACCTTTGATAATAAATAAGGAATACTGAAGATTTACCCTATCCTGAAATGTATCCCACTGATTGGTAAATTCACAAAAAGTCATCACAGAAATTTTACGCATTCTATCCGATGTATTGGTAACCTTCATTTTCCAGTATTCGAAGGTCTGGCCCAAGGGGACAAAATAAGTCGCCTCAGTTTTAATGCCGCTATATTCTGATTTTATTGTCGTGTAAGCCGTTCCATGCCGGCATTCGGACTTATATTCTTCAAGCGATTTACCAACGGGCTGCCAGGAAGCAGACCAGTAATCCCCGGACTCTTTATCGGTTAAGTAGAAATAGCGACCCGGCTGATCCATGGGTACACTGTTGAAGCGCAAACGCATAAACCGCCCGCGGGCGCCTGATTTATAAAAGCCATATCCGCCGGCATTATTGGTGATAACGGCGCCGTATTCTGTAGAACCGAGATAATTACTCCAGGATTGCGGCGTATCCGGCCGCGTAATTACATATTCTTTATTTTTATCATCAAAATGCCCAAATTTCATTTTTTACTATAACTCCCTGATTAAAACTAAGCGGGTTGCTCCACGCCCTCACCGTTTTCTTTACGTCTTTGTTTCAATTCACCTTCTATTTCGGCAACTCGATTGTCATTTAATGGATAGGTAAAACAAATCGCCATACTTACAATTCCTAAAGCTGCAGGAATCAATGTAAACAATAGTATTAATCCATTTAAACTTTCAGAAGACTGTAACTGATTGGGTTCAAATCCAACCTGCGACATCAATGTCAAAGCAACATATGCACCCAATGCCCATCCTATCTTTTGTGACATGGTTGAAGCGGAAAATATAAGTCCTGTGGCTCTTCTTCCATTTTTCCATTCCCCATAATCAGCGGTATCTGCATACATTGCCCATAGTAATACACTTAATGGGCCGCCCGTCATAGAACCTGTAATTTGGAAAAAGAAAATCCATTCCAGTTGCTTTGCGGTTAAAAAGTAAACAATACCTGTACTGAAAATAGCTATTACAAATATTATGATAAAAGCTTTCTTCTTCCCCACTATTTTAGCAAACCAGCTAACTAATAAAACGCCAATAAGCGATGAAATTTGTCCGATCGTATTGTAGGCTGATGTGAGTGTTTCAAAATCAAACGTATCAGATCCTAAAAATGGCAAAGTTAGTTTTTGAGAAGAAATTACATATTTAAAATAGTGAACGGTTACACTGCCTTTTGCAGCTACAAAGAGAATAAAGGTGATTGTCGTGGCAAGCAGAATTAACCATGGTTTATTGGTCACTAATTCCTTTAGATCTTTTCCAATGGATGATTCCTGGGTTTTCGGTGGATGAATTCTTTCCTTAGTTCCGATAAATGCAATAAAGAAGAAGATAACAAATGCAAAACCATAGAAGATAAAAGAATACTGCCAGCCTTTGGCATAATTAATAATTTCAACTTTATAACTGAGTGCATTTCCTTCAAGATCAACAAACAGATTTGATACATCCATATTAAAACTACCAAATCCGGCTGTTTCAACTATATTTCTAACGCTATTATTTACAAAAGGTGGATTATCAGTCTTGGAATAAATTAAGAAACTGATTGAATGAGCAACCTGTCCTCCTTTATTATCTCTTGCAATAATTTCAACATTGCATTTTCCTGTTTCCCCTTCAATAAATGATAAAACACTATCCTTAACCTGAGGATCAATAATCTTAAGATTTTCGCTCTCCAAAAAATAAGTCAGTTTATCGCGATCGGGATCAGCAAACAGTTCTGTCAAAATAATTTCTTTTTTCTCAAAATCCTCTTCTAATTTTATCACATCGATCGAATCTTTTAAAAAAGGTATTTTATTATCGATTTGACTTACGTTTACATAAAACTCCTGAAACTCGCTGCCCCAATCTTCATCTTTGGCAGTTAGAGTAACCTTGGCATTACCAATTCCTTTTTCAGCAATTATTAAATCATTATTTTCAACTTTTATATCAACTATATCTTCATTATCATTTTTGATTGAATATTCGTACAAGCTCTTATCTTTACCCTGGAAAACATTTGAAATATCTACGCGGTGTGTTTTAAATCCAGCCAGTAAATTTATAGGAGCCAAAGGATTTACTAAAACCGGCATGTTACTGTCTTCAGGATTCACTAAAACGTTAAATTCTAATTTAACTTCTTTGTTTTCAGGATCAATTGCCGTTAATATGACTTTAGCATTTCCATTGCCTGTCTCATTTATACTTAATACGTTATCATTAATATTGGCAGAAATTATAGAAGTATCATCTCCACCGAGAGATTTTGCCATGGGTAATAATGTTGCCGAAACTATAATCCCCGCACCAAATGCAAAAAGAAATTTCACGGATGATACCTTTGTCCGTTCAAGTGAATCACCTGATATTACCCCCAATAATGCGGTATAAGGAATATTTATAGCAGTATAAAGCATCATTATGCCTAAAAAAGTTGCATAGGCCCAAAACAGTTTTCCATCCGGACCAAAATCTGGAACTGTAAAAGTTAATACGCCCATTATGGCGAACGGTATACTCATCCACAATAAATATGGTCTGAATTTACCCCATTTGGTTTCAGTACGATCGGCGAGCATGCCCATTAACGGATCATTAAAACCATCCCATAAACGGCTGACTAAAAATAATGTTGCCGCTGCCGCCGCAGGTATTAGAAATATATCGGTATAAAAAAATGTGAAATATAGCATGAATGTCTGCCAGTATAAAACAGACGCAAGATCTCCAAAACCATACGATAGTTTTTCTTTTAATGAAAGTATCTGATCATTAGTATTCATAATTCCCTCTTGTTATTGAACGCCATATAATAATAGATAGCTTTAATAAACCTCGCATATATTATATTTAAGATGTATTGTTTCTGATTGTTTTCAAAGAGAAATAAAAAATAGATTCCTTCTAATTGCTTTTTATTACTTCTTAATTCACAAATTTATAATTATAGTCGCTGACCATTGCATTAAAAATAAAGGCCACAATATATTATAATTTGGGAATCAGCATTTTATTAAAATACCCGAAGCAAATATACTTAATAATGCCATATAGTTACAATCTTTTTTGTTATTCAGATTTGTTAATAGTACTGATAGAATAGGGTCAACACCAATGTATGAAAATAAAAAATCCGGCCGAAGCCGGATTAAATTTTATTGACTATATACTATATTACATTATCGCAATAGAATCATCTTTCGTGTTTGACAAAAATCTTTTGTTGAAATTCTGTAATAGTAAATTCCAGACGCCAGATAACCTGCATTAAAACGATAAGCATATGAACCTGCCGGTATTTTTGCATCTACAATGTTAACCAGATATTCTCCCAGCAAATTGAATACATCCAATCGTACTTGTTGCGCAGACGGAATGGCAAATTCAATGGTCGTTTCGGGATTAAACGGATTCGGATAATTCTGCAGCAGCGCGTAATCCTTTGGAATCCCGGTTTCCTTGTTAGAAGGCATAGCTGTTGAAGTCGTTTTCTTTAAAATTGCCCAGGACTTATTATTATTTTCATGTATCTCCGGCAATACATTATCTTCATCAATTACGGCATAAATCCTTGGATAACTGCCTATGCCTGAAGGAATCTGCCAGTGCATTTCAACCATTTCACTGCCTCTGGCGTCAATAAACTTATCTGTAAAAACTTCACTCTCACCCTTTGTTCCGATGATAAGCGTGCCGCCGCTATCGGGATTTCCTATATAAAATGTAACACCCATCGGATGAGGAGTCGGAATAAGACTAAAATTATGAATCCTGGCCCGGATAAGAATAATATCGCCTTCTTTTGGATCGGACGGGAAGAACGCCAGATCTTTGGTTTGCATCCGTTTAATATCTTCTTCCAGCATAAAACCTTTTTCCGGATCCAAACGCCAGGGCAGGATAAAGGCCGGATCGGCCAACTGGCCGTAGCGGTTTTGCCACCAGGTCAGCGTGCCAGCAGGTTCCGCCAGTTCCGGTCGTACCGCATAATCAATGACCAGCGCTCCATTGGCAGCCCAGTAAGTATAAGGCGTTACCCTATAACTGACCTCTCCCAGGCCCATATCAACGCCGTCCAGATGAACGCTCAATTCCAGACCGCTGGATACGTCTGTTTTATGTGTGTAAATTTCATTTTTACTGTAACTGCCGTTTATACTATATCCGCAGCCCCAAACATCCACCGAAGCGCCCCACTCGCGACTGTAACTTTTTTCGGTGCTGGCTTCATTGGTTTCAAATTCTTCGAAAAGCAGCGCCCAATCATAACTGGAATTGGCGTCCAGCGTAAAACTGTTGCTGTAGTCTCCTTTAATGAGTTCATCGACTTCCGGATTATCGGAGAGCAGAGGATATTCGCGATAAGAAAGTATATTGCCAACTTCGTGAGTAGGGATGTAGGAATAACCACTCCAGCTTTTACTTGGGAACCAGCGGTTTTCCGTTACTACAGGACGCACAACCATAACATTGCCTTTGAAGTCGGAGTTGGCATAAACGGGATATTCCCAAATATCATAATCCACTACGGTGGCATAAATGCGGTCGTCTTCTTTAGCGTCCACAGCTATGGAAACCGTCACCGTGGTGGAATACCCGCCCGATTTCGAAAACCGTTTGCCGTATGTTTCAGTCAAATAAGCGCTTACTGAAACACCCCAGTAACTACCGCCTGCATGCAGGGATTGTGATAATCCCCAGTCCTGCGTGAATTCTGTGCTGACTTCTGTTGACTGGCTGCTCTCCTTTTCATAATGAGAGATAAAATCACTTTCATTTTCATTATAACTAAGGCTGACATCATAGGATGTGCCACCAAAGACATCAAAATGAATCGGAGGCGCGTTGAGAATAACCAAAGGCTGAATTATAGCTGTAGCAGAATACCGGCTTGGTTTGCCCAGTTTAATATCCGCATCCAAATTAGCAGACTGCAATCCTTCAGATTTCTTATATACTTCAAGGTAAGTCATCTGATCCAATGGCTGCAATTTCGAAAAATTATCGAACTGGTCATATTGTATTTGATAAAGATAAGAGTGGTAATCGGGATAGCCGCGCGTTGTTATTGTTACTTCCTTGAATGAAGTGCTGTCTTCGTTTCCGATTTTGATATCACCCACTGTCATCCTGCCCACATCCTCATCGATATCCTGAATATCAGCCCAAAGTGTCAGGTCAAGCGGCAGGGCGCCTTTGAATATCGTAAAGATATTATATGGAACGTCGTAATCATTAAAGGAAAACGTTGAAATAATTTCTTCAATACCATCATTGTTCACATCATTACAAATAAGCGTACTATAGCGGTCATACCAACATTCTATGGGTATAGTATCCCGTCTTGTATAAACTGCATTACCTGCAGTAACATCATTTAAACTTTCATTGGCCTCAAATGGTATTAACGTATACGATATGGTATCTGCCGGTAATCCGCTGTAAGCTTCAGGACAATACTGGAAGAAACCCACAACGCCATGTTTTTTTTCGTTGGTTATAAAATTCCCTGTGGCAATATTCAGAACACCAATATCATAGGCGTTGTTTTCCCTTGAAAATAATACCGTATGCGATTTTGATACCAGTTTTGCGGCTGTGGTATCCAGGGCATATATATTGACAAAAATTTCCCAGCCGGTATCGCCAACCCCGTTTCTTCCGGTTAGCAAAACTTCATCCAAACCATCGCCATTAAGATCGGCGCATTCAATTTCATACAGACTTGATAGGTAATCTTCACAAAGATTTACTTCTGGGGGCATTGAGATTTTCTGATCGGATATTTCACCTAAAAGACTGACTTCCCATGCATCGCTGACATCATAAACAAGAATCCGGACGTCCTGACTGTCTGCTGTCAAATAGGCCATAGCAAATTCGCTCTGCGGATCTCCGTCAAAATTTCCACCTTTAATCAAGACAGGAATTTCAATGCTCCAATCGTCGGGATCAAATATTAGCGAACCGGATATCGTCCCGCTTATTACGGTATCCCATTCGGCTGAACCTTCTATACTCAGAAGAGAGGGATCAGCTTTTAATATGGACCATCCGGCATGATTATCTGCTAAAATTACACTAACAGCAATCTCTTCAAATTCATCATTATCAAAACTAGCGATACAGATATCATGGTAATCACCGCCCTGTAATCCGTTAGAGAGAACTTGCAGCAGCGTATCTTTACTGTAAAGCGTCATTTCTTCAAAATACTTATAGACCTCTAATGTGCTACCTGAAAAGGTCACAAGTTCTGCTCCGCCTCCTGTCTGAATGGTATAAGAATCTTCAAGGGGATCATCAGATGGTTCCTGGGCATGCACTGAAATAAGGAAAAACAAAGATAAACAGGCATTTGAAATAATTTTTTTCATTGCATTTATTCCTTTTTATTTATGATTTGATTAATGCGAACAGAGCTTTGAGCGGCGCAAAACGAAAGTCCATATACCATCCATAGTAACTTTTCAACCGATGGGCAATTAGGATGTGATTTGTGCAGAATTTAACTATATCAAACCCCAAATCACAACATTATTTTTATTTATTTTAAAGTAAGTGAATACAAATAAAATGGATTGTCAATAAATTTAAGTAGTCTGAGGTGTCAATAATTCGTCATTCAGATAAATAATTGTAAATAACCGCCTCACAAATATCAGCTGATTTTTGTAATAAAGATAGGTCTAATCGATCAAAGGTATCAGAAACCCGGTGATAATTTGACGGTACAACGCTATCATTTAAACCAATAAGCGTGATAACATTAAATCCATTATTGGCCAGCGGACTGGCGTCAGTCGGCGAAATTAATGGTGTTTTTGGCAGCACGGGAATAACGTTTTGTTTCTCCATATTCTGAATTATATCAACGCCCTGCTGAGGATAGTTTACTTTCCTGAAATAGTGTTCGCCGGTTGCCCAGTTCAGTTCACCACCGCCCAGACATTCCAAATTTATAAATAGGGTATTTTCTTTATCCAGTTCCGGATGTTGTTTGATATAATTTTTAATACCGGTCAGACCCACTTCTTCTGCTCCGGTTGATAATAAGGTAATCGGAATACCCAAAACATTTTTATCTGAAAACCGCCGGGCTAATTCCATCAAGACAATCAGACCTGAACCATTATCATTGGCGCCCTGCGATTTTTGTGAGAGGATTATATTTAGCAAAACAAATAATAGTAATAACAGAATAGAAATTGATATGGCAGTTAAAATAATAATAATCCAATTAGGCAGGTTAAGCGGCCTGATCACTATGAGTAATCCCCACAACAGGGCTGCCATAAATGGGAGAACGAACATTCGGTTAAAAGGCGCGGGTAATTGGGCTTGTTTGGGCGCCATCCAATCGGCAACCTTATACAACAAGCCGGTTTTAGGTGAATCGTGATGGGCAATCACAATAACCTGCTTTTTCTCACGGCCGCTTTGATTCAATTGTGCAGATAAGTTAGAAGACCGATGCCCGGTAAATAAGACTCCCAGTAAGTTAAATGAGAAGGTGAACTCTCCCCAGAGGGATATCAGGATTATGGAACAGAGTATTATTGATAAAATGTAAAAGTCAACGAGTAAAATATTGACCGCAAATAAAAGCAGAATACTTAAATTTAATCTTGAGAACATTGTACCGGGTACGCGAAATGGCTCTGATTTTGTAATGAATCCAAATGCTTTAAAGGTTTCCAGAAGCATTTCCATAGCTTCGATATTTTTTTTAGATCCGGACCAACGGTGGGAATAACGGGAAAGTCTGTCGATAAAACCCTGCATCAGCAAAGTTCCCTTCTATTTTAACCAATACATCCAACAGTATTAACAAATTAGATTTTAATCCCTAAACAGGTGTCTACATCTCGCGCGGCCATTATCCAGGGATGATCCCGGGGAACAAATTTCTTTATACCAGCCACCTGTTCAAGCGGGAGCAATTCAGTAGATTCGCCGCGGGCAGCTACCATCACCCCATATTTACCCTCATTTAGCGCCTTCGCCGCCGCCGTTCCCAGACAGGTTGCCAGCACTCGATCATAGGAAGACGGTGTTCCGCCGCGCTGTAAATGGCCTAAAACAGTCAACTTGGCTTCGAGACGGGTTTTCTTTTGCAGAATATTGGTCAGATTAACCGTATGACTTATATGCTGCCGATGAAATTTTTCTAAAGCACTGGATGCTTTTTGTTTATCCTCTTTTGTTGAGGCGGTTTTTTTCTCTTCAACAAGGTCATTTACTTTTTTTGCCTGCTGATGGGACATGGCGCCTTCGGCAACGACGACAATGCTAAACATTTTACCGGCTCTGGCCCTCTGCAGAATTGCCTCGGTAACAATTTCCAGATTATAAGGTATTTCCGGAATCAAAATCACATCAGCTCCGCCGGCCATTCCGGCCCCAAGCGCCAGCCATCCTGCGCGATGCCCCATAACTTCCACAACGATAATACGCCCATGACTCATCGCAGTAGAGTGTAACCGGTCAATGGCTTCAGTAACTATACCCATTGCCGTATCGAAGCCAAATGATACATCTGTATAGCCGACATCATTATCGATGGTTTTAGGCAGTGTAACTATGTTTAAACCGGCATTTTGCATGCGCAAGGCATTTTTCTGAGTGCCGCCTCCACCGATACAGACAAGGGCATCCAGATGATGGCGTTTATATGTTTCAACGGCTGCATCCGTCATATCCCGTGTTTTATTTCCAATCAGCATACGATGAGGTTTATCCCGGCTGGTGCCTAAGATTGTACCGCCATCCGTCAGAATATTGGACAGTACTTTTTTTTCCAACGGCAGGCTGCGGTCATATACAAGACCACGAAATCCATCTTTAAATCCGATAAAACGCATGCCATAAACATCCTGGCCGGCCCGGCATACACCGCGGATAGCCGCATTAAGTCCCGGACAATCTCCGCCGCTGGTCAGTATACCGATCTGTTTCATACGAACTCCATATTTACATAAAAAATTTTATAAGCCATTTATTTCAATTCAATTTGATGATATTCAAAATCATTTCCCATGTACATAAGAAAAATTGAACTGTTCCCGCCGGATTGAAAATACATTTCGTTACCGATCGGATAATTTCCGGTCACTTTCTCTATTTGTTGCGTAATATCCTGTCCCGAAATCAGATTAATTAAATGATAGATTGTTTCAACCCGGCCTTCTATTTCCGCAGGCATCGAAATAAGGATTGCCCATTTTTTATCTTCCGATGTACCAATGAGCTGCAAAACAGAGGATGTATCCCGATACACAATTTTTCCAATAGTATTACTATCATCTATCAAGAGTGCATTTTCTTCTGAATTGATATAAATATTATTAATTTGAATATCATTTTCTGGTATGCCGGCTACAAAACGATCATTGAAAAATAATTCTGAAATACAAATATCATTATAGTGCGTGCCTGCATAGGCCGATAGTATTTCCATTCCGACAATAAAACAAGTATCCGCTTTAGGTATCTGAATAGTGGAATCATAGTAATGAGAAACAGTTTTTGTAAACCGATTTAATTTTTCTACCGAAAATTTTAAGGAAATGGATTGGATGGTACAACTATCTGCCAAAAGAATGACCTTTTCATCCGGGAATTTAACACATTTATATCCTATATTACTTTCCGATATGTATCCATCGGGATTGATAGCAGCATACAAAGAAAATTTTACTTCCTTCGGCCGTGCATTCATCCAGTATAACTTTTGACTCTTGCCGTAACCCGAAAAAATATTAATACTCGTATTATGAATATCTTGTATTCGAAAATAAAGAGATGGATGACTCGTGTTTTCTGTCGACCCTATTACCCAGCATGATTCAAAATCGGCATCGAATAGACTGGATGGATGATATTTTTTATCAGACACACTATCGACAGCATATTGAACATAATCCAGCGTATCGGTAAGATTTATATGGATGAAGGTGATATCTGTAGAATCTGATACATCACATCCCAATGAAAAATTTATAAACATTAACGTTAACAGAATTTTAAAGCAGGGATTTAATCTTCTCATAAGTTTCTTTGGAATAAATCTCATATTCAGATTTTTCCAATCCTTCCAGGCTATTTTGGTGCTCATCCATTTTATTTAACAAATCTTCAATTTCTTCTTTATTTAATTTTGAAATTATTTGTTCAATTACGGCAAACCGTGTTGTAACAGAGTTATTGTACAGATATATCGTTTCCTCAATATATTCTTCATCCGGCTTGGGATAAATATCCTGAACAACTAATCCCCATTGTTCCAGCTGAATTACTGATAAAAGCCTTGTCAGGGTAGTAAGTTCAATTTTATTTGCATCTTTAGAAATCGCCGGCACATCAGTGGAATCGACTTGTCTGATTTGGTCAGTTTCGATATTGATTACATATGATTTTGAATATTTATCTCTGACTGCGGCTATGCTCGTTGAATCTGCTTCAGTTTTGGCATTATTTAAAAATAACTCCCACCCTGAAGCAGGTAGGACTTCATAGTATATAAGTGAATCTGTAAAAAGAAGTTCAGCTTTCCATTTCGATCGGCTTGGACCGATCCACCGGGTCAAATCATTGAAATCTACAATTATATCCAATTTATGATTACACGGATCAAAGACATAAAGACTTACATCTTGCATTAAATATTTTGGAATACCGCCATCCGGAAATTTTGCTATGCCTTTGGCTTCAAGATAGGCGGTTTTTGATGCAATATAAGTAATTTTCGAATGATCTGTATTCCATTGTGCATTCCAATGCACTTCATAATGCACACTTAAATAATCGGAATAGCAGGATGACATTAAAAACATCAATCCTGCTATACTACTCCATATTGTACACCGTTTCAAAAATTCTATAATCATACAATAGCGCGATATTCTGACTGGTTAGGGATTCACATACAGTGTAAACGTTTTATCCTCAGAATCATACGCCGTTGAAATATCTACACCATCTTCACCCGGCTTCAGGAGTATATGCTGATTTATTAATATTCCTACCATCTTTTCGTTAACTCGGATATCATGTTTTATCCATCCACTGGCTGCTTTATCCGTAACCAGTTTAGTATACCATTCCTGAAGTTTTGTTTTTGTGGCCTCATCAACATCATTAGCTGCAAACTTTGCTGTATATTCACCGGATTTTCTACTTACTTCAACAAATTTCAATTCTGCCGGAACATTAATATCCAGTTCCGTTAGTTTTGCCATCATACCTTCTTCGGTTTTAAGTGATAATTTTTTCTTTTTTTCAGTTTTAGGCTTTTCAGCGCTGCTCTCATTCTTAGAGTCACCGCCACAAGACCAGCACATTATGAAAAATGCAATTGAAAGAAAAAATACTGTCGCCTTCATCATAGAATCTCCTTATTTTGATTATTGATTAAAAACAAAAGTATAATTTACGCTGATTATCTATTATCAGTCGTCCAGATCGTCAACACCTTTAAATATTCTTAAAGAATATTTCTATCTTGCTGTACTTTTATGAGTGTTTACAAATCTGCAATTAGTTTCTAAATGTAAATTTAATACAAAAGTTTAAATTAAAAAATGGGATATTAAGAACATATATCGTAGTGATATACTCTTAAAATGTCCGGCTTTTCATGATATTGCATTTTATTTTTAACCACTGATTTTCACTAAAAATACCTGATTGAGGCTCATCAGAGTGTCGTATTACTATTTCTATATTTTATTTGTGCAAATTTATGCCTCTTCGCGGTTTTGATTGCTTTGTGCAATAGCCTGTTTTAACGGAAATCAGGTTTTCAGAAATATTATTCACTGATCAAATAGAGTTTATTATCCTCTATCAAATACATAAGTGGCGCAATGGTTATTTTGGGATAGCGGAGCCGAAGACGCTGGGTTTCACTCAAAATAAAATCGATCTCGTTGCTGATTTCAAACATGGGAGCAAAATGCCTGAAATGGTCTTCCGCAACATTCTTATCCCAACCGGCTCTCTCTATCAGTCCGTCAATAAACTGGTCTTTCCGCGCAAACAGATTAACCATTCCGCAATTATTATGGCCAATCAGCGCAATGTATCTTACTCCACCTATAGCAATGGCGTAAGATATTTTAAATTCACTGTATCTTAAATTAGCGCCGCCGGAACGGATGATATAAGCAAAATTATCCGGAATGTTTAGTTTTTTTCTATGATCCATGCACATACCTATGAGTAACTCAGCAGTATCATACTTATCATCGGGACGATCCAGATTATGATATTCCAGCAATCTTCCAATGGGTGTGTTCTGATAAATCGGGAAAATATCGTCTATATCGGAAACAGGCGCCAGTCTATTCATAATAGTGACTTTCTGTTTTAATTATTAAAAAACCATATCGAATTAATATTATTAAATTAAGGTAAAAAAAATACCTACAGGTCACAACTTAAAAATTGTCTGTGTAATTTCATGATCCTGATAATTGAATGATTTTAAATGCGAAATAGAATGGATAATTTAAGATAATAAGAGGCTGGCCTTGTGAAGGTCAGCCTCGAAAAGATTTATTGGGTTACAGCTTTATAGGCATTAACCCGGCCATGACCATAATAATCATCTTTACCCGGTTTACCAAGATCATCGGCAGATTGTTTTAACAAAACTTCCACCTGGGCAGGATTCAAATTTCCGCCTGTTTTCTCTATGATTAAGGCAGCAACACCAGCTACATGAGGTGTAGCCATACTGGTGCCGGCAGCAAAACCATACCAGGATCCCCCGGCATCTACGGAACTGGGACTTAAAATCATATCATAAAACCAGTAATCACTGAGTGAAACATAATCTCCACCCGGCGCGGCAAAATCGATGACCCGTTGACCATAATTGGTATAGGATGCCGGACGGTCAAAATTTGTGGCGCCGAAAGCAAAATCGACCGGTCCCGTAGCCGATACATTAATGGCTTGTTCCAGATCACCCGGAACATGAATCCACGGGCCAACATGATCCATATCAATGGCATCATTACCGGCTGAAGCAACAACCGTAACGCCCAGGTGATTGGCATAATTAAGCGCTTTGATTAGGGCATTTTTCAAATGCGAAATATCATCATTTTTAGGTAAATAACCGCCTAAACTCATATTAATAACATCCGCATCTGCTTCCATAGCGGCATAGAGAATACCCTGAATAATATTTGCAAAACTTCCGGAACCGCCGTCTAATACTTTTACTGATACGATAGTGGCATTAGGGGCAATTCCAATAGTTCCTAAATTATTATCTTCCGCGGCAATTATTCCGGCTACATGTGAAGCATGGCGAAAATCATCCGTATCTTCATCAAAATTCATCCCGGGGACAAACGATGCAGAATAATTGAAATCTATATTATCATCAAGGTCTAAATGAGCGCTGGATATTCCACCATCTATTACAGCTACACGAACACCTTCACCCGTATATCCTGCATCCCAGGCCTGCGGCGCTGAGATGGCCACCGGCCCCCATTGATACGGCCAAAAAGATTCATTTTCACCAATATGTTCCTCAACTAAATTTGCATCCGGATCAATCCATTGAACAGAGATATCACGGGCTACAGTTTTTACACTCTTCACCTTTGATAGCAACTTAGCGTTAGCATTAGTAAGTCCCGTGACTTTCGCTAAGCTAATTTCACTAAAAACTTCATCGACAGTACCATCTAGTAAAGAAACTGCTTCACTTAGCTGTTCAACCGAACCGCTGAATTCTACAATATAATTATCCGTTAAAGTAAAAGGTAATCCCGGACCTGATTTTAAAGCTGCATCATCACTCGTTTTTGCTTTCTGCTGAACATCAGGAAGGCTCTGTGTTTTTTCAACTTCAATCATACTTTCCTTCTCACAGCTGACAAACATAAAAGCTAACAACAACATCACAACGACAAAAATTACGTTCCTCATGAACATCTCCTCCTTAATAAAAACAAATTTATTTAAAAATTAACACCAAATATAACTTTTGATTAACCTCCCTTCTTAAACATATTAATATTTTGATTATTTTCTTCAAGAATAAAATAGCCCAATGATCCATTATCAGTATATGATACTGGATGTAAACACCGTTTTTTATTTGTGTTCTTTAATAGCATCCATTTCTATCCGAAAAGGATAAAAATAGATTCGGGAAGCTTGGAATTATTACAGATAGTACCAAAATAATTAATCTGTAATTCAGGTAGAAATTATTATCGATAATAGTCAAATACAAATAATTTTGCGCTTTATTTTTCCTGATTGATTTTTTGAACTTTGGCCTCAGATACAATCATTATAAAACTATTTCATAGAATTCTTTTGACAATTACTTTACCATGCTATAGATTCATTCCTGTAATTCTAATTCAGTATTCAAATATTATTATTATCAGGTTAGTATTTTATGTACATAAGATTTAGAATCACTGTACTTTTTATATGTTTACTATCCATAATATATTTTATTATTTCCTGTGAACCACTCGTTAGCACTTTCGATAAGGAAGAAGATGCGGTGATGTACAAATCTGGTTCCAGGCAAGCGTTTCCCGATCAGGTAACCAGAATCAAAGCAATGACCTGGAATATCCGTTTTGGCGCCGGACGCATTCCCTGGTTTGGCGATTCCTGCGGGGATAGGGTTATACTCAGTGAAAAAGAGGTTAAACAAAATCTTCAGGCAATCGCAGCATTTATCGATTCTGTTCAGCCGGATATTCTTTTTATTAATGAAATTGATATCGAATCAAAACGCACGTCTTATATCGATCAGGTGCAGTGGCTGTTAAATCATACGTATTTTAATTACGGCGCATTCGCATCAAACTGGAAATCACAATTCATTCCCAGTGACGGTCTCGGCCGGATGAATATGGGTAACGCCATTCTTTCCCGTTGGAAGATCAGCGATGCTGTTCGGATTAAATTACCTTTACGTGGTGACCAGGACGCACTTACCGAGTATTTTTACCTGAGACGGAATATTCTGAAATGCAGAATCGAATTGCCCGGTTTGGATAATTTTTATGCCGTCACGATTCATTTGGCGGCCTTTTCCACTGATGATACCAAGCAAAAGCAAATTGATGTTCTGGTTGAAAATCTGGAAAAAATTGATTCTGAAAATGGTATATTTCTTTTAGGCGGTGATTTTAATTTGCTGCCTCCTAATGCAACCAAGACTGACTATTGTCTGGAAGATATGTGCGATAACGAATCCTTCCATCAGCCGGGAGATAATCCGCAGCATAAGGAAGGCAGTTATTTTACGCCTGAGATAACCTGGCTTCAACCCATGTATAACTATTATCAGCCGGCAGTTCCTATGGATAAATACATAAGTGATGAAGTCCATTTTTTTACACATACACCTGATCGAAATGGATTTTGGAATCGTAAAATCGATTATCTTTTTACCAATGATCAATGGATTTTGAATTCCGATTCTACTTATCAGAATACATTTGAGCTATCCGATCATACACCGGTCAGCGCAGAATGGGAACTGCCATGATAAAGAGTACCTCAATTATAGCCATTCTACTATTATTTACCTTTAGCTCTTTAACTTTCGCACAGGAAAGTAATAAAAAACTTTGGTCGGATGGTACCGCTTATATTCTTCCTCAAAAACGTGTTGAGCTTGGATTGTTTCAACCCTTGCGATATGGACAATCAGAAAATATAGAATGGTCCACCCATCCTATTTATTTTTTTATTATTCCTAATCTTGATGTAAAGTGGTTTCATGGATTTTATAATGATATAGCGGCAGCATCACAATACGGATTTTATTACCCAACCATGCTGCTACGAACAATGGCCCGCGAAGGCACCGGCGGTATTATTTCACCAGAATTTAAGATTCCCCAAATGATTGGTTTTAACGGTGAAACTCTATTTTCAAAAAAACTTAATGAGAATACTTTGTTGACTGCAAAACTTGGTTTGGCATTCGGCATAAAATTCGGCGGTCTCGACGAACGTACAACGATTGATTTACCTTTGGTTTATAACCGACTCGCTGTTTTTTATCATGGTTATCAATTGCGCGGTGGACTGGATTTAGACGGTCATTTATACAAACGATGGCATTATTTACTGGATATGGATTATTTTTATATCCCTAATGTTGATCATAATAAGGCTTTTGAGCATAAAGGGTTATTGATCTGGCAAAAAAGTGAAAAAACAAGAATTACACTTGGCTATAAATTAATATATGCTGAGTATCCATTCGGAAGCCAATGGCATTTATTTATCCCCCTGCTGGATGTACAAAAGTCCTGGAATAGAAATTAAAATTTTATATTTTTTATCTTTGATTTTTTTCTTGATTTAATTCCCTGGTTTAAAATTACCAGTCAATTTGGCCATATAGATTTGAGCTTGTATATCACTCATATCAGCAATATTCGTAATAAATTTATCAGCATCACTGCCTTTTATTGTTTTAACCACTTCATTCTGCCGGTAAATTAGTACTTTGTCTTTCCCTGATAAATAATGGAATTCATTTTCCTTTATCATTTTTAATCCTGTTCAAAAATGTATCCAGTTGATTTGCGAATGCTTCAGTATCCCCTGGTCTAAACTGAGAAGGTCCGCGAATTTCCATCCCTGCGGATCTTAGTTCATCTTTGAGATTACGCATGGTCAGTATTTCTGGAATATTATCTCTGTCATAAAGTGTCCCCCGTGGATTCAGAGCAAATCCATTTTTTTCTACGATAGTTGCTGCCAAAGGAATATCGGCTGTTATGACCAGATCTAATGGTTTTAAATGCTCAATAATATACTCGTCGGCAATATCAAAACCCCCGGATACTTGCACCGTGTTGATAAATTGTGATTTTGGTATAGTAATTCTTTGATTCGATATAAAAGATATAAAAATCTTTAAACGATCAGCCACGCGAAAGAGAATATTCTTTATTGGTTTGGGACAGGCGTCCGCATCCACCCAAATTTTCACAATGACACCATTTCTTTTAAAGGATATAATCGTACTAATTAAACAAGTTTTATGGAAAATCTTTTATTCAAATGAATAATGAAAGCTGATTCTATCTGCGGCTCTTTTTCAATTCATCCCAGGCCAGGGCGCCTGCGCCTAATATAGCCGAATTTGATTCCTTTAATCCGGATTTTAATATTTTAATTTTGTCCTTATAAATATCAAGCAAGTATGCTTCAAACCATTTTTTTGTTGGTTTGAATAGTATTGTCCCCGCTTCCGTTAATCCGCCAAAAAGTATAATAGCTTCAGGCCGGCTGAAAGCAGCTGCATTAGCCAGACTTATACCAAGCAAGCGGCCTGTATATTCAAAAGCCTCTTTGGCTATTGCATCCCCCATTTTTGCTAATTCTGCAATCCGTTTGGCTGTTAATTTATTATAGGTAATGCCTCTCAAAGGGCTTGGATCGTTCATACGCGCTAACAATTGAAATACCGTTCTTCGAATACCCGTCGCTGATACATAAGTTTCCAGACAGCCTTTTTTACCACAGCCGCACATTCGGCCATTGGCATCAACACAAGTGTGCCCTAATTCACCGGCAAAACCGTCTGCGCCATAGACAAGATCGCCATTAATTACAATACCGCTTCCCAATCCTGTACCCAGCGTAATTACAATAAAATCCTTCAAACCCTTAGCGGCGCCGTAATACATTTCGCCAATGGCAGTAGCATTAGCATCGTTGGTAACAAAAACAGGAACGTCTATACAATGTCGTATCTCACTGACCACATCGACAACATTCCATGGTAAATTAGGCGGATTTTCAATTTTACCGCTGTAATAATTGGCATTCGGAGCGCCCACCCCAATTGCCACAATTTTTTTTCTTTCTAATGTGGATTTGAATTCATTTTTAATTATATCACAGAGATTGGCAAAAAACTTACTTGCACCCTGTTTTCCATTGGTAGCCAGCGTCCCTTTTGAAATGATTTTACCACCTTCATTAACCAGACCATATTTTGTGTTGGTACCGCCGATATCAATACCAAGCGTTACTGCCTTATCTGCCATATATGTTCCTTATAATTACATAAAATCGATACAACATTACTGCAGGTAATATTTTACGAGACTTTTGGCTGGAGTTAAAATTAAATAGAGATCAAAATTGACTATAGGTTAAGCGACTTCATCAATACTTAATTCATCTTCTTCAAAATAACGAGCATCATCGGTTATCATTTCCCGCATGGGTGACTCTATTTCTAACTCATCAAGCCAGGTAGCTTCTTCGGAGAATTTAGCAAAAAATGGTTTATTTACCAATAGCGGGTTTCTGGCTTGTATAAATTTTAACACAAATTTTTTATCATCACCTCTGCCGGTTATTCCTACAATCAGCACCTTACCTGGTTTTGCCGACATTGAAGGGCCGCGAACTGTTTTTGCCAGACCGGTTATTTTTGAATAAGCTTCGGTGAAAATTTGATAGGCTCTATATAACGGAACAGAAAAATAGTGATGTGCGCCTGTATCCCGTTCAACAAACATATAATAAGGGACAATACCCAGGCCGACTGAGTCGTTCCATAAGTTTCGCCATATATCCGCATTATCATTAATCCCCTTGATTAGCGGCGCCTGGGTTCTGATAATTACACCATGATTACGCAAACGGCGGATCGCCTCATGCACTTTTTCCGTACTCAACTCAGTGGGATGTGAGAAATGAGCCATAAGCGCAATGTTTTTACCAGCTCTTCTGATGGATCGCAATTTAGTAAGCAGTTTATCGCCTTCATCACCAAGGAATCGCTGAGGATAAAAAGCTAAAGCTTTTGTGCCAATTCGGATATTAGTAATATGCTCTAACTTCGGTTTCATTATAACATCCAGATAATTAAACATAATGTCATTCGACATAAATAATGGATCGCCGCCGGTAAATAAAATATCCGTAACATCTTTCTTATGACTAAGATAATCAGATAAGTCCGTTTGATCTTTAGATCGGAATTTATGTTCATCCAGATTTACAAATTGCGCCCAGCGAAAACAGTAAGTACAAAAAGAATGGCAGGTTTGTCCCTGACTAGGAAAAAATAAGACAGTCTCTTTATACTTATGCTGGATACCGCCAAATGTGCGTTTACCTATTCTCGGTATATTATCAGTTTGTCCATCGGGATGAGGGTTTAATTCTATTCGAATTTTTTTTATAATTTGTTTTTGTTCTTCATGCGATTTGGCTGATTTAAGAAGGTCCCAGTTGCTGTCTTCCAACATGCCAGGCTGTGGAAATGTTAATCGATATATCGGATCATTTTCTTTATTTTTCCAGTCGATTAATTCTTCAAGCACATACCGGCTGATCTTAAATGGAAATATTCGGGTTAATAGTTTTAGATCTGCTATCTCTTTTGAACTTAAATTCTTGGCGAATTTTGAATCCAAAAATCTTGACATACTATAAAACATGACTTTTTCCATAATAATTAATATGGTCAATAAGGTAATTTAAAATAATAAAAGCGGGTTCGTTATGCAAATTTGCAGGTATGATCATGCTAAACTGCAAAAAAACAAACTAAAAAAAAGTAATTAATGCGATTGAAAGATAATACGATATTTCGTAAAAAAAAGGCGCCATAAAGACGCCTTATAATTTTTTACTTCTAGTTACGATCCAGACAATTAAGATCACTGAAAGCTACCTTCAATCTATCAACCATTGAAACCTGACCTTCGCGCAGCCATTTTCTCGGATCATAATATTTTTTATTTGGTTTATCTTCACCTTCAGGATTACCAATCTGACCCTGCAGGTAACTTTCATTTTTCTTATAAAATTCCATGACACCTTTCCATGTTGCCCACTGAGTATCCGTATCAATGTTCATCTTGATTACACCGTAAGATATAGCTTCACGGATTTCATCCATAGAAGAACCGGATCCGCCATGGAAGACAAAGTTAACCGGTTTTGCACCCGTATTATATTTTTCCTGAATGTACTTTTGAGAGTTATCAAGAATTTTAGGCGTCAATTTTACATTACCCGGTTTATAAACACCGTGCACATTACCAAACGAAGCGGCGACAGTAAAATTCTGACTAATCTTTAATAAATGTTCATAAGCATAAGCAACATCTTCCGGCTGAGTATACAATTTGGAACTATCAATACCTGTATTATCTACGCCATCTTCTTCGCCGCCGGTTACGCCCAGTTCTATTTCCAGAGTCATACCAATTTTGGCCATGCGTTCAAGATATTTAGATGAAATTTCAATATTCTCTTCTAAAGATTCTTCGGAAAGATCGAGCATGTGTGAACTATATAATGGTTTTCCGGTTTGTTTGAAGTGTTTCTCACCCTCTTCCAGCAGGGCGTCGATCCAGGGTAATAGTTTTTTAGCGGCATGATCGGTATGCAGGATTACCGGAACGCCATAGGCTTCTGCAACTAAATGAACATGTTTTGCACCGGAAATGGCTCCCAGAACAGCCGACTTTTGCCCGTCATTGGATAAGCTTTTTCCGGCATAGAAACTGGCGCCGCCGTTTGAGAACTGTATAATAACCGGCGATTTTACCACGCTGGCAGCTTCCAGCACAGCATTAACAGAATCGGTTCCAACCACATTGACAGCTGGTAGAGCGAAACCTTCTTCTTTTGCATGGGTTAATAATTTTTGTACGTCATCACCGGTAACAACGCCCGGCTTAACGATATCGAGTACCTTTTTAGCCATTACCAAACTCCTGTAATTTTTATCTTAGTTAATAATTTGCAATTATTGAATACAAGTGCGCAATATAAGGATTATGCCCGGATAATCAAAGTTAAAATAATAGTAAAATTGTAAAAAGATTCATGCAATTCTATAAAAATATACTACGAACTGGTCAACATCTGCCCGATGGTTTTGAATTGATACCCGCGTTCCTTTAATTTGATTATTAAATCCGACAGAATGCCATTCGGGATTTCTTTTTTTCTGTCGGTTCCCAGGTGCATCAGAATAATTCTTCCGCCCAGGCCGGCTTCATCATCCATCTCTAAAAAATAATTTAAAATTTGCGGCGCTGTGCGATAAATGGAAGAAGTGGTATCGGTTACCCAATCCCATGTATCACATTTGGGCGACCAATGAATATGTTTAAACCCGGCTTCTGCCGCCCATAATAGAATTTCATGATTGATTTCTCCATAAGGCGCCCGCCATAGAGGCGCCATCGGATAGCCGCTGATTTGCTTAAACAGACTATCCGGTTTATGAAGCTGGTCGTAGATAAATTGCCGATTAACATTTTTACGCGTTTTGGTAGAACCATCCTTTTCCAGCATGGTCAGATGCGGATGGCTATATGAATGATTGCCAATTTCATGCCCATCCAAAACCATTTGCTTAACGAGTTTTGGATATTTCTTTAAGAAATCACCGGTTAAAAACATAGTACATCGCACATTATTTTTCCGCAGAATATTTAAAATCTTCTCGGTACCATTATCGGTTGAGCCGCCGTCAAAGGTTAAGGCGATGCCGCTGCTGTCACCACGGATACGATCGACATATCGGCGCATGTATTCCACACGGGCAGATTTAAAAATGATTGTAAAAGAATCGATCAAACTGCTTGTGCCGCCATTTTCCAGTAAGTAGATGGAAAATTCATTTTTACCCTGATTTAAAAACTGATTATAAAATTTAAGCGGTTTACCATTTTGAACCTGTGACTCAACAAAACGCCCGTCACGTTTTAATGCCGCCACAGCGCCATCATTGATAGATAATTGGAATTGCAAAACATTCTTTAACGGATAGCGCGTGGTGTCAAATTTGATTTTACTCAGGGCGGGTTCTATGGACTCAGCTTCTGCCATTTCCTCTGTAACAGGTTCATGAATACTGTTCTGTATGGAATCCAGTTTCGAGTTAAGATACAGAAAGAACACAATGTTTAAAATTAAAAGTACCGCAGCAATACCGATCAGTTCTTTTGACAAATTTGATTTTTCGGCAAACTGCTGCCATTTCCAGTAACGATGGCATTTTTTACTGCAAAAAATATGATGATCAATTCTTAACTGGCAGTCAGAACAAATGTACTCATGGCAATAATAGCATTTGCGGGATGCCGGTTCATGGGGATGATTTTTGCATGTATGTTTTTTTGTCTGGGCCATGTTTTTAGAATTCAGAATTTAGAATCTGGGATGTCCTAACATTATGTATGGAATTTGTTATTTGGAACTTGCTTTCAATCTTATTTTTATCATTTCGCATTTGTCATTTTTCATTTATCGCTCTCCGTACTGCGATTCATAATACTTCCGGTAATCTTCCTGTTTTTCCTTTATTCTGCGCCACCAGATTTCATTTTTCAGGTACCAGTTTACTGTATCTTCAAGACCTGCCGTTAAATCGAATTTTGGCTCCCAGCCTAAAGCCTGCACTTTATCAGTGGTTATGGAATATCTTCGGTCGTGTCCCGGCCGGTCTTTAACATATTTTATCAATGACTCCTGCTTATTTAAAAGTTTTAATATGGTTGTAGTAATGAAAATATTTTCCCGTTCATTCCCGCCGCCGATATTATAGATCTGTCCAATTTTACCGTTATGTAAAACGGCATCCAATCCGGAACAGTTATCCTCAACATGGATCCAATCACGTACATTTTTACCATCGCCGTATAAGGGTAATGGCATATCATCGATGGCATTGGTGATAAAAAGAGGGATTAATTTCTCCGGATACTGGTAAGGCCCGTAATTATTTGAACTGCGCGTTATGATCACCGGCACATCATAGGTTTTATGATAGGAGCGTACTAGTAAATCACCGCCGCCTTTACTAGCTGAATAGGGGCTGTTCGGTTCCAGCGGATCGCCTTCTTTAAATGATCCGTTTTCAATTGAGCCGTAAACTTCATCGGTTGAAATATGCAAGAATTTTTCAATCTGATACTTTTTGGCCGCTTCCAGCAATACAAACGTACCCCGCACATCTGTATCAATAAACTTGCCTGCTTCCAGAATAGAACGATCCACATGGGTTTCAGCGGCAAAATTTACAACATAGTCAACGCGACTCATCAATTTATCAACAATTTCTTTATCCTGAATATCACCATGATAAAATTCATAACGGCTGTTACCTTCCAGATCAGCAAGATTTTCACGATTACCTGCATAGGTCAGCGCGTCCAGTACCATCAATTTATAATCTTTATATTTGTTAAACATATATCGCACAAAATTAGAACCTATAAATCCGGCGCCGCCTGTCACTAA